>JAJYAE010000085.1 GCA_021779695.1 Acidobacteriota bacterium | reverse complement strand
ACCGGTGCCAGCTCGTTGCTATCGGCGTTTCTCCGCATCACGCTCAGCACATACTCCGGAATCAGCAGCAGATGCTTCTTCGAGGCATCCACCATCGTGTCCGTATCGGCGGTGACGGAGTAGAGATTATCCGGCTCCAGTCCGCGCACCACCATCGCATCGAAGAAGGTCCCCGGCCGCAGATTCTCCACCTGGTGAATCGACTTCTTCTTCAGCGTGTTCTCGCCCTTCACAACCTTCTTCCGCGAGGGGATATACAGGTTGAATGTCTTGCCGTCGCTCGCCATGTCAAACATCGTCATGCCCAGCACCGGCACCTGGCCCAGCACGCGCAGCATCCCCGGCTTGCGGATCAGGATGTGCCCGCGGAACGTCGTGTAGTCCTTCGCCACGCCTTCCTTGCTGTTCAGCACGCTGGCCTGGATCTCCACCGTCGCGTTCAGCGTCTTCAGCGCATCCCAGCGATTGTTTAACGTCGCCACCAGTTGATCCGGTGTCAGTGTCTGCACCGTCTGCGGCGGCTTCGGTACCGGCAGCCTGCGCGTTGTAAACAGGCAACCCGAAAGCAACGCCAGCGGAAGCATCAGGCCCGCCGCGGAGGCAAATCGAAGAAGGCACTTCACCGCTCACCTGCCTTCTTCAGCGCGTGCCGGTACCCGGCCACGTCGCGCGCGTGCTGCTCCAGCGTGGATGAGAACATCGAATGCCCCTGCGGATCGTCTCCCGCGGCCACAAAGTAGAGGTAGTCGGTATGCGCAGGGTCCATCGCTGCGCGCAGCGACCGGAGGCCCGGATTCGCAATCGGCCCCGGCGGCAGGCCCGCATGCAGATACGTGTTGTACGGCGTATCCCGCTTCAGGTCACTCGCGTAGATGGCGCCCCGCCACTGCCCGTCCAGTTCAAGACCGTAAATCACCGAGGGGTCCGTCATCAGCGGCATGTGATGCGCCAGCCGGTTGGCAAACACGCTGGCCACCAGCGGACGCTCACCGTCCACTGCCGTCTCCCTCTCCACCAGCGAGGCCATCGTCACCACGTCGTGCACATTCTCCTTCAATCCCAGTTGCGCTGCCTCCTGGCGAAAACGCCGCACCATGGTTGCGCATATCTGCGCTGTCGTCGCCTTTCGCGCAAAGCGATAGGTATCAGGGAAAAGATACCCTTCCAGGCTCTTTGCGCCGGGGTCCAGGTCGGCCACCAGCTTTGTCTGCCTTGCCTGCTCGACCAGAAAATCCTGCCGCGCTCCAAAGCCCGCCTGCTCAAGCCGCGCGGCAATCTCAAAGATGCTTGCGCCCTCCGGCACGGTTATGGTCCTGGTGTAAACATCCCCTCGCGCAATGCGCGAGTAGACCTCAATCACCGTGGCCGGATGGTCAAACCTGTACTCGCCCGCCTTCAGCCGGCCCCTCTTTAGCCAGTGAACCAGATCAAAGGCAAACTGGCTGTGCACCACCCCCGACTGTTCCAGTTGCTGCCCGATGCGCACCGTGGAAGTCCCTGGCGCAATTTCGACAAAGGTCTCCGTGGCGGGTCCAAAAGGAGTTAAAGCAAGCCACGCGCCGGCTGCGCAGAGCGCCGCCAACAGCAACAGCAGCAGCGTCACTGTCGCAGCTAACCCATTTCTCTTCCTGCTTTTGCCCCGGCGCCCAGCCATCTCTTGCCGCAAAACCTCGTCCCGTTTAGATGCAGGGCCATCCCCCGGAATTCATGTAACTCTTTATTGTAGCGGGCGAGATTCGCCTCCCGGAGTTTTTCCGTCCGTTTAACCTAGAGTCCAGGAGCGCTCCGCTGAACCCCGTCCAGCAACCCCGCTATCTCGCCCTCGACGTTGGTGCAAAGCGCATCGGCGTCGCCGTGTCGGACGAACTCGGCCTGACGGCACAACCCGTCCTCACACTGGAGCGAAAACGCAACCCAAGGGACGACCTGCGTTCGCTGGCGCGTCTGGCGCGGCGCTTCGGCGTGGCAGCCATCGTAGTCGGCAATCCCCTGCATCTCTCCGGCGACCTGAGCCCACGCACCGCCAAAACGCACGCCCTGGCCGCAGACCTCGGCGCGCTCACCGGCCTGGCCATCCACTTGTGGGACGAGCGGCTTACCACTCGCGAAGCACATCGGATTCTCTATGAGGCCGGCCATCCCCGGCAGCAACATCGCCGCGTGGTCGATCAGGTGGCTGCCACCCTCATCCTGCAGTCCTTCCTTGACGCCCGCAAGGATGCAAGCCTGGACAAGCAAGCAACCGGCGAGGGCGGCTGATCGCGCCTCATCTCGCTGCAAGGCGCCCGCGTATAATAAAAGGGCTAGCTCGTCTATCTCTCGCGGTTTGAGCCCGATTGCTCCCCGCCACGGAACATGGATGCCTGACCACATTAAAAAGCAGCTTCTCAAAGAGATTCATCTCCTTGAGCATGAGCTTGCCCACGAGTTGCCGGCAGAGATCAAGAAGGCAGTCGCAATGGGCGATCTGTCGGAAAACGCCGAGTATCACATGGCAAAACAGCGCCAGGACTTTGTGAACGCGCGCCTCGGACAGCTCAAAAAGCGCATGGCCGAGCTCTCGCTGGTCAACCTGGCCAACATTCCCAGAGACAAGGCGGGCTTCGGCTCCACCGTGGTGGTCTACGACTCCACGAAAGAAGAAGAGATCGTCTACCGGCTGGTAACAAGCGAGGAGTCGGACGTAACCAAGGGGCTCATCTCGACGACTTCGCCGATCGGGCGCGGCCTGGTAGGAAAACAAGTAGGCGACGTGGCCTCTATCGTCACGCCAAACGGAAAGCGCGAGCTGGAAGTGCTCAAGCTCACCACCATTCACGACGAAGCCGGCGAAGACGCTGACGACGGCCCCGAGAAGTAACTAGGACGATTGGCATGACCTGGACCAGCGCGTTTGGCCGCGGTTGCGGCTGGCTTCTTGACCGCATTGTGCACGGATTGGCGCTCACCCGCATCTCCCCGAATTTCCTCACCTTCATCGGCCTGGTCATCAACATCGCCGCCGCATTCCTTTTTGGTCATGCCAACGCCTCGAATGCCGGGCGCATGTTCTTCTACGCCGGCATGGTCATCTTCGGCGCCGGCATCTTTGACATGGTGGATGGCCGCGTGGCCCGGCGCAACAATCAGGTCACGGTCTTCGGGTCGTTTTTCGATTCCGTCATCGATCGCTACTCTGACGTCGTCCTCTTCTTCGGCCTGCTGGTCTACTACGGCCGCATCAATCGATTCAGATACGTTGTGCTGGTGGCCTTCGTCATGGTCACTTCGCTCATGGTCAGCTATACGCGCGCGCGCGCTGAAGCTCTCATCGGCCAATGCAAGGTGGGCTTCATGGAACGCCCCGAGCGTATCGTGCTGATCATTTTAGGCGCCCTCTTCAACCACTGGGGCGTGATGGCGCCCGTGCTGTGGATCCTGGCCGTGCTCTCCACCATCACCGTCATTCACCGCATCACTTATACCTACCAGAACACCAAGCACCTGGCTCCGCTCAGCACTCCTGGCCGTTGATTCGCGCACCATCCTGCATTCGCGTGCGCTCGTCACAGCGTTGTCATCCACAAGCACCTGGCCCCAAAATGGCCCGACCGCAGGTGGCTGGATGCACGACCGCTCGGATCCAATGTCGTCCACTGCCGCCTGCCGCAGCCTTCGCCGTCGAACCGGAGTGAGTGCGCCTCTGCCTCGACCGGCATCGATCGCTCATTCATTTTGCAAGCGGCACCCGGAACGTGAAACTGGCTCCCTTGCCCAACGCACTGGATGCTTCGATGGACCCGCCGTGCGCGATAACAATGGCGCGAGCGATTGCCAGACCCATCCCAGAGCCCTTTCGGCTGGTTGTGCCTTCCTGCCCTCGATAGAACTTCTCGAAGATCAAAGGAAGATCCGTGGGGCTGATGCCTGGGCCGTTGTCTTCAACGCTGAACTCCAATTGCTCCTCGGTGCATCGGCTGCGCAGCACGATTCTGCTTCCCGGAGGGGAATAGCGGGCAGAATTCTCCAGCAAATGCCGGAAAACGCGGCCCAGTAAGTGCGGATCGAACCACACGGGTATGTCGGGCTCGTCAACGCCAATCACGACGGGATGTCCAGCCAGCGTGGCGCGCGATTCCTCCACGACATGCTCGAGAAAGGCGCGGGCATGCTGCAGTACAACTCGCACTCGAACAATGTGAGCATCAATCTCAGCCATCTCCACGGCCTCGCCGATGAGCGCGTCGAGCCGCGCACTCTCCTCATCGACAATGGCGGTCAAGTCTTGCCGGCTGGCATCGTCGAGCCCTTCGCCCTGCAAAAGTGTGGTGGCGGCGGCGCGGATCGAGGTGAGCGGAGTGCGCAGTTCGTGCGTAAGCGAGTCAAGAATCGCGGTGCGCAGGCGTTCGTTCTCCCTGACAGCTTCCATGCGTGCTGTGGCCTCGAGGGCGACGGCTCGCGTGAGCGCAATGGCTACCTGTGCCGCAACGGCGGTAGCGACCTCCCGGGTGAGCACGGAGGGGCGCCAGCCCAGTGCGCCAACCGGTCCGAGTCCGAGCATCAGCGCAACAGCCGAGTACCCTTCCTCCTCAACCAGGGTTGGAGTCTCGTCTCCATTCAGATTGCGAAGGCGAACTTTCAGAGACTCCGCCGGCTCGCCCATGGAAAAGACGAACCGGTCCTGATCGCCGAGATAAAGCACAACATCATCCAGGGCAAAGATGCGTTGGATGAGCCGCGGCAGGTCGCGCATCAGGCCGTCGGCGTCCTGGTGGAGCATCATCTCCTGGCTCAGCGTGTACAGGCGCTCTACGTCCTCGCGGCGCTGCCCGGCCTGCTGGGCTTGATGGAGCGCGCGCTCGGCCACACGCCCGGCCGCCACGGAAGTGGCCAGAAACGAGAGCATGGCAACCCACTCCTGCGGCCCGGCCAGAGCAAAGGTGTGATAGGGAGGCAGAAAAAAATAATCGAACGAACCGGCGCAGAGAGCCGCGATATAGAGCGAAAGGGCGATGCCTGCCTGCGTGGCCCACCAGACAACCAGCACCAGAAAGACCATGCCGGCGGTGGTGGCATTGACGCCGAGCCAGGCCAGCAGAGCCGTCGTCAGCGCAGCGGCAAGCGTACCGACCAACCAGCGAAAAGCCTCCCGCGAGTGGCCGCGCAGTGTCATCGATCTCCCCACAGGAATGATACCGGTCCTGCACGATGATGTAATCTTCAGCTGAAAGAAGCCCTCGATGCCGGCGAGAATTCTAGTGATCGATGACGAACCGCAGATCACGCGTGTGCTGCGCGCGTCGCTCTCTGCGCAGGGTTTTGATGTCAGGACCGCCAACGATCCCGAGGAAGGCATCCGCCTCTTTCGCGAATGGCCGCCGGACCTGCTCATCACTGACCTGATGATGCCCGGCATGACTGGGGTGGAAGTGTGCCGGGCCGTGCGCACCGCTTCATCAACACCCATCCTGGTGCTTTCTGTGCGCAGCCATGAGCGATCGAAGGTGGAAGCGCTCGATGCCGGGGCCGACGACTACGTGACCAAGCCCTTCGGCATTCAGGAGTTGCTGGCCCGCGTGCGCGCTCACCTGCGCCGCGCACCCGAGCGCACCGCCAAAGCTATCGAGACCGGCGACTTTGTTGTGGACGCGGAGGCGCACGCCATCACCGCGAACGGCAAGCCCATGCACCTGACGCCTAAAGAGTTTGACCTGCTTCTCCATCTGGCGCGCAATCCCGGCAAGGTGATGACCCACCGCGCCTTGTTGACCGCAGTTTGGGGTGCGCAGTCCGTGCATCAACCGGAGAATCTGCGCGTCTTTGTCGGCCAACTGCGCAAGAAGCTGGAAGCCCAGACCGGGAAGCAATATATCCAGACCGAGCCATGGGTCGGCTATCGTTTTGTCCCCGAAGGATGGATCGGAAGCTCGGAATCCTAGACCGGAGCGGCCCGAGCCTTACGCGGCTCGGGCCATCCTTACGTATTCTTTAGAAATCCCTTCCGCCGCCCCAACGCGCCCCAATCCAAACTCGTTCTTGAGCATGGAGTCAGGCACGCGCTCAATGCGGCGGACCGGCATCATGCCCTGAAATGTGAGAGACCTCGATGCAAGATGCAACGATGCTTTTGTTCACGGTTGTCTTCTTCGCCCTGGCGTTTTTGTACGTCAAGGCCTGCCAGAAGTTGAGGTAGCGCCCATGCACACTGATTTCATCACCGCTATCGCTTTGGTTCTGTCTGTTCTTTTGCTGGGCTACCTGGCACTCACCCTGCTCTTCCCGGAGAAATTCTGACATGTCCGCCAATGGCTGGCTGCAGTTCGGCCTCTACTGCCTTGTTCTGCTGGCGACGGTTCGCCCGGTGGGCGCTTATCTCGCTCGAGTCTTTGAGGGGGAACGCACCTGGCTCGATCCGGTGCTGCGGCCCATCGAACGTTTCATCTACAGGCTCTCCGGCGTGAATGCGAGCGAGGAGATGAACTGGCGCGAGTACGCCTTTGCGATGCTCGGCTTCTCCGCCGTCAGCCTGTTCGTCACCTATCTGATCGAGCGGCTCCAGGCGCATCTGCCTTTCAACCCGCAAGGCATCGCCGCCGTCGGACCCGATCTGGCCTGGAACACCGCCGCCAGTTTTACCACCAACACCAACTGGCAGTTCTACACGCCTGAAACGACGATGAGCTATCTCACCGAGATGGCCGGTCTGGCCACCCACAACTTTTTCTCCGCTGCGGTGGGCATGGTAACCGCATTGGCGTTGATCCGTGGCATCAAGCGCACCGCGTCCGCCACTATCGGCAACTTCTGGGTGGACACCACGCGGACCTTGCTCTACGTGCTCCTTCCAGCCTCTTTGATTTACGCGCTGCTGCTGGTGGCCCAGGGGGTTCCGCAAAACCTGCACGCATACACCACTGCACACCCTCTTGAAGCGCCCGCGCAGACGCAGACCATTGCGCAAGGGCCGGTGGCCTCGCAGGAAGCGATCAAATTGCTGGGCACGAACGGCGGCGGATTCTTCAATGCCAACAGCGCCCACCCCTTTGAGAATCCCACGCCCTTCTCCAATTTCCTTCAGATACTGTCTATCTTCATCATCCCCGCAGGGTTCACTTACACGCTGGGGCGCATGACCGGCTCACCGGGTCACGGCTGGGCTGTGCTGGCCGCCATGTTCATTCTCTTTGCTGCTGGATTCACAGCCATCTACTGGGCTGAGTCGCAGCCGCACCCGTTGATCCACGGCGCAGCCCAGGCCCGCACTCTTACCGCGCCGGGCGGCAACATGGAGGGTAAAGAGGTTCGCAACGGCATCGCCGAATCGGCTCTCTTCGCCACTATCACCACCGATGCCAGTTGCGGCGCGGTCAACTCCATGCACGACAGCTTTACCCCGCTGGGTGGCATGGTGGTACTCACGAACATCATGCTCGGTGAGGTCGTATTCGGCGGTGTGGGCGCAGGCCTCTACGGCATTCTCATCTTCGTCGTCCTGTCCGTTTTCATCGCCGGCCTCATGGTGGGCCGCACACCTGAATACCTGGGCAAGAAGATTGAATCGTACGACGTCAAGATGTCGATGCTTTACGTACTCATCTTTCCGCTCATCATCCTTACGCTGACCGCCGCCTTCCTGCTCTCTCCCACCATCGGCTTGCCCGCCCTGACCAACCAGGGGCCGCATGGGCTGACAGAAATCCTCTACGCCTTTACCTCGGCTGTGGGAAATAACGGATCGGCCTTTGGCGGACTGAACGCGGCCGTGAATCCAACCACCCTGTGGTGGTACGACGTGGTTATGGGCTGGGCCATGCTCGGCGGCCGGTTCCTGATGGCTATCCCTGTCTTCGCTCTGGCGGGCAACCTGGCTATGAAGAAGAGTGTCCCGCCCTCGCCCGGCACATTCCCGGTGAACACATCCCTGTTCGCCTTGCTGCTGGTGGGCGTGATTCTGATTCTGGGCGCGCTCACCTTCTTCCCGGCGTTGAGCCTGGGGCCCATACTGGAGCACCTGCTGCTCAAGGCCGGCCAGGTTTTCTAACCGCATCAGCACAAGACGGAACGGACTGTCATGCTTGAAATGAAGAGCCTTTGGAATACGGAGATCATGGCCCAGGCGCTGCTGGATTCAGTGCGCAAGCTTGATCCGCGCGGCATGGTCAAGAACCCGGTGATGTTCGTGGTCGAAGTGGGCAGCGTCCTTACCACCGCGCTGCTGATCGACAACACTGTCCATCATCGCCCCGGCTTCGGCTTCAACCTGCAGATCACCCTCTGGCTGTGGTTCACAGTGCTGTTCGCCAACTTTGCCGAGGCCATGGCCGAAGGCCGCGGCAAGGCCCAGGCCGATACCCTGCGCAAAGCCAAGGGCGAGACCATCGCCCAGCGCTACACCGCCGATGGCCGCTTTGAAGACGCTGCCAGCGGTCTGCTCCGCGCCGGAGACATTATTTACGTCCCCGCCGGCAAATACATCGCCGGCGACGGCGAGGTGATTGAAGGCGTGGCTTCAGTGGATGAGTCAGCCATTACCGGCGAATCAGCGCCCGTGATTCGCGAAGCCGGCGGAGACCGCTCTGCCGTCACTGGCGGGACTAAAGTCTTATCGGACTGGATCAAGGTGCGCATCACCTCCAACCCCGGCGAGACCTTCCTCGATCGCATGATTGCGCTGGTGGAAGGCGCCACCCGCCAAAAAACCCCCAACGAGATTGCCCTCAGCATTCTGCTCTCCGGGCTCACCATCGTCTTTCTCCTCGCCGTGGTTACGCTGCAACCCTTCGCCATCTACTCCAAGGCGCCGCAAACCGTATTCGTGTTGGTTTCGCTGCTGGTCTGCCTCATTCCCACCACCATCGGCGGCCTGCTGTCGGCCATCGGCATCGCCGGCATGGATCGGCTGGTCCAATACAACGTGCTCGCCATGAGCGGGCGCGCCGTTGAAGCCGCCGGAGACGTGAACACGCTGCTCCTCGACAAGACCGGAACCATTACCCTGGGCAATCGCCAGGCCACGGAATTCCTGCCCGCCCCCGACGTGAGCCATGAGCGGCTGGCCAACGCCGCGCAGCTCTCGTCTCTCTCCGATGAAACCCCCGAGGGCCGATCAATCGTGATCCTGGCCAAGGAAAAGTACGGCCTGCGCGGTCGCGACCTTGGCGGCGCTCACGCGGAGTTTGTGCCTTTTACCGCCCAGACCCGCATGAGCGGTATCGACCTGCCCGGAACTCGCATCCGCAAAGGCTCCGTCGACGCCATCTCCCGCTTCCTTGAGGAGCAGGGAGTACACCTTCCGCAGAAGGTGCGCGAACATGTGGAAGAGGTTGCGCGCATGGGCGGCACGCCGCTCGTGGTTGCCGAGAATGCAACCGCGCTCGGCGTCATTCATCTCAAAGACATCGTAAAGGGCGGACTCAAGGAGCGCCTCGCCCGCCTCCGCGCCATGGGCATCCGCACCATCATGATCACCGGCGACAACCCGCTCACCGCCGCCGTCATCGCCCGCGAGGCCGGCGTCGACGACTTCCTGGCCGAGGCCAAGCCCAAGGACAAGATGGACCTGATCAAGCGCGAGCAGGGCAAGGGCAAGCTGGTCGCCATGACCGGCGACGGCACCAACGACGCACCCGCCCTCGCCCAGGCCGACGTAGGCGTAGCCATGAACTCCGGCACACAAGCTGCGAAGGAAGCCGGCAACATGGTTGACCTCGACTCCAACCCCACCAAGTTGATTGAGATTGTCGAGATCGGCAAGCAACTCCTCATGACCCGCGGCGCGCTCACCACCTTCAGCATCGCCAACGACGTGGCCAAGTACTTCGCCATCATTCCCGCCATGTTCGCGGGCGTCTTTCCGGTGCTCAACGCGCTCAACATCATGCACCTGGCCACGCCGCAGTCGGCCATTCTCTCTGCCGTCATCTTCAACGCGGTCATCATCGTCGCCCTTATCCCGCTGGCACTCAAGGGCGTGAAATATGAACCCAGGCCAGCCGAGGCTTTACTGCGCCGCAACCTTCTCATCTACGGCGTCGGCGGCGTCCTCGTACCATTCATCGGCATCAAGGCTATCGACATGTTCTTGATGGCTCTGCACCTGGCTTGATTTGCGGGACCATGCGCCCTGCGGAGATTGTTCATGCATTCAGTTTGGAAGACTTCAATTCGCTTTACGATCGTCACAACGCTTCTGCTGGGCCTGGGATACCCGCTCGCGGTCACCGGCATAGCAGGCGCGCTGTTTCCACGCAAAGCGGCCGGCAGCCTCATCCTGAAAGATGGGCGGGTCATTGGCTCGGAACTGCTGGCTCAGAGCTTCACTGCCGATCGCTACTTTCATCCGCGCCCCTCGGCCGCGGGCAACGGATATGACGCAACCAGCAGCGGCGGCTCGAACCTCGCCCAGTCCAACAAGGCACTTGTTGAGCGCATCCAGGGCTCAATCGGCAAACTCTCTGCCGAGAATCCCGGCACGCCTGTGCCCATCGACCTGGTCACCGCCTCCGGCTCCGGCCTCGACCCTGACATCACTCCGGACGCCGCGTTCTTCCAGGCGCCCCGCATCGCCAGAGCCCGTGACCTTAGTCAGGACCGCGTCCGGCAACTCATCCAGCAGCACATCACCGGCAGGCAACTCGGCCTGCTCGGAGAGCCTCGCGTCAATGTGCTGGACCTCAATATGGCCCTGGACAAGCTGACAAAGTAGATCGGGCGAGACTGAATCCAGTCCAGCGCACTCGACTCGCCCAGTTCGCCGGGAAGGCTCTGCCGTTTCACGAATTCAATTCTCTGTTTCGAGTATTCAGACATTGACTCAAGCTCGTGTACCCGTCGAATCAATGCTTCCCTTGTCTGCTAGTCCATTATCTGTGCGCGGGCCAACACTTCTTTTTGCTGTGCCTCTGTGAACATCGCTCATTCCATCCTTTCCTGTTGAAGCAGACAACACGGCAACCATAGCAACTGAGTTGAGCAACAGCAACAGCGTCACAGGGTACACAAAACGAACACAAATTTCAGGCTGTAGTTCTGACGCTGCGATGGTTCCCGCAGTTGAGAGCCTGAGCACCAATGCTGCAACGGCAGATTGCCCACAAATAAAGTTGTGGAAATGTTTGCCCGCATGGTAGAAAACGCCTGGAACTGGCTGCACTCGTGTTCAGCAATAAGACTCATGGCGTGTAGATCGTAGGCTTAGGCCGGTGTATTCCTCCCGGTGGCGACAATTGAAACGTCTTGATGATGCTTGCCCTCAACTGTTCTTTTGCATTTGTAAACGCTACTCGTTTTCTAATCAGGTCTGCATCGAGTTTAAGGCGGTCATTGTAGTCGTTAAAGAATGTGTTCTCCATTGTTGAACAAGAAAGCAGCATTGTGAACACAGTAGTGGCCCACAGTTTAGTGTCAGTCCCGGTATAGTTAAGACGAAATTCCACGCCGTCAGCAGTCTTGATCTGCTCAAATCGCTCTGCCATCGCTACAGCATTCGCATGTGAGCCGGTTTCAGATAGCTCGCCCCACGATTTGTGCAACTCATCGAGTCCATTGAACAGCCCTTGTTTCTTGTTTCGCTCAAAAGCATCCTTGAATGCCTCTAGCTCTTGCTTTCCCTCAATCTTCTCAAGCCATGTTTTCTGAAGACTTGAATCGTTCAACATTGCGTGACCGTGGGCGAAAAATTCAATTGCATCTCGCAAAATCGACCGCGCCTCTGCCAAGCAGTCTGAAAACACGAGTTCAAGGCTGACTCGTATCTTGGAGTGACAATTCATGCAGCACAGCAGCGGAAGCATTGAATAGGTCTCCCGTCTGCTCTGTAGATCAGCAAACTCTCGCATCCATATTTCGTCAAGTTGAATGTAGAGTTGCCAAAGAGCATTGAACTCCTGAATTCGAGCAAACAGGTTGTTGCGCTTCATTAAGTAGTATTGGCGGTATTCGACAGGGAAATTGTCGATTTCAAATTTCACCAGCAGGTCAGTCTCTTGAGGTTCTACACTCATTTGCAATACCCTCGGTTGGAATGTGTTGACCTGTGCAGTTGGAAGCTCCAATGCTATTTTCGTTATACGCTTACAAGGGGTTCATCTATGCGAATGAATTTCCGCGCCGGGGTGTTCCGGCTTTGGATTGTTTCAAGTGTGCTGTTCATTGTTGCCGTTGGCGTTGCGTCGTACTCCGATATTCGCAACGAATTCCGCATTGCAAACACGGATTATGACGCCATTGCCGAACAGTTAGGTGGCTATAGTCTTCTTCCCACTTTTTGCAACCTTGCTAGGGGTTCATCCGGCACAGACTACACAACAGAGAAAGACGGCTTGTGCTGGTACAAGGTGCAAGATTTTCGGCGGCTTTATCCCGAATACAAGGACTTGAACGACAAGGTTCTATCGGAGAAACTTTACGCGAAAGTTGGCCAGCCGCTTCAGCATATTCATCCTTGGCACAAGGTATTCAAGACAGCGGCAATTGCTGTAGGTGTGCCATTAGCCGTCTTTCTGTTGGGCTGGTCACTGTTTTGGGCATTGGCGGGATTTCGAGATTTCCCGGCAAGTGAAAGTTCAAAGTGAAACCAGCGGTGCGGTCAATTGTGGCGAGCGGGCCGGGGCGCTGGACAGGCTCAAGGCCGCGCCGGGGTGCGCTCTGCCTACAAATAGGCAGAATGGCGTCTAGGGGCGCTACAGACTGCTCCAGTTTCACTTTAGTTTCACTTAAACCGGCTGGTTTTTATGTAAGTTATTGATTTATTTGGCGTCCCCGACGGGATTTGAACCCGTGTTATCGCCGTGAAAGTCCCAACCGGGCCATTTTGCATGGGTTGGTGGGCACCTGCATAGACGGGGATATCTTGCCCATAATGAGCAAGTTAAATACTTGGCGGACTTGTATCCGTTGGGGTGCGGTTGTGGCCATTTGTGATCGAATACGTTACCCAGGCGTTACCAAAAATGCAGACTTCAGAGAGCCCTGAAATTCTGAAATCGAGCGAGCCCTGTATCAGATCAGTTCTACCAACTTTTCTGCACGATGAGAGGTTCGATTCGGGCTCTGCTCTTAGCTGTTGACAGCCACAATCGAGTCGCTGCTTTAGCGACCACGTTAGCCGTTTCGCGAGCGGTCTGTGTTCCAAAGCCATCGGCACCTGGATGGGCACCACTGTTTCGGATCGCCTTCAGGTAGAGCAGCAAGGCTTTCATCTCCCTAGAAATGAGAGGTTTTTTGCTCGCCTTCCACTTGAGCCTTGATATGACCTCGATCAAGTCATGAAAGTCGATTTCATCTGCCGTCTTTTTGCCTTTGTTCGTTGCGAGCTCTATCTTTCTCTGTACGCCAATCTGGCGAACGACCGCTTCAAGCCCGCGCCCTGCAAGCAGCAAGCCTGGCTCATCAAAGCCGACGGAGAACAGATCTCGCGATAGACGAAAATCCTGCGCGAGTAAGTCTGGAAGGTCAAGGTCATCGAGCAGAAAGTGCTCGTCCTCCTCCAAAAGTTCGTAATACCCTCGCACAAATTCCTGCAGATCAACGAGAAGTTGTTGCATCTCAAAGCCGATGCGTCCGCCCTTAGCGTATCTGTCCCAATGTTCTAGGAGGTCGTTTTGATGAAGAAATCCGGAGCTGGATCGGCTGAGTGCAAGACGCTTGTGATAGAGGAGAAGACGCTCGCCAGAATTGATCGCAACGATTACGAAATTGCGGGCGGAGTGGGCAGCCGTTCTGTCCGAATCACTTTTTGCACGCTGCCCTTCAAATCCGAGCTGTTTCAAACCTGCGATTGAGTTTTCAATATCGCAAACGGCCTTAAATATATAGCCATTTGCTTCCAGACGCGTACCGATCCGGCTTTCATTGAACCATCCGGGCTTAGCCTCTGTCGGATGCACAAAATCTGCGAATTCTTCCCAGGAATCCCAAAGCCAAGCCATTATGCTTCGCTCCTTATCGGCCGAGAATTGCTATTCATCTGTTCCGTGAGTCTCCGGGCGGCACCAATTTCAGCCCCAGCAATTCCCGAGTCAGACGCGTTGTTTCCAGGCTCACTGTAATCACCTGACCAATGAGGCGGACGATGTACTCGGGATCGTCTTCCCGATTAGGGTCGTTCACGATGCCGGAGCGCTTGTCGGTGGATACCCGGTACTGGTCGATGACCCATTCAAGGGCGCTCCGGTTGCCAAGATGATACTCGTAAGCTTCGGGCGGAATGCCGCTGAGCGTGAGAAAGCCGTTATAGCGGAGTTGGGTCTTGTCTTTGGATAGCGCCATTTTTTCGACGCG
>JAJYAE010000418.1 GCA_021779695.1 Acidobacteriota bacterium | reverse complement strand
ACTGGTGATTTGCGATTACGCCGATGTGCCCAGACCGCGTATTCCCTTCCCTTACTTTGAGGAAGTGATGACGGGCTTTGAATATTCAGCGGCCTCGCTGATGATCCACTGGAACAAAGTGGCTGAAGGTGTGGAGTGTATTGGGAATATTCGTTCCCGATACGATGGAGCCAAGCGGAATCCATGGGATGAGGCTGAGTGCGGGCATCATTATGCGCGCGCAATGGCCGCATGGAGCAGCCTGGTGGGAATCAGCGGCTTCTCTTACGACGGAATCGGCAAGGCGGTTGTTGCGGTGCCGAGAATTCCTCATCACAAATTCAACTCTCTATGGATGAGCGCTACAGGATGGGGAATCTTCACGTATGAGCCTACGGCCAGGGGCGGAACACGTTTCTCATTGCGAATCCTGTCTGGAAAACTCAGCTTCCTCTCCTGCGAAATTACCTTTTCGGGTGGGACGGCGATGGTACGATCGGGCGAAGAGAAGATCAACCACACGGTGGAAAACAGGGGCGACCGAATGGTGGTCCGATTCCCGCGGTTGGTTCAATTGCTGCAAGAAGAGACGCTCGTCGTGGAGACCGGACCATGAGTTTGTTGGGCGCTTCTGCGAAGCCCTGGGTGGTGGTGGTGGGTGGGTTCCTCGGAGCTGGAAAGACCACCTTAATTCTAACCGCAGCAAAGGAGCTCAAACAGCGCGGCCTTCGGTGCGCCGTCATCACCAACGACCAGGGAGATGCGCTGGTGGATACGGAGTATACCGCGCAGAACGGTATACCGCACGGGGAAGTCACAGGTGGCTGCTTTTGCTGCCGCTTGTCCAGGCTTACGGAAGTGATGGACGAACTGCGGCAATTTTCTCCCGATGTGATCTTCGCCGAGCCGGTCGGAAGCTGCACGGATATCTCGGCCACAATCCTCCAGCCTCTGCGCGAACTAGGCCAGACTTACAACCTTGCTCCCTTCACCGTTCTGGTCGATCCGCAAAGGGCGGCCGACCTGTCCGATAAAAAAGCGGAAGAGAACATCGCATTCCTTTTCAGAAAGCAGGTTGAGGAGGCTGACCTGATCTGCCTCACAAAGTCGGATCTGTTTGTGACCGCCCCGAACCTGGGTACACATTACGTCCGCCAGCTGAGTGCAAAGACCGGTGAGGGTGTCGCGGCGTGGCTCGATGAGGTTTTATTGGGCACTCTCTCCTGCGGTACGAAGACGCTCGATATCGACTATGTGCAATACGCCCGTGCGGAAGCAGCTTTAGCATGGCTGAATCTGCAGGCAGAACTTCGGACCAGCCCACCGTCTTCTGCCGCAATCTTCATGGGACCACTGCTGGACGATCTCGACCTGCAACTTACTACCGCGGGAATCTCAATCTGTCACCTGAAGCTGATAACGGACTCTCCCTCCGGATTTCTAAAGGCGGCGATCTGCGGAAACGGCCAGGAGCCTACTGTGGAAGGCGCGCTGGATGCTTCCCCAGCCGAGAGCCATAGGCTGCTTCTGAATCTTCGCGCTCTCGGATCGGCAGTCGAAGTGCGTGAAATCGTGGAGTGCGCCATCGGAAGGATTTGCGCCGATGTGCGCGACTTGAACATCAGTTGCTTCCATCCCGCTGCGCCTAATCCGGAGCGACGAATCGGGGCAGCCAAGTGAGACGCGGCGACTCGATTCCGCCGCTGCTTCAGTGTGGGGAATGCGCTGTGCGCTTCATCGCCTCGCGGAGACGCGCCTCTGCTTCATCGCTCCAATACTTGCAGTCGAGGCGCAGAAAGACCGAAGAGTAGGGGATTGTTTCGTTCGTCTTCAGAACAAGTATCTTATAGGTCGATCCGGCCTCGCTGATCTTTTGCAGAAGCTGTTCATGAGGTAGGGACACAAGCACGTGGTCTCCCAGCACGGTCTTTATCTGACTGCGGTACCGCGATACCTCAGGCGCATCGGCTTCATTGACAAAGGGAAGCTCGGCATCCATGTACACATCGGGACGAACGTGAATCGATCGGTTGGCGACCTTCACAACGTAGCTGGTCACTTGAGGGATCCCTTCGCCAGTTTCAATCGTCTCAATGCCGGGAGAAATTTGCAGCGGATATGCCGAATCCACAATCAGAATCCAATTCCGGTGCCCGAGAAGAGGGAGCATTCTATTCACCTCCCTCTGCCAATTGGCTGCACGGGTGGTGGGCTTTTGCCCGCGCGCACGCGAAGCCCAGCACACAGCAAGAACGAGTAAGAGAATTAGGATTCGAGAAGTCAGGTTTTTCATCGTTTTGTCCCCAGTCGGTGGTCAGCTACTTTGTTTTCGGCTATCATCGGAAAAACCTCCGTGAGTGGCACTTATGAAAACTGGGCCGAGGTTGGTGTGGTAGGGGCATCATGCATTGGTTAATCCACGATAGGGCGAACTGCAGGCTTGCCGCAATGGTCCCGAAGCCGTCGGCAGAGGCGAGCATCCATCTTTTGAATTCACGTCGACCCAGAGCCGGATTGGCAATCCTAGTTGCCGTGTTGTCGCGATCTCGGACAAGTGCTCCAGAAACTTGTTGCCAAGCCGACTCAAGTAGTGAACGAGAAGGACGATTCACATCAAGAACCTGAACTTACCGCATATGTGAGATTCCCGAAATGCCATGCAATGAACCGCTCGACGTCACTCATAATTGCCCTGCTGCTTTCAGGTCGGCGGCAAACGAGGCGTCCGACATGACGAGCGTCAAAGGCTCGTCGTTCAAAGGCACAGAACCGTAACTGGCGTACCATCGGGCCGCGCGATCATTCTTCGCATCGATAATGAGCACAACGCCCCCGACTTCAGCCGCTGGCGGCGGCAGCGAGGAGTTGGCCGCCGATGTCTTGGCCCTGCAATGCAGGTCTGTAGCAATACGCGCGAGCTGGAACCCAGGAACATCGTGCCGGGCGAGGCCGCTCATACGGTTGCTGGTGGCAGGCTTCGGTGAGAACAGGTGGCAGCATAACGTAAGACTGGCTGGCTGAGTTCGTGAGAACCACCGAGGGTATCTACCTAGCGGTCAGCAGCACTCCTCTGCTGCCGCAGCAATCGAGCGTTGGACTTATGTGGCCGCGCGCATCCATCGCGCTGGAGACATGCTCGAACGGCCCAAAAAGCGCAGCTCGCGTTCGAGCGAGATCCACGTTGTGGGCATCAATGTACGCATTTCTGAACTGATCGACGCTGCGTTCGATGAGTTCATCTGGTAACGCCGCGAATAGTTTCTCAGCCTGCTGGACTCGATCAGCTATAAAGCTACGAATTTCGTTCACAGTAGCGCGAGTAATGCGCAACTCGATCCCCAGCCTCGCAGCACGGAATGGAACGCTGCCCTAACGTCGGCAAAGTTTAAGATATCTGCTTCAGTGAGTTGCCCGGTTACAGACTTAGCTATCTCAT
>JAJYAE010000417.1 GCA_021779695.1 Acidobacteriota bacterium | reverse complement strand
ATCTGCGCCGCCTGGGTCGCGGCATTGAGGGCGGTAAGGATCAGATTCAGGCGTTTTGCGTGCTTGGGTTGCACCTTGCGCGCATTCCCGCTTTCGAAGAGCGCCGCGAGTCCCTTATGCCTGAACGTCTTGATCACGATGCGTAGTGTAACCGAATCGGTGACGGTCGCGCAACCTAATTGGTTGCGGAGGGGTATTCGGCGAGCCAGGTGCGCAAATCGAACGGTTCCAAATGCAAATGCGAAACCGAACGTCCCACCGACCGATAAACGGGATTCCAATGGCGGCAATGTTGACGGTGTGCCGTTTCAATTTCGCACTCCTGTCGGACAACTACCGCGAAGTGCACCAAACTTGCGCCACTGAAGAGGCGACGCCTTGAGACAAGGCCGCTCATAATTGGAGTCAGCTTCCGCTCCAAGTGAACTCATTATCGCGTGCGTTCTCGCTTGATTTCCACGCATCAGCACCGTCGCAAATTAGGTGCGTCACGGAACGAGAGGGGGAAAGTACCGCTGTCCCGTGCATCTTTGAGAGAAATACTGCCGAGAAGTCCAAGGCTACAGATCGAGTTGCAGATAGATCATAGAATGCCAGAAAAAATGAGTAGCTTCGGAGATGCACCGCTCGAATCACCTTTTTCCCGACTCCAGGGACGACGAAGTGCATGAAGCCAACTCTATTTTCTCGCGGCTCCCACATTGCCGGGGCATCGCATAATGCAGGGTTGGCGAGGCGTTCACGTGGGATCTCACCTGGGTACGATAACTGGAGAAATAGTTGCGCCCCTCGCCCGACATGCAACGAATCTCCTCGAATGTACGAGAGAAGTGGATGATAGGCAAAGAGATCCATCGAGTTGTTTACGCGAGCCGAATTGAAGCACATCTTCAATAGCCAGCGCTTCAGAAGATGGTAATCATATTCAAACTCAATTGCTTCGCGACGACAGAGAATCTTCACGAAGTATCGATCAAACAGAGTACAAATATATTGATCAAGCTGTGACAGGTATCCGTTGTTGCAGGCTTGGCACACATCTCGAATCTTTGGTTCGCCCTGAATTTCGGATTTCGTTCGGCGTAGCCAGAATAAGCTACCCTCAGACTCATTTGCCTCAAGGAGACGCTTATGTAGAGATGCGGGCCAGAGATGTTCTCGCGTCAGAACACCGGCGGATCCACAGTAGGCGCAAACTTTGTCCGGCATATTGGGGCTCACGGCAGAGCTGGTGCGGCTGTATCGATTAGTGTCGCTTCGTGCTGAGCCCGAGGTGCTGTTTTCTTATGCCGTCAACAGCAGCCTCCATCAGGTTTCTTAACCCTTCTAACGCCTCGATGAATTCGGACATGGCACGCTGGGCATAGCGCCACAGTGTTGTCGGTGTGATCTGAGCCAGCGTTTACTAATCTGGTGATGTGGTGGACATCGGGCGAGGAAAAGTCGTGGCTGTCCTTGCAATCGGGAATCTCGCATCGGTACCCGGCGCGCTCAAGAGTTGCGCGCTTCACTCTGCCAAGCCGTTCGATCTGTTGGGAAACGCGCGCCCGCTTCTTTGGGTTCAGAACACTGAACGCGCCGGGTTCGATGGGGACGCCGGCGTACTCGGTAGGTCCTCTTCCTCCTCGTCGCAATTCGTAGCGGTCGCCTAAGTCGTGTACTGACCATTTAACTGCATCGTACCTGCACCCGTTCGTAAGGCCGCTTCTAGGCTTCCTTTCATCCAGAAGCACTACACGAACCGTTGCGCCAGAGGCACCGGATAACACGCGCATCAGTTCTTCTCGCTTAGCTCTTCGAACTGGGTTCCGCGTGCTCCGCTTCTTCAGGGCAAAGTCTGAATAGATCGTCCCGCGATGCTCTCGCAACGAGTGCCGCCATACATTGACGATAGTGTCGCCATGATCGGCTTGATTGACCCATGGAACATTCCGCTGCGGCGGAGCGTGCTTCATCCCGACATTGCGGAGTGCCTTATACATCGTCGTTTTGCCAACGAATAAGCGGGCAAATCCATCGTCCATATGCATCAACCTATGCAACGTACCTTTTAGGTCTCAGCGATGAGGCTTTCGAGATATGCAGCCATCGTCAGTGCGGCATCTACAAAGCTGCGAACCGACTCCTGAGTGAAGTCAGCATCAGGATAGTGCACGGCCTGATTTCGGAGTGTCCGTAGATTCTCGAAGACCTCGATCTGCTTTGAGTTGAGCGCCTCCGCTCGAACAAGGCTGTCACGCAGGCGCATCGGTCCTGGCATTGATGTTAGTGGCTTACCGCTGCGCTTCTGGACCAGTGCAACAGCAGCCCCTTCCACTAGAAGCCACGCCTCGATTATTGCGGCTCTCGGTGCGAACTCTGTGAACATGTACAGCCGATTCACCAAGTCTTCCCTGGAGCGGCCCACAAGTGGAACGTCCGGCCTGACCGGGACAACCTCCTTGGCTTCGGAGGCGACAGCCTTTGCGCCCTCCCCAAATTCAAGTTCCACGTCTTTGAACTTGAATTTCCGCAGAGACCGGGCAAGCGCGGGCAACTCCTTTCGGACGATCAGTAGGACAACGATCAGGGCTCCCGGCCACGCGAGAGCTGCGATGACCTTGCTGAAGAATGTGAGCCAATCCACGAGACTTACTTCCCCCCGAAGATGCTCGAACAGCGCGCCGACCTCGGCAGATCATTCCAATTGCCGGGCAAGAATACAAGTCGGGCAACGACAGCCCGGCTGCCCTACCCAGAGGGATAGGACCTGCAACCGTGGTCTCTTGGCTATCGAGATGTTCTGGGTGCGCGCAGGTGCCGCCGCACGGCTGCTCGGATCGCCGGGACTCCCGTCCCTCGCATTGTGTCACTCAAAATGTTACCGGCTGGGATCGTTGCCTCACCTGAAATGCTACCAGCGGCCGGAGCTGCATCATGTCGCCCCGTCACCTGCGGAGGTGTCCATGGGCATGAATGTGATGCACACGGCTCGGGCGGAACCGGCCGCCTTTGGCGGCAGGCTGACGTTCCTCTTTTGCCGGTTGCAACCCGGACAAGAGCGAACGGGAAGATGTCTCCGGTAACATCACTGATGACGCAGCCGGTAACAGAATTATGTGAGGCAATACGAGGGCTCCCGTGCGACGGCTGAATGCTGGATTCCAACCTGCCTTGGCAGCCGCGATACTCACGATTTCCGGGACCGTCAAGTACCCTGGGATGAGTCGCCCACCACAGTGTGGATCCGGGACTGGTCGTGCTCCGGGTTTGGAAGAAATCCGCGAGCTGCTTCATGGCTTCCGGCGATAGATCGATGCGTTCCTTGCCGGTGCCCTCTGGGCGCTGGACCCGTTCCCGCAGCAGCGCCATGGCCAATTCCAGGAGATGGTCTTCATGGTCATCGAGATTGGTAAGGAAGTTTTCCTCGATCTCGG
>JAJYAE010000084.1 GCA_021779695.1 Acidobacteriota bacterium | reverse complement strand
CGCCCGGGTCCGCTCCTACCTGCTCGAAGCCTCGCAGGCGAATGCCAAGACGGGCTCGCTGATGCGCGAAGCCGTAGACATCGAGTACATCCTTGTGGCCAATGAGCATGAGGCACTTGCGCTTGAAAACAATCTGATCAAGGAGCGCAAACCCCGGTTCAACATCCTCCTGCGGGATGACAAGACATACCCCTATGTGAAGCTCACGCTCGGCGACCGCTATCCAAAGATTTTCGTGACGCGCAGACTACGGAAGGATGGGTCTGCGTACTATGGCCCCTACTTCCCCGGGAATCTCGCCTATCGCGTTGTGGAGCTGATTCACCGCAGCTTTCTTTTGCCAAGCTGCAAGGTGGATCTCTCCCGATATCATCCCCGCGCCTGCCTGCAGTACTACATTCACCGCTGCCTGGGTCCGTGCGTGGAGGGCCTGACCTCGCCCGATGCGTACAGGAATGCGGTGCGGGATGCGCAGCTTTTTCTGGAAGGCCGTCACAACGAGTTAGAGCGCAGCCTTACGGCCCGCATGGGCGCGGCCGCGGAGGCCGAACAGTTTGAAGCAGCTGCGCGATTGCGCGATCAGCTTTCCACCGTGCGTCAAATTACCGAGAAGCAGCGAATCGCAACTGCAGAGCAAAGCGATGATGCGGATGTCTTTGGCTACCACTTCGAGGATGGCAGCCTTGCCGTCAACCTCTTCCATATGCGCGGCGGAAAGATCGTCGATCGCCGCGAGTTCTTCTGGGAAGACCTTCCGGCGATTATGGATCTGGCTGAGATGGACAAGGTGGAGAGGGACTCCGATGCGGCCAACATTACGGCAGAGGCGGATCCAGACGGCACCCGCGACTTCGATGCAGGATTGGTTTTCTCCGCTCTTTTGAAGCAGCTCTACATCGACCAGAACTATGTTCCTCGAACCATCCTCGTGCCGGTTGACTTTTCTGATCGCGACGCGCTGGCGGCACTACTGACCGAGAGAACCGGCCATCGGATTGAGCTGGCCGTTCCGCAGAGAGGCGAGAAGCGCTCGCTGGTTGACCTGGCAGGGCAGAACGCCAAGCAGTCTCACATGCAGCGTTTTCGCGTGCTGGAGCCTTCGCGCAAAGCCATCCAGGAAGCGCTTGCAGACACTCTGATGCTGCCCGAGCTTCCGCGCCGCATCGAGTGCTTCGACATCTCGCATATCCAGGGAGCGGAGACCGTTGCATCGCTCGTGGTGTGGGAAGACGGCAAGATGAACAAATCCGCGTACCGTAAATTCAAAATTCAGACGGTCGCGGGCGTGGATGACTTCGCGTCGATGCGCGAGGTGGTGCATCGACGCTACCGGCGCCTCAAGGATGAGGACAAACCCATGCCGTCCCTCGTGCTGATCGACGGAGGCCTTGGACAGCTCCACGCTGCTGCGGACGCCCTGGAAGAGCTGGGCTTCACGTCGCAGCCACTGGCCTCGATCGCCAAGCGCGAAGAGGTAATTTATCTCTACGGCAATGAAGACGAGCCCGTGGTGCTGGACCGGCGCTCACCCGTGCTGCATCTGGTGCAGCTCATCCGCGATGAGAGCCATCGATTTGCTGTGGGCTATCACCGCCAGCGCCGAGCGATGCGCGACCGCGAATCGGCGCTGCTCGATATCGCCGGGGTCGGCCCGCAGACGCGGCAGCGGCTGCTGACACACTTTGGAAGCCTGCGCGACATTCAGCAGGCCACGGTGGAGTCTCTCGCAGCAGTGGTCTCAGTCAGAACAGCGCAGTCCATCTGGCAGCATTTTCATGTGAAGGAAAAACCGGCCGAAAAAGATGCGGAACTCACCAACCTCAGAGCAGAGAAGCGTGATGCACTGAAGGTTTTGTAGACATGCTGGTAGCGTAATGATGGTGGACGCGGTAGGAATCGAATTATCAATCTAACGTATTTTCAACAACATGCAGACCAGCGGATGACACCTAAGACCACGGAAAGCAGCGTTGCACCGGAAAACAGAGCGCAAATAGAGCGCGCGGCCCGATTTCTCCGCTAGCGCCGCTGGCCAGCAATGATAATCATCATCGGAACTGGCGGGCGAGGTGACGGAATCCTTTACTTGAAGGTAAAGTGCATGCAACTCTCCGATCGTTGGTTCTGGCTTTGATGCCTTCATGTCCTCACCACCCGTTTCACGTCGCTGATTTCAAAGCCGTTGTGAGCTGCGAAAAACTATTCAGGCCGGCGGTTCGTAGAGGTACTTCTGGAACCCGACGAACACCCCGCTGATCTCTTCCGGCGGGCCCAGATGGAGAATAGCGTCGGAGATGGCTCCGTACCGCAGGTTGAGCAGCATTGCCAGCTTTGAACGGTCCAGTTCTCCTACGCCATCCTGGACGTAGTGGGCCAGCACGAAATCGAGGAACGCCTGCTGTTTAGTTGTGAACTGCCCATCAGTCGTCATCTTTGCCCGCGCCGCGCGCTCTTCTCTGGTGAGCGGTGCCGAGGCGTATGCGACGTAGGCAAGCACATCGAAGAGGTCGCTCTTTTCGGCGTCAATGATCTTCTGCATCTCGTGGAGCTGGTCGGGACCGAATCCCTTCTCGGCCAACCCGTGCAGCAGGAGTTTGCGTGTGTCCGGCACGCTCCAGATCTTCCGCAATTCCTCTTCATCCTTGAAGAATTCAGGCAGCTTGCCAAACAGGATCTCCATGAACTGCTGCGCCGTGATCGGCGTACCGTCCGGATGCCAGAAGGTCGTGACCACCGTCGACTGGATCGTCCTCGCTTTTCCGTCAGCCAGCTTTACCACCGCCTTCGCACGCCGGCAGACGCAGGGCAACTGGCCGCAGACGGGGCATGGATCTTTCGGGCAGGTACACGGCCGGTTGCCGCAGACTGGACAAGGCTGGGGCTGCCGCGGCTGGCCTGGTGGACACACGCACGGATACTGCCCGCAATCCTCGCAGGGTTCCGGATCCTGGGGCTCGCCATCCCACTCCGGATCCTGGAAGTGGTGATGCGCTCCCACGAAATCCCAAATCGTAAAGTAGTCCTTGCCGTCGAAAAGCCGCGTACCGCGTCCGATGATCTGCTTGAACTCGATCATCGAGTTGATCGGCCGCAGTAGCACGATATTCCGAATGTTCCGGGCATCCACGCCCGTCGAGAGCTTCTGCGAGGTCGTCAGGATCGTCGGAATCGTCTTCTCGTTGTCCTGAAAGTCGCGCAGGTGTTGCTCGCCGACCTCGCCATCGTTGGCCGTCACGCGATGGCAGTAGTTCGGGTCGCTGCTCTGCTTCATCTGGTTGATCAGGTCGCGCACCGCCAGCGCATGGTCCTGAGTGGCGCAGAAGACCAGCGTCTTCTCCCGCTGGTCGATCCGGTCCATCAACTCGCGGACGCGGTGCGCCTCGCGCTCCTTGATCTCGATAACGCGGTTGAAGTCCTGCTCACCGTAGACGCGCCCTGCTTCTACCTCGCCCTCGACCACCTCATCGTCTGGCGCAAGCACATACTCGTCGAGATTCGATGTCACCTGGCGCACCCGGAACGGCGTCAGGAAGCCGTCGTTAATGCCCTCCTTCAGCGAATACACAAATACAGGCTCGCCAAAGTAGAGATAGGTGTCGCGATTCTCCTCGCGCCGTGGCGTGGCCGTCAGGCCCAGCTGCACGGCGGGTTTGAAGTACTCCAGGATGCCGCGCCAGTTGCTTTCATCGTTGGCGCCGCCGCGGTGGCACTCGTCGATGACGATGAAGTCGAAGAAGTCCGGCGGATACTCGCCAAAGTAGGGCGCGGGCTTGCCCTCCGCGTTCGTCCCACTCATGAAGGTCTGGAAGATGGTGAAGAATACGCTGGCATTCTTCGGCACCCGGCCCTTCTTGCGGATCTCCTCAGGCCGTATGCGTGCGAGCGCGTCGTCCGGGAAAGCCGAGAAGGCGGTGAAGTCGTTGAAGGCCTGATCTGCCAGGTTGTTGCGGTCGGCCAGGAACAGGATGCGCGGCCGCCGTGCCGGCGCCGTACCCTTGCGCCAGTCATTCAGATTCCACCGGGCGCTGAACAGCTTCCAGGCGATCTGGAAGGCGATCGAGGTCTTGCCGGTGCCGGTGGCCAGCGTCAGCAGGATACGGTCGCGGCCTGCCTCCAGGGCCTCGAGCACGCGCCGCACGGCAATTTCCTGGTAGAAGCGCAGGTTCCAGGTGCCGCTCTTGTCCGGCGTCGTGATGAGGGCGAAGCGATCACGCCACGGCTCGGCCTTGGGATAGACCATCGCCCACAGCGCTTCCGGCGAAGGGAAGCGCTCGAGCGTGCCTTCCTTGCCTGTCTCCATGTCGATGGCGTAGATGCCGTGGCCGTTGGTGGAGTAGGTGTGCCGGATCGAGAGCTTGTCGGCGTACTGCTTGGCCTGACCCACGCCTTCTGAGACCTGCTCGCACTCCGCCTTGGCCTCAATCACTGCCAGCCGCTGGTTGCGATACTCCAGCACATAGTCGGCTGTCAGCGGTTTGCCCCGCTTGTTCCTGCCCTCCAGACGGCCAAGCGTGATGGGAAACTCGCGCCGCACGCGCGTGCCTTCGACCACACCCCATCCCGCCTCCTTCAAGACGGGATCGATCAGCTCGGCTCTGGTCTCAGCTTCGTTCATGGATTTGGAACTACCTTGGGACCCCAGATTACTTCACAGATCTTCTGGACTAGCTCTTGCCGCTCGTCAATGTCTGATTTCTTGAAAGACCGATGTGCTTTGAAAGAAACCCCGAGCTTTTCCTGCATCGCTAGAAAATTGGGGTTGTTCTTGTATGTCTTAGGGTGAAGGGACTTCACGAAGAGATTCTCCTTCAGATAGTGGTCGACTTTTTCTGAATAGGACATCGCTCCATATGACTGATTGGTACCCTGGGGAAGCAAAACCAAATCACCTATCCTGTTGCGATAGCTGTCGAACTCGTGTCTCTGATCGAACTCATCCCGGTGCTCCGCGAACTTGTCTGCCCAAATGTGCTCCACCTCAAAAGGTTTCTTTCCGTGATTCAGGAAGTAGGTGGAGAAATTCGTCGGTGCGCCAGCTTGCTGCTCAATGAATCCCGTGATGCGAGACAGCAGGAACTTCACAAAAGCGCGGTTCATGCCGTGAAGCCTGAATTCACTCATCCCCGTCCATTTCTCCGGCATTTCGCTGAGCTTAGCATTCAGTATTGAACGGAGGGAATCAATGTCCTTTCCACGAATCTCTTTGACGAGCGAGTACATGGTATAGCGAATGGAACTGGCGCCGAACTTCCGGAAATTGACTGACCTGCGCACCGCAAATGTCTCCAGAAAGCGAGCAACCGCGTTGATCTTCTGGCGAGCCGTATCGGGAGAGTCCGTAGATTTCAGGGGAGCCATCATCAATGGAAAACTGAGGGAGTCTGCGATGCCCCATTGGGAGTGGTAAAAGACATTCTCCCAGCCCGCTTTCTCCGCAGTCTGAGCGTTGAGAATTTCTAGGTACGATCGGAGATAGAACTTCATTTCGTCATGCAGAAGTCCCCGGAAATCATCGGGGGATTCAGCATTCACGCCTATCTTGGAAAGATTGTCGCGGAACCAACTGTGGAAACGAGTGCCGATCTTTTCAAAGTCCTCATTCGATGAACCAGCTTTGCCTTGGCGGATCGTGTCAGCGTATTGGCTGCGCAACCAGGCTTGGAAAAACCTCTGATCCTCGTCTTTGCTCTGCCGGTGTAACGCCTGAATCGACTCTCTCCAAAACTTGTTGGCCTTTTCTCGATCCCTGGCTTCAGTGAAGCGCGAAAGGATGTACCCCTTCAGCATCTCGGTGGAAGTCAAATTGAGCCCACGATCATTCATTGACTCAAATATCGTGTATGCGTTGTCATCCGAATACGCTGTGATCTCCACCAGGATGACGTTATATTTCAGCCAATCTAGAAAGTAGGGAAAGCCCTTACCTTGGATTCCTTCGGGGAATGCCTCCCCGATGTCCGCATAGCGCCTGACCATATTGACTGTTGATTCGTCGTCCTCAGGCTTCGGTTCATAGCACCCTTCTAGGAAGAGTTTTTCGAGGCACTCCTTGCGCTCTTCAACCTGAATATTGAAAGACTTCTGACCGTACTTCTCGGAGAATATAAGGGGTTCAATCGATTCGGTTCCCTTGGCGTCCTTTTGCAGGTTGTTCAGATAGATGAGAAAGAGTGTCAGCGAAGTCAACCGTTGCTGCCCGTCAATAATGCTCTTCATCCCGTTCTTGCTGCTGACCACAAACGGACCGAGGTAGTAGTTGTTGTAGTTTTCTACGGCTTGGCGTTGGTCGCCTTCAGCATATGCATCGAGGAAGCTGGATGTCAGGTCGGTTACAAGTTGCTCGATGTGTTTCTGTTCCCAGCTGTATTCGCGCTGGAAATAATCGACGGTATATTTCCGTTCGTTGAGCACTTCGAAGACTGTTCGATCATCAGCGTCAATCTTGTGATTGTCTTTGCTCATAGGATGTCCTTACAGTTCTCCAGTGAAAGCTTGGTGAAGCAGTGAACTCTTCAACTCGTCGAGGGCGGCGAGCTTCTGCTGGTAGATTGATTCGAGGCGCTGAACTTCATCATCTATGGTACGTAACTGTACGGCGACACTCTTCTGTTCAGAGTGGCCCAGATGAGGGACCTTCAGGGCGCGCAAAACGGCCAAGGAAACAGTCTTCTGAGCTGCACCAGTTGATCCGCGTGATGCTTGACTGTATGACTGAGGGGCCAAGAGCGCATAGGTTAGCCATGAGCTGTCAACGTTTGGCTTCGGACGAATTAAGCCGATATGCCGCTGAAAACAGAAATCACGGGCCTCTTTAACGTGAACCGGGATACCCAAAGTTGCACCGGTTACGGTATATAGAACATCCCCAGCTCTAGGTTTCTTGTTGTGCTTCAGTGCGTTGAAATAGCTCAAAGGCACTTTGAAAGTATTCCTGAAATCAATTTCCCGGGTTCTTTTGATAATGTTCGAGATCGTGATAAATGGAATTCCGTCGGCAGCCTTTGGAGGCGGAGTGTGGTCTCCATCTGTAATGTCAGTAGCTAGGTTCGAAAGTGAAATTTCATCATTCTTTCGTACAAAGAAGCTCTGCAGCGCAGCCTTAAAGGCATAATAGGAATTCTGGAGGTTCTTTTCGGCGTTGGCCTTGGCAACAGCAATGCCCTCAAACGCCTCATCCAGCACCCCAACAATCCGTTCCTGTTCGGTAAGCGTAGCAAAGGTCAGCGGCAAAACCTCAATCTCCGACTTGTTGATCGAAGGAAAGACCGCGCCTTCTCTACCTGCAATCTCAGGTTGCAAATAGAGAAGCTGGTAGTACAGGAAATCGCGATCCAGCGCAGCACCGCAGCGAATGGCTGCTAATCCACGTCCAATGCAAACTTCCGAAGGGGCAAAGTTCACTGGCCCTACAGGAGCACGGACGGACATTAAGATGTCCCCCTCCCGGGCTACCTTAGTAATTTGAGTTGTCCATGTTGTTGGGAGACCTATAAACTTCTCGCCAAAGTCCTTCTTCCCTTGATAGAAAGGCATTCCTTTGGCTTCGGAATTGTAAAATTTGCCTTCTGGAGACTGCCCTGCGATGACCTCGCAAAGCGTACCTAATTGCTTTCGCTCCCACCCACTCTTCATAGCAGCGCCTTAATCCCGTCGAGCACTTCAGCGCTTTCAGCATCCAGCGCGGCGATCTCGTCCAGAATCTCCTGCGGGCTGCGGTGCTGCACCTCTTCTCCGCCGTTCGGGTTCTTCACCGAGAGATCGAAGCTCGTCTTGTCCACGTCGGCCATCTTCACCGTCCACGACTTGGGCGAGTCGGCATAGCCTCTCTGCAACTCGACGAACTCGGCGAGGTCGTCGTCGTTCAGTGGGTTGGTCTTGCCCAGGTTGCGGCCGGGGTCGAGCTGGTAATACCAGATCTTGCGCGTGGGCGCGCCCTTCTCAAAGAACAGCACCACCGTCTTGACGCCCGCACCCTGAAAGGTGCCGCCGGGGCAGTCAAGGATGGTGTACAGGTTGCACTCCTTCAGCAGCTTCTCACGCAGCTTGACGCTGGCGTTGTCGGAGTTCGACAGAAATGTGTTCTTGATGACAATGCCGGCGCGACCGCCCGCCTTGAGGATGCGGATGAAGTGCTGCAGGAAGAGGAAGGCCGTTTCGCCAGTACGGATGGGGAAGTTCTGCTGCACCTCGGCGCGCTCTTTGCCGCCGAAGGGAGGATTGGCCATGATGACCTCATAGCGATCCTTCTCTTCAATGTCGGCCAGGTTCTCGGCCAGCGTATTGGTGTGGATGATGTTGGGCGCCTCGATGCCATGCAGAATCATGTTCATGATCGCGATGACGTAGGCGAGCGACTTCTTTTCCTTGCCGTAGAAGGTCTTCTCCTGTAGGGTGCGGACGTCGCGCGTGCTGAGCTTGTGGCGCTTGGGGTCGGTCAGATAGTTGTACGACTCGCAGAGGAAGCCTGCCGATCCCACGGCGCCGTCGTAGATGCGCTCGCCGATGGTGGGCTTGACCACCTGAATGATGGCGCGGATCAGAGGCCGCGGTGTGTAGTACTCGCCGCCGTTGCGTCCGGCGTTGCCCATGTTGCGGATCTTGGCTTCATAGAGATGAGAGAGCTCGTGCTTCTCAGCCTGCGACCCGAAGTGCAACTCGTCGATATGGTCGATGATCTCGCGCAGGTTGTAGCCGCTCTGGATCCTGTTCTTGATCTCGCCGAAGATCTCGCCAATCTTGTACTCCAGCGTATTCGGCCCGGTGGCCTTCTCCTTGAAGCCATGCAGGTAGGGAAAGAGCTTCTGGTTGACGAAGTCACGTAGGTCGTCGCCGGTCAGCGCCCGGTTGAGGTCGATATTTCCGTCCCGCCCTTTGGGCGCGGCCCAGCTATTCCAGCGGAAGTCCAGCTTCAGAATGTACTGGTAGGCGCGGCCCTCCAGTTGGGCCTCAGTCTTCTTGTCGCGCTCCAGATCGTCCAGGTATTTGAGGAAGAGCAGCCAGGAAGACTGCTCGGTGTAGTCGAGCTCCGTGGTGCAGCCCGCCTCCTTCCGGAGGACGTCATCGATGTTCTTAAAGGCTTGTTCAAACATAGGATTCGGATCAGGCCCATCATACTTCACACACCCGAGCTTCCGACTCGGGGATGGCCTGCGACTTTGGTCGCACCCATCTTCAGAATTAAGGTGTTATAAAGGAAGCGAAATCAATTGCTTAAGCCAGACGTGCGCTGTTCCGGCCGTTTGCGATCAACGCTGAGCCTAAACATGGCAATGCCAGCATCGCGGCACTTGCACGAAGCGGAGCAGCATTCAACATCAATCGAACTCAGAAGGAGCATTTTCAGGATGGAAATCGAATACTTGCAGCCACCCCAGACTCGAGCACAGTGGAAATGGGACGGTCGCTTTCCAGAGCAACATGACAGAGACGCATCGATTGCATTGTTTTTATGGCATCCGGTGCCGGACGGGAACGGGTTAAAACCCGGTAGAGTTCTTAAACGCATCAGTTATCGCCCCGATACACGTTCATGTATGATTGCACTCGCCCAGAGCCTTTGCGAACAGTTTGACGCCGCTGGCCACCCTTCGCAATGCCCGGACGCAGGCGTGCGGAAGGAATACGTAAAAGATCCACTTCTCAATTCGTCAGAGCTCATGGGATTTGAGCGCGATGTGGAATGGAAGGTGCGGAAGAGCGTCGCGATGCACCGTAATGCCAGCCCGGGGACCCTCAGCCGGCTCGCAGGAGATGAAAACCCGGAAATACGCGCCAAGGTAGCTCTCAACCTCAACACGCCAGACGGAACACTCAAACAATTACAGGAAGATCCAGATCCATCTGTGCAGACTGCTGTGAAAAAGGCGTTGTACGCTCGCAGGGTGAAGTCACAGCCGACCACTGCTGAACTTTCACAGGGCTAACGATTCATCTCACTGCTTCACCTTCCGAATATCCTTCAACAACTTCCCCTCCTTCTCCACACCATCATCGGCATTGAGAATCAGGGTTTCGCCCTATTTAACTGCCTTTCCGCTCGATCTACTCTCGACTCATCGGTTCAGCTTCTCAGCGTTTTTATGACTCGCTGATTTGACGGATCTTCTATCGGTTCCACTGCGACGGTGGAATTGATGGATACCAACAACTGCCTTAAAGTGCAGATGATTTCAATCGTTCTTGGATCGTTCTCTGCCTTGGCGAGCCTCTCCATCAGAAGGACAGGAATGAGTGATACGGAAGTGCCTTCGTTATCTGCTGCTGGGGAACTGATATGGGCGCGCCTGTTTGGCGATGCGAAGATTCCTGTCACTCAGTAAGGGGGATCATAGCGGGCGGGTCTTCCTATACTAGATAGCCGTGTAGGTCCATTCGGCAGCTGACTCGGCATGGGTGCGACATTCAACAGTGGCGCCTCGCCTTGAAATCCTCACATTCATTTCGTGGATACCGCAGACTAGCCATCCGCGTCACTTTTATTTCATCTTTCAGGGCCGCTCAGGGCGGCCAAAGGAGAACTATGTCAAATGAAGTCAGTACCCTTCAAATAACGCCGAAAAGGCTCGGCTTGATCGCAGTTTCCGCCTTTTGTCCACGCTGCTTCTGGTACATGCTCAGACAGCGATTTAAATTCCCTTTCGATCACTTTGGTGGAGCGATCTTCACATTCATGGAGCAAGCTCAGATGGCCGTTATCGGAGATCTCCTTCAGCGAGATGGGGAACTGCCCAAGGAATTTCATCCGTTCGAGAACATCGTTTCCAGAGTGGAGTTCACCAGGCACTGGAGCAAATTCCAGTACCGGCTCAAGTCGGGTGTGCTCCTGTATGGAGTACCAGATGAGATCGTCAAGTTCGACGACGGTTCTATAGGCATCATCGACCACAAAACAGCTCACAGGAAGGACGGTGATGACCCGATGCTGCCGTGCTATGAGATTCAGGGAATTGGCTATGGACTGATTGCGGAGAACGGACTCGGCCTGGGAACAACGACAAGAGGCGGAGTATTGTACTGGGCGTGTCAGCATGAGAAGGTCATTGCCAAGCCCAGCGCCTTTTATGATCCTGGCAAGCTGTGGATGCCATTCGTTCCGCAGCCTTTTGAATACAAGATGGACTACTCCAGGCTTAAGCCTCTCCTGAAAGAGGCGATGAAGTTGTGGGATGCAAGCACACCTCCTCAACGTACAGAAGGGTGTAAGGACTGCATGCTACTTGATGCCCTCATGGAAATTGAACACGTCTCCAATGAGGTTCAGCGCATCAATGACCAGCGCCTCCTCGCCTGCACCGCAAACGACATTCAATACCAGCGAGCCATAGCACGCCGGCTGTTCCTCAATAAGCAAGCCCGTAGGTCTGCTCTGCTAGAACTTGCCGGTAACGATTGGCAAGAGGACGGTGTAGTTGCGAACTGGGAGCACACCAAATAGCAGGCGGCGATCGAATTAGTTCGGTGCTGCTTCTTCCCGCAGGACACCAGCCTGCAGCGCAAATCACGTTGTCTTCGCCAACCGTGAGTCAGCGGAGAAAATTGCGGCGAGGAGATAATCCGGGCCTGCAGCCCATTACGGGTTTCACCGTATTCCGATTAGACTGCGATACAACTAATCTCCCTTCAGTGACAGCCAATCTAGCTCGCAGCAACCGCAGTTTCGCTGTCGAGTCCTGGGTGCAAGATGATTCTGCTTTCGACAGGTGGCTGTCACTAAATCACACTTGAAGGGAAAGCTCCATCGTGACTCAACCAAACACCAGCAAATACCCACTTCTTGAGGAACTACTTGCGATCTCGCAGACTCCTCTCAAGCCGATGTACTCGATTCGGGACATCGCATCCATCTTCCAAGTCTCCGTCAGGGCAATTCAGAACCGGGTTGCCTCTGGTCAACTCGTAGCGCGCGATCTGCCCGGTCGCGCCAAGTTTCTGGCGCAAGACCTGGAGGATTTCTTGAAAGCAAGCAAGAGGGGTCGCTAATGTACTACGAGCGACCCAGCCCAACAGAGCCTCGTGCCGTGCTCCGAGTTCATCGGAATGTGGCGCGATATCAAGCAATCAAGGCTGAACTGACATCAATCACCAATGTCTTCGCACATATCCCTTCTGCTGCGCAGTTTGTATGCATTGTCTCGATGCATTATGCCAAGAAGTATCCGGGAGGAATGCAGATATGACATTCGCAGCCCTTCACTCTGGCACCGAAAGTGCTTACAAACTTCGCGATCTGCCTCCAGAAAGTGCAACGCAGCCGATACCAATCACCACCGTCGCAGATCTTCTCGAAAGCTTAGACAGTCATCGTCCTAAAGATCTGCAGGTGCTGCGTTCGATCTGCTCGATCCTCTGCACGTTTCTGAATGAGGATCCCGAACACCTAACGATGCAGGCCGTGTTTGACGCAAAGGATGAGTTCAGGTCATATCTCAGCACTCGACCCTATGCAGAAAACTCGATCCGTACTTACGTCAATAACGTCAAGACCCTCCTGAAGGAGGCCGCAAGACAGGGCTGGCGGCCTTCCGACGATGTCCCTTCCCCCTGGAGGCCGGTGATGAAGAAGGCGTCCGAAAGGAAGAGACGGAAGCTGATCAAGACTCTTTGCAAGACTCAACCGAATCCGCAAGACGTATCCCAGGAGGATGTCAATGCTTGGGCTGATCACGCAGTCTGCACAGGTACATCAGTCAATCACGCAAACCAAGTGAAGACCTGGTTCTGGCGAACCCTGCACGACCTGGATCTCATTGGCCCGCAGGGGAAGCAGTTCATGACCCGTTACATGATTGGTCTGGACAAGTTTCCAGTTCGTCTTAGGAACGAGGTCAATGACCTCCTCAAGTGGAAGCAGGCCTCGTTCTCGGCGAATCGGCCGAAGAACGGAAGACATAGGGCAGTGACTGCTCGAAACCTGCGCTACGTTCTCTGCGGCCTCTATGGGTATGCGGCCAACATCCGCGGTGAGGACGCCATTAGCTCCCTGCGGGAGCTTGTGCGTGAGGATCTTGTGACCTCGTTCGTTGAGTGGAGCCTCAACGAGCGCAAAGTAGCGGGGCTTGGGGCTCGTACAAACTTGGGGATGCTTCGAGCGGCTCTTCGGCATCATCCGATGCACCGCTCCATAGACCTGAAATGGCTCGGCGGGCTTCTAGCGAGCATACCCATCGAACCTGATTCGGAACGGAAGAAGAGGAAGGCGTTCAAGTACCTCGAATACTCGGTGCTCGAGGAGATTCCGAAACGAATACAAGCAGAGCGAAAGCGGGCAAAGCGCCCGATGCTAGTGTCTCGCCTCGTAATGTGTGAACTGCTGATGAGGTGGCTGATCACGCTGCCTTGGCGTCAGCTGAACGTTCGCGGGTGCAGAGTATCGGGCGCCACACCGAATGTGATGAAGGAGCGAATTCCGCAGTTCAGTGACATCACCAGACCGGAATGGGTGATTGAGGAAGAGAGAAGGGATCCCAACGCTCAGTTTTGGCAGTTCCAATTCAACGTTCAGGAGACGAAAACAGGTATTGAAGTTCACTCTCTTATGCCCAAACAACTCGTTGCTCTACTAGAGGAGTACTTGAGCAGCCACCGTGCGCGACTTCTACGTGGGAAGAACACGGAGACGCTATTCGTAAACCGTGCCGGGCGTCCCCTCAGCCGCGGCTCGATGACAGAGCTAGTGGAAGAACTCACGCTGCGATACGGCGGCAAGAAAGTGAATCCTCACACCTTCCGCGATATTGTTGCCTACACTTGGCTTCTCCATCATCCCAAGGATTACCTAACCTTGTCGAAGATGTTGTGGCACAGCAAGTTGGCAACAACGCTTGAGATCTACGGAGGTCGGTTTAACGAATCCGCTGGTGTTGTTGCCATGGAAGCGTGGCTGGAAGAGCGTGAGGCGGGGTCAAGCTAGCAGGGAAGCACAATTGAACAATTCATAACCGTCACGAGCCGAGAATCGGCCGGGAGGAGTATGTCGATACATATCAGCCAGACAGCAACATTGCAGCGTGAATGGCTCACTGCAGCTGAGGCCGCCCACTACCTCAAGGTGAAACGACGCACGCTGCTCCAATGGGTACGTGAAGGGAAAGTTCCCGCGCACAGACTCTCCGGCACGAAGCGCTGCCGCTGGCGATTCTTGAAGTGCGAACTGGATGCTATGCTGTTGCCGTCATCCGCTGTGGCTGCTTAAGGGAGGAAGCATGAGGACACAGCGACACACAAGTGGGTCTGTTCGCTACGACAAACGGCGCAAGACCTGGAATTACCTCTGGTATGAAGGTTCGATTCGCCGG
>JAJYAE010000083.1 GCA_021779695.1 Acidobacteriota bacterium | reverse complement strand
CTGGGTGGAGTGCCAATGGCCCTGGTGGGCAGCATCCTTTTTGCTCATGTACCTCTGCGCGCCTTGACCCGATTGCTCGGCGCATTTCTCATCCTCCTGGTGGTCTTGCGTCACAGCGCGGGCGCTTCTCGTTGGAAGCCTCCACTGAGATCTTTCACTCTCCTCGGGGCGTGCTTCAGTTTATTGTCGGCACTGCTCGGCAGCGTCGGGCCCCTTATGGCGCCATTCTTCCTGGCGTATGGCCTCGTTAAGAATGCCTACATCGGTACTGAGGCGCTCGCTACAGTTACCATGCATGTCACCAAGCTCGTCGCATATCGGCAACTCGCCCTGCTGCCTGCACGGGCGGTCCTGACTGGACTGGCGCTCGGGCCCTCGATGATCCTCGGATCATACGTCGGTAAGTTCATCCTGCATCGGCTGCCTGTCTGGCTGTTTGTTCGCATCGTGGACCTCACGCTCGTCGCAGCCGGCTTCCTCTTCCTTTTCCAGCGTCCCCATGCGGGTTAGAGCCGGCACAGATCTGGCTTAGGTCCTCAGTGATGCGCAAGCAGAAGCATGATTCCAAACAGAAGCAACGGGACGAGCACCACCCCCCCATACAACAGCCACTTGGGGTCCAGTTTGCGCCGCGCAGAGTGGCTCAATGTTTTTGGGGTTCGCTCTTCCACGCCCACCAGTTCCTGATGCTCCAGTTCCCAGGCCATCTCGCTTGCGGTGGCATAACGATGCCTCGGCTCGCGCTCCAGCGCACGGAAGACAACCTCCTGGAGCTCCGGCGAGATCGCTTCATTCAGCTCTCGCGGCGGGGTTGGATCCCGCTGTACGCGCGCATTCAGAGCCGCCAGCGCATTTTCATCGGCAAACGGAACCGTCCCTGTCAGCATTTCATAGAGCATGGTGCCAAGTGAGTAGATATCGCTTCGCTGGTCTCCGCGTCCACCTTTCACTTGTTCAGGAGAAACGTAATCCGGAGTTCCAAGAGCCGCAGTCATGTTGACGTAGGTCAGCCGCCTTGCATCCTCCTTCATCGCAATCCCGAAATCGATCAGCTTCACATGATCCTGCGCATCTACCATCACGTTTTCCGGCTTCAGATCCCGATGCACAATGCCATGCTTATGCATGGTGTCCAGCGCTTCGCAGATATTCTGCGTGATCCGGATCGCGCGCTCCACGGGAAGCCGCCGTTCCTCGTTCAGGATGCTGCGCAGCAGCCGGCCGTCTACCCACTCCAGAACCATATAGGTCCTGCTGCGCCCCTCATCGGAATAGGTTTTTACGATGCCCGGATGATTCAGAACCTGCCCAATCTCTTCCTCCCGCTTGAAGCGCTCCAGCAGCACCGGATCGGCTTCCATCTCCGGATGCGGCACTTTGATCGCGACCTGTTTGCCATCGCGGAGATCGGTGGCACGATACAGCATCGACATGCCACTCCGGGCAACAGTCGATTCGATTCGATAATGATCCAGCACCTCTCCAGTTTCCAGTGGGCTCATCTGCGTGCGCGTTCCATCTCTCACGATTGTTGCATGCCCGTGCATAAGAAAATCGTCAGGGATCCCTAAAGAGTTCCATCCGATCCGCTCAGTCCGACCAGGAAGCCACTTCACGACCTCGCTCGATGGATCGCGGCGGCCACCTGCAGGTTCTATCATGGAAATCGATCATGCACCGTTTCCTTGGAATCCTTTTGGGCAGTTGCATTGCCTTCGGTTCTCTGTGCACCGGCCATGCATTTGCCATGGCTGGAAGTGGCTTTGCCCACCCAGCCCGTACGCAGGAGACAGGCTTTCTCAACCGTACGCTGCAATTTCACGGCGCGAGATATCGTTTCCAGATTTACCTTCCTGAGGATTATCAACCCAATGATCACCGCCTCTGGCCCATTATTCTCTTCCTGCACGGCAGGGGAGAACGCGGTTCCGAAGGCATGTGGCAGACACAGGTTGGCCTGCCTGCCGCCATTCGGGATCATCCGGACCGCTGGCCTTTCATCGTCGTGATGCCGCAGTGTCCGCAGGAGCACTATTGGACCGATCCCGGCATGCTGCGCATGGCCATGGCAGCGCTCGATCAGGAATCTGCTGAATTCCGCGGTAACCCAAACCGCACCTATCTCACCGGCCTTTCACTCGGTGGATACGGCGCCTGGGAGCTCGCCCGCCTGTATCCCCAGCGCTGGGCCGCCATCGCAATTGCAGCCGGCGGCATCTTCTGGAGCTACGCGCCGCAGCGTTGGAAACAGTCCGCAACGCTGCCAGCAGAGTATGCGCACGCGCTCGGACGCACACCCGTTTGGCTCTTTCACGGCAGCAACGACCCTGTCGTGCCAATCCGCGAAGATGAACTGCTGTTTCAAGCCCTCAAATCCTCCGGCGGTCATATTCGCCTTTGGATTTATCAGGGACTCAAGCATGATTGCTGGTCCCGCGCATTCGACGAGCCGGAACTTCCCCGTTGGCTGCTCGAACACCCCAGGGAACCTCGCGCAGAGGAGCATGTCCTCGCAGACCGCGTCGTAATCCCGCTCCATCCCCCAGCGCTCCTGCTCACCTCCCAGCAGCTCGACAGCTTTACAGGCCAGTACGATGACGAACAAGGCCAGCTCGCCGTCACCATCTTCCGTCAGGGCGATCAGCTCTATCAGCGGGACATGCATGGGGACATCAGCGAACTGGCGGCCGAATCGCTTTCCACTCTCTTTTACCCGAATGGTAGCTCCACCAGCCGCGTACTCGTGGAGCGCGACGCGGAAGGACGGATCACCGCCCTGGTTTATCGCGACGATCGCCATCAGGAATGGTGGGGCCGCCGCTGAATCGGATTGCCTCCACAGCTGAAGATGTGAGAAGAAGGGAACACAGCCCGCGCTTCACGCGTATCATGGCTAGCTGAGTCAGGCGACTCTTTCAAACATCGGCTGGCAATGGGCAGGAGGTACTTATGTTTTGCAGTGGATGTGGCCAAGCTTTGCAGCCTGGGCAGATCGTCTGCCCACAGTGCGGACGTCCCATCGCACCACCGATACCGCCGATCCCCAATCTCGAGTTGCAGGTGCAAACCTACTCCGGCCGGATTCGTGCCCTCAGTATCGTTTGGTTCGTTTATGGTGGCTTGACGCTGCTCTTCGGAATTGCCGGCATGACCTTTCTGCACGAGTTTCTGAACGGCAGATTCGCTCCCTGGATGCATGGCCCCATGGGCTATGGACCCTGGGACCAGCCATGGTTCGGCGCCGCAATTCTACACTTCGCATGGGCCGTCCTGATTGTGCGCGCCGGATTGGCCTTTGTTGCTGGTTGGGGACTCCTGGAGCGCACTGAGTGGGGCCGCATCGTCGCCATCGTCGCCGCCTTCCTCAGTCTGCTCAAGATCCCCATCGGTACAGCGCTCGCTATTTGGACTCTTGTGACCCTGCTTGGCTATCGCAACTCCACGCTCTATGCCCAGCTGGGCCCGCGGGTCTGACGTTTAAGCTGGACTACAATTTATCCATGAGTTTTCCCGAAAATCGCATGCGCCGGATGCGCCGTACCGAGTCCCTTCGGGCTCTCGTCCGCGAGACCACCCTCGAACCTGGTGACCTTATCCATCCCGTCTTCATCTGCCCCGGCGAAGGCGTGCGCCTTCCAGTCAGCTCCATGCCCGGCGTCTTCAACCTCTCAGTCGATGAAGCAGTACGCGACGCCGAGGAAGCCGCTTCTCTTGGCGTTGGCGGTCTCCTGCTTTTTGGCCTTCCAGATGCGAAAGATGAACAGGCAACCGGCGCGTGGAGCGATGATGGCATCGTACAGCGCGGCCTGCGCGCCCTTCGGCAATCCTCCGCCTCCTCCAGGCTTGTGCTCATTGCTGACGTGTGCCTCTGTGAATACACCAGCCACGGTCACTGCGGTGTCGTAGTCCGCAAAGACAACTCCTTCGAGATCGACAATGATCCTTCGCTGGACCTCTTGGCGCGCACTGCAACCAGTCTTGCCAGGGCAGGCGCGGATATCGTCGCCCCCAGCGACATGATGGATGGCCGTGTTGCCGCAATTCGCCGCGGCCTCGACGGGAGTGGCCTGACGCAGACTCCCATCCTCAGCTACGCTTCCAAATACGCCTCAGCCTTCTACGGTCCCTTCCGCGAAGCCGCGGATTCGACTCCCCAATTCGGAGACCGGCGATCTTATCAAATGGACAGCGCCAACCTTCGCGAGGCAATGCGCGAGATCGATCTCGACATCGAAGAGGGCGCGGACATGATTCTCATGAAGCCTGCCATGCCTTATCTCGACGTGGTGCGCGCCGCACGCGATCGCTTCCAGGTGCCGATGGGCGCGTATCAGGTTTCCGGCGAATACTCCATGCTCCAGGCAGCCTTCGAAAAAGGCTGGCTCGAGCGCGATCGCGCCACACTCGAATCGCTCATCGGCATGCGCCGCGCCGGTGCTGACTTCATCGTCACCTATTTCGCCAAGGAGGCTGCAAAGCTGCTGTAGCTTTGCTTGAGCCCGCGATTGTCCGCAGTTTCTGGGAAGGAGAAAGCCAGATCCTTCCGCTGGAGTGCATCGCAGTCCATTTACGATCGGGTTTGCCTGCATGACGACTCTTCAAGTCCTCAGCGTCCTGTTCGCCACTGCAGCGCTCTTCGGCATGCTCAGCAGGCGCTGGCTCGGGCTGCCCGTCACCATCGGCACCATGTTGCTCACCGTCATCACCTCAGTGGCCCTCGCGTCAGCGCGGACGCTCGCCCCTGGCTTGCATGCATGGGCCTCCGACTTCGCCCACCAGATCGACTTCCAAAGCATCATCCTCCACGGAATGCTGCCGCTTCTGCTCTTTGCAGGCGCGTTCCTGCTCGACATTGAACAGCTCGCCCGTGAAAAGCTTGCGGTCTCAATCCTCGCTGTTGCGGGCACGCTCATCTCAACCTTTGCCGTGGCTGGGCTCATGGATCTCCTCGCAGGTTCTCAACTCAGCTGGCTGCAATGCCTCGTCTTCGGCGCGCTCATCTCGCCTACGGATCCCATCGCCGTGCTGGAAATGCTGCGCCGCGCCGGTGTCTCAAGGCCCATCCGCGCGCAGCTCGCAGGCGAATCCCTCTTTAACGACGGCATTGGCGCCGTGCTCTTCATCGGCATGTTGCAGCTCGCCGAAGGTGGAAACTCTGCTCCATTGCATCTCGCCTGGTTGCTCTTCCTCAAATCTGGTGGGGCTGTCCTGCTCGCTGTTGCCGCAGCATGGCTCGCCTCCTCGCTGATGCACCGTGTCGAGGCTTATCAGGTCGACATTCTCTTCACCATTGCCCTCGCCCTCGGTGGCTACGTGCTTGCCGAGTTCCTTCACCTCTCGGGCCCGTTGGAGGCCGTGGTCGCCGGCATTGCACTGCGTGTCTTCAATCGCCGTCAACCGTCCCCTCGCATCGCACACCAGCAGATCGACCAGTTTTGGGAGGTTATTGACGAGATTCAGAACTCGGTCCTCTTCGTCCTCCTCGGTCTCGAAACACTCGTCATCCCCATCGACTGGGCGAACCTGCGCAACGGCATCACCGCAATCTTTTCCGTCAATCTCGTTCGCTTCGTCGCTGTCGCAGCAATCCTGCTCCTCGTTCGCGCAGTCCGGCGCGATCACAAGAGCTCCGTTTTTGTCCTCACCTGGGGCGGCCTGCGTGGCGGACTCTCCATCGCCCTCGCACTTTCTGTGCCGGAGGCGATGGGCCGCTCCTGGATGCTGAGTGCAACTTACCTCGTCGTCGTTTTTTCCATACTTCTGCAGGGAGCATCCATGAACTGGCTCCTCCACCGGCTGCAACACCGCAAGATGCCCGCATGATTCACGCAGCGCCCCTTGCACAATTCGCTTTGCACACAACGCACTCTGTGTTTTTCTGGTGACACCCACCTATGCTCAAGCTGCTCGAAAGCTATTTTGAGTTCTCCCGTCTGGGAACCAACTGGCGCACGGAGATCCTTGCCGGCATCACTACCTTCCTCACGATGGCCTACATCGTGCTGGTCAATCCAGCCGTTCTGGCGGCCGCGGGCGTACCCCTCGCAGCCGTCACCGCTGCCACATGCCTCTCCGCGGCCTTCGCTTCCATTCTCATGGGCATCCTTGCGCGCTATCCCATTGCGCTCGCGCCCGGCATGGGCCTCAACGCCTATTTCACCTATACCGTCTGCCTCAAGATGCACATTCCCTGGCAGACTGCCCTTGGAGCGGTCTTCATCTCCGGCGTCCTCTTTCTCGCGCTCACCGGAACAGGCATCCGCCAGATGATTCTTCGCTCCATCCCCCATGAGCTTTACGCCGCCGTGGCCAGCGGCATCGGACTCTTCATCGCGTTCATCGGCTTTCGCAACGCAGGCCTCGTCGTCGGCGATTCGGCAACCCTCGTCGGCCTTGGCAATGTGCGAAATCCCTCCGCCGCGCTCGCACTCTTTGGCCTGGCCCTCATGGTCGTGCTTGAAGTGCGCAAGGTTCGCGGCTCCATCCTCATCGGCGTGCTCGCCACCACCGTGCTTGCATGGGCTCTCGGCCTTGTGCATTGGACGCCGGCGCCCGGCGGCTTCCACGCTCTGGCCGCCACTGCGTTCCAGCTCAATCTCCGCGGAGCTCTCAACAAGGGCCTGCTGGAAATCATCTTCGTCTTCTTCTTCGTCGATCTCTTTGACAATGTTGGCACTCTCGTCGCCGTTACCAAGCGCGCTGGCCTTATCGCCCCTGATCACACCATTCCCCGGCTTAACCGTATTCTCTTTGCCGACGCCACTGCAACCATCTTTGGATCGCTCACCGGCACATCCACCGTCACCAGCTATGTCGAGTCCACCGCTGGCGTTGCCGCAGGCGGGCGCTCCGGCATCGTCGCTATCGTCACCGGCCTGCTCTTTCTCGGCGCCATTGGCGCAGCCCCCTACGTTGGTATCGTGCCGCAGGCGGCCACCGCGCCGGCACTCATACTTGTCGGCTCCATGATGCTGACAACCATCACCGAAATCCACTGGCACAAGCCGCTGGTCGGCATCCCTGCGTTTCTTACTCTGGTCCTGATTCCGCTCACCTACTCCATCGCCAACGGCCTTGGCTTTGGCGTCATCGCCTGGGCCGTCCTCCATCTGGCCGCCGGCCGCTACCGCCGGCAAGATTGGCTGCTCTATACCCTCGCCGCGCTCTTTCTCTTCCGCTTCGTCTACCTCGGCGCAAACTAGCGGTTTCACTCTGCCGCTCCCTTCCGCGTATACTCATGCGCGAGGCCCCGCACGATGGATCTCTCCGGTCTGATTCAGCCCAGCCTTCTTCACAGCGCTGCCATCCTCACCGTCATCCTTGCCTTTGCCGGGTATCTCGTCACCTTTCTCAGCGCCCGCATGCTCGCCCAGCGCCGTGACAAGCTCCGCCTCGTCAACAAGCGGCTCAACGAGTTCTATGGCCCGCTCTACGTCGCCTCAGAAGCCGGAGACATCGCTTACCGCTCCCTGCTCAAGCGCCAGGGCAAAGAGAAAAGCGAGCCCATCCGCGACGAGGAGATGAAAGAGTGGATGCTGTGGATGACTACGATCTTCATGCCCCTCAATGACGTTCGAGAAAAGATCATCATCGAAAAGGCATACCTGATCATCGAGGAAAAAATGCCGCAGTGTTTGCTCGACTTCGTTACGCACGTCGTCGGCTACAAAGCCGTCATGGCCAAATGGGCGGAAGGTGACTACACCGAGCGCCGCTCCACCATCGGCTGGCCACCAGAGTTCGATGTTTACGTGAAAACATCTTATGCAGCACTCAAGGCCGAACAGACTCGCCTGCTCCACAGCACCACCTACCGCATCTATCGCAGCCTGTTTCGTCGCAAATGAGTCCAAGCTCCGGAAGCACTGCCGTCATCACTGCTTGATGACCGTGCCGTCGCGTAAGCGTATCTCACCCCATCCACCATTCAAGGGGCTCGGCTTAAAGGGGGACTTCGCCGCTTCCTTCTCGTCTATCTCAATGCCCCATCCGGGCTTCTCACTCGCCCACAGGTATCCGTCGCGCCACTCCGGGCACCCCTGAAAAATTGCCTGCGTGCGCTCGTTGAACGGCGAATACTCCTGGATCCCGAAGTTGTAGCTCACCAGGTCCAGCGTCACATTCGCCATGTGCCCCACCGGCGACACATCGCCCGGTCCATGCCACGCCGTCCTTACGCCAAACTGTTCAGCCAGAATCGCAATCTTCCGCGCCGGGCTAAAGCCGCCCGCCTGCGACACGTGAACCCGAATGTAGTCAATCAACTGATTCACAATCAGCGGCTGCCACTCATGTGGGCTGTTGAACAACTCGCCCATCGCAATCGGCGTTGCACAGTTCGCGCGAATCTGCCGGAAATAGCCCAGGTCCTCCGGCGAAAGCGGATCCTCCAGAAAGAGCATCCTGTACTGCTCCGCCTCCTTGCAAAACTGTACAGCCTCATTCGGCGTCAGCCGCTCGTGCATGTCATGCAACAGCTCCACTTCATTGCCCAGCTCGCGCCGGCAAATCTCCAGCAGCTTCAGCCCGCGCCGCACCTGTTCCTCGCGGTCAAAGAGCGGCTTGTCGTGCAGGGCCTTCGGTCTTCCAGCCTCATTGTGCTGCGAACCGTATCCCGCCATTCCCGGCAGGCCCACCTGCACGCGAATGTTACGAAATCCCTGCGCCATATACTTCCGCGCGCTCTCCACCACATCCTCAAACTCCGCACCGCTCGCGTGCGCGTAGGTGTCCGCCGCCTCGCGGCATTTGCCCCCGGCAAGCTGATACACCGGCATGCCCGCCTGCCGCCCTTTGATGTCCCACAGAGCCTCATCGATGCCGCTGATGGCGTTGTTCAGCACCGGCCCGTTCTTCCAGTACGAACTGTCGTAGCACGACTGCCAGATGTCCTCGATGCGGTCCGTTGTCTTGCCCAGCAAGAATGGCTTCAGATACTTCTCCACCGCGGGTTTCACCAGGTCAGCCCGTTGCGTGAAGGTCGCGCATCCATAGCCGTAAAGGCCGTCTTGGTCGGTCGTGATCTTCACCACCGTCAGCCGCACGCCATCTGGCTCGCACTCGATCACGCGAATGTCTTTGATGCGCGGAGCAGGCATGCCTCGTGTAGCCCGCTCTGCCTGCTCATTCGCCCAAACAGCACGAGGGGCCAGTGCTATTGCACCAGCCCCCACAAAGCCTTTCATCACATCACGACGCGGAATCGGCAACTGTGCACCCCCTGCTCAGTCGCCCACCATTCTACGTCGTCAACTGCGTCAGTGTCGGGAAACGATACCGCGCCTTCGCAATCGGCGTACCCACCACCTCAATGCGATTCAGGTCGCGCGTGCCCACGCCCAGATGCTCCGCCAGCGCCAGCGTGCTGTCACACTTCTCAAACGGTGGCGTGCCCCTGTCCGCCATAGGGTCAAAGCCCATCACCGCCGTTGCCACTGCATCGGTCGCCACGCAGTTCATCCCCGCAATCAGCAGCCCCGGATGCACCGCCTGATGAATCCAGTTCGGTTCCTGGTCCGGTAGTTCGCCCCCCGTCATCGTGTAGATGCCGTCAATCACCGCCAGGTGAATCGGCCGCGACGCCACCAGGTCCGCTGTGATGCGCGGCACGCGGAAGCCAGGGTCCGTCGACTGGGCCACCGGCTGCGGCGCACTCTTCGGCGGCACGCGCGAGCCCGAATGCATTGGCCCGCGAAAGCCCGATGGCACAATCGACGGCTCATCCACTGGCGCATTATCGCTGTAAATCGTGCACGGCGTAATACCAAAGCAGTTCTTCATTGAAAGCGTCACGCCCGCCGTCCGGTGCTCCTTCAGCTTGGCCAGCGAGACAAACACGTCGCAGTCGCGATACGAGTGGTTGAGATCGTAGCCCGCATACATCAGCCCACCGCCCGGCACCATGAAGCGCGCATACGTCTTGCCACTACCCAGAAAATTCGTGTTCTCAAATTCCACATGCGGCGCGGCGCTCGCAAAGTCCTTCGGCTGCCAGCCCGCTGACACCATGAACGCCTCAAGTGGCTTGGTGCCAAACGGCGCGCTCTCCAGCAGCCGGATCCGCTTCGCTCCAGCCTGCCCCAGCAGCGTCACCACGGAGCCAATCACCTGCGGATGCACCCAATGCGTCATCTGCATCGGCATCCTGTTCAGTCTGTCTTTGGGCGTCCCGGTCAAGTTCAGTTTGATCGCCACCGTCTTGCCATTCACCAGTTTCTCGATGCCGCCCAGTTGGTTGAACATCGACGCCAGCACATCCGTCACTTGCCGGTTGTATTCCTGGCACTGCGCAATCGCTACGCGGCTTGCAGGCGTGCGCAACGCTCCGGCCAGTGCGGGCCTTGCCATTCGCGCGCCCACAGCCATGCCCGCCGCACCCAGAAAATCTCTTCGCGACCACATTGATGCCATCTCCGACCGACCTCCTCGACTGACAGTAGTATGCTCCTGCACCCGGCCTTCAGCGGAGCTTTTATTCGCGTCCTGCAAGAGCCGGTGAGCCCGCTCGCGGTCTGTCACCCGCCATCGCAACTGGCGGCACAGGCTTTACCACAAGCCACAACGCCCCGCCCACCATTGCCAGCAGCGCCGCACAGTCAAACGCTGCCGTCCAACCCAGATGCGCGGCAATGTAGGGCGTCAACGAAGCTGTTACGGCACCTCCAATCTGGCCGCCCATATTCATCACGCCGGACACCACGCCTGTTCGCTCCCCTGAAAGATCGGCCGTCACCGCCCAGAACGAACTCTGCGACAGATACAGCGCACCCGCACCGCCCGCCAGAATCAGGCTCGCCGTGTACGGACCGCGCGCGTGCACGCCAACAGCAAGAAACACAGCCGTCAACCCCATTGCCACCGTGGCCACACCACACCGGCCCACGCGGCTCCCGTAGCGCTTCGTCGCCCAGTCGCTCAGCGAACCGCCCGCCAGGCAACACGCCGTCATTGCCAGAAAGGGAATCATCGTCAACAGCGCATCGGCCTGCAGATTCATGTGCCGCACCTGCGCCAGATAGAGATAAAACCAGCTGAAGAAGATCCACGCCACATAGCCATACATGAAGTAGCTCGCGGTCATCGCCAGTATGCTGCGATTGAAAATCGCAGCCCACCATGAGACCTGCACGCCGGTGGACCTGGTTCCCCCTATGACCCGCGTAGCCACAATCAGCTCCAGCTCTGCGCGCGACACATGTGGGTGCTCTTCCGGCCTGTCACGCGACAGCAGATACCAGCCCAGCGCAACTGCAGTCCCCACAAGCGCGCTGAACCAGAACGACGCGCGCCATCCCAGATGCGTCACAATCCAGGTCAGCACAGGAACACTCAGTCCCGCGCCCGCTCCTACACCGGCAAAAATCCATCCATTCGCGCGTCCGCGCTCCGTCACGGGAATCCATTCGGCCACAAACTGGCTCCCGGCTGGATACATCACCGCTTCCGCCGCACCCAGCGCAAAGCGGATCGCAATCAACAGAACAAGTACATGCGCCACCCGCGCATCCACCATTGCCGTGAGCGCAGAAAACAAGCCCCACCACAGCACGCCACCGGCCAGCACGCGCCTCGGACCGTATCGACACGCCAGCCATCCCGCCGCCACCTGGAAGACCGCATAGCCCACCAGAAACGCGCTGAAGATCCATCCCAGTTGAAGATTGTCGATTTGCAGTGCATCGCGAAGGCCCGCTCCCGCAATCGCGACATTTGTGCGGTCCATGTAGGCCACGGCGCTCAGCACAAACAACCAGCCCACCAGCACTCCACGCATTCCGATGCGCCGCATCCACGCCATTCCCCAGGTCCACCTCACCCAGCGGGTCCCGCAGCGCTCCACTCGAAAACATGCGCTGCGTCAGAAACAGATCAGTCCGTGTGCAGGCACCTGCGCGCACACAGAAATCCGTCTGCTCTTGAAGCGTTCACTATATCTGCTTGGAGGAAGAGTTGGCACGCCGGTTACGCGATCTTAAATAAAGCAGACCGCCCAACCCGTGTCAGGCGCCCTATCCAGAGAGGAGATCTCAATCAGCCGGCACGGCGTCAGCGTCCCAGGTAGGCGCGATACTCCAACTCAATCACGCCTGTCGCGCGCGCCAGCATCAGCTTGGACACGTTGTAGCGATACAGGCTGTCGATCAGGTTGTTCTGCGCCGAGGCCAGGGTCGCCTGCGCATTCACCAGTGGCAGATTATCGTCCACGCCGGCCTGTACGCGCTCCACCTCGTCGCTCAGGGCCTGCTGTGCCAACTGCTCGTTCGACCTCGCCACTTCAACCAGTTTGGCTGAGGCGCTCACATCGAGCATCGCGTCGCGCACCTGCTGGTCAATCCGTACCTGCAAATCCGTCAGCTGCGCTTGCACGTTCGCGAGTTGCGCCGCGGAGGCATCTTCGTCTCCGCGCAAGCTCGCCTCCTTGAAAATCGGCACGCTTAACGTTCCCTCGGCTACAAAATTTCCGTGTGTGCCTGCGCCATTCACCGTGTCCACACCCCAGAACCCATTGAAGCTCAGCTTCGGCAGGCGTTGGCTTCGATAAGAGGCGTGCAATGCCCGAAACTCCACAATCTGATTCTTCAGGTTCTGGTAGTCCTGCCGGCTCTGGTAGGCAGTGGTCAGCAACTCCTGCTTCGTCTGGGCCGCCAGATCGCTATAAGGGGCCGGATCCGTCAGCCTTATCTTCTGCCCAGGATCAAGACCAATCTCGCGTTTCAACTGAATCAGGTCCTTCTCGCGCTCATTCTCAGCTGCGATCCGTGACTGCTCCTGGGCCTGCAGTTGCACCTGCGCTCGAAGCTCATCCAGGTTGGACACGATCCCCGCCAGGTGCGCCTCACGCGCATGCTCTGCTTGCACCTTGTCCGCGGCCTCCTGCGCCACCGCATCATCCACCGCACTTTCAGCCGCCAAAGCGCGCAGGTACGCGGTCGCCACATCCTGCACCACGTTCCCGCGAGCGGTTTCTTTCGCGAAGTGGAAAGAGCGCACCGTTGCACCCGCAGCCCGCCACCCCGCAATCACAGGTCCCGAGAAAAGTGTCTGGCTGAAGTTGATCTGCCCCTGAGTCAGATCGTCCCGCGTAATCAGCGACACGCCTGTTGGCAGAACGCCCCCCGGGAAAAACGCGCCAAACTTCTTCAACACACCCGGGCCGAATCCCTGCGCGACGAGGTCATGCTGGAACACGCCAGTCCCGCCGCTCACCGTGATCGTCGGCAGGAATTCCTGCAGCGCTATCTTCTTTTCGCCCTGGACGATCTCTTCGGCGTTTTCAACTTCCTTCAGGCCCAGATTATTCTCCAGCCCCATTTTCACCGCATCATCCAGCGAAAGCCGAATCGTCTCATCCGTTACCGGATGGGCGGTCACGCTGCCATAGAACGGATTCTGCGCCGAACTGGGATTTGTTATCTGCGCCCGCAAGCCCGCGCTGGCCAGCACAAGCAGCGCGCAGGGCAAAAAACATTCCATCGACCTTCGGGCCGAAAACACGCTTCTCCTCACATCCATCATTCTCTCAGATGAACGGCGGCTCTGAAGGATTCGCCACTCCGGGGAAATTTCAGCAGCCCGTGCCCGCCTTGGCCAGCGCCTCTTTCAGCCCTTGCATGCTCACGCGACTTGAGGCCTCCGGCGTGCCTGCACCGCGCCAGTGCGTTTCCAGGCTTACCGCATAGCGATAACCATCCCGGTCCAACGCGCGCAGCTGTCCCACCCAATCCACCACGCCCTGCCCCACGGCGGCCCATTGCCACTTGCCATCCGGCTCGCGCACCACACTCTTCGCATGGCAGTGCCCGATGCGATGCTTCGGAAGCAAGTCGTAGCCCTTGGGATATGGGTCGCTCCCAGGAAACGTTGCCGCGTTCCCGGGATCCCAGTTCAGCATGAAGTTTGACTCGGTCACCGCAGCCAGCGTTGCTGCAGCCTCTGCGCCAGTCGCCGTGTTGCAGCTCATCTCGTTTTCCAGCAGCAGAATCATCTTGCTCTTTGCGCAGCGCTTTGCCGCCTTGCGCAGCGTCTCGTTCATCGCCGCGCGATACGGCTTCACGTCGTCCAGCCGCCAGAAATCAAAGCATCGGATCCGGTCGGTGCCAAATGTCCTGGCCAGATCAATGCAATGTTCCAGCAGTGCCTCCTGTTGATTGAAGTCACTCTGTGCGTTGAACTGGTCGCGCCGCTCGCTCTGCTTCGAAAGCGGCGCTCCCGGCCAATCCACCTTGTACAGCGGGCTCGCAATATCCGTGACGCGCAGCCGGTACTTCGCCAGAATCGCCCTCGCTTCAGAAATCTCGCTCGCATCCAGATTCG
>JAJYAE010000416.1 GCA_021779695.1 Acidobacteriota bacterium | reverse complement strand
GTCCATCCGTTCCCTTCGGTCTGTCAGAATCCACTTCCAGCGCTCCTCATTCTAATCCTTGTGAACCCTAAAGGGCGCTTTGGATGAAATGGTACTATCGTGATAATCTGCCCCACCGATGGGCACCAATCGGCGCAAGTTGTCTCTGCATTTTGCCCCAGGACATTCGTGCATTTCGCGGGGGGAAACCTTGAGCTCGTTCAAGTATCTGGTCCCCAAGCCATTGCGCTCGCTGCTTCGGCGTCAGCGCCAGGCGGCAGAACGGCGCATGCTTGTGCTTGATCGCGTGACTGACTGGTCTGCTCTGCGAAGGCTGCGCCCTAATCGGCCAAACCTTGGCGGCCGTCGGGGAAAGTATATCGACCGATTCTATATTGAAGCGTTTCTTGCATCGTGGCAGGAGACCATCTGCGGCCGCGTCGCCGAGATCCAGAGCGATGAATATACCAAATTGTTCGGCCAGGGCAGGGTTGAGCACTCCGATATTCTCGACTTGAACGAGAAGAATGACAATCGCACCATCACCATCGATCTGACCCAGACGGCGTCGGCTCCCGAGAATGCTTTCGATTGCATTATCTGCGCGCAAACCCTTTTTATTATTCGCGACTACACGTCGGCTCTGCGGTCGCTTTACAAGATGCTGAAGCCCTCCGGCGTCTTGCTCGCGACGATGCCGGGCATCAGTCCGGTTATTCGCGGTGACCTTATTGCTGGCGAGGGGGCCGATTGGTGGCGGTTTACCTCGCGGTCCGCACAGCATGCGTTTTCACAGGTCTTTGGCGAAGCAAACGTGAACGTCAAGGCATATGGAAACGTGCTGACTGCAACCGCTTTTCTGCATGGACTCGTCCAGGAGGAATTGACTCGGCAGGAACTTGAATTCAATGACCCCGATTACGAGGTTGTCATCGGAGTAAGCGCAACGAAGCAGGTGGCGACTTAGGCCATGCGTGAGATCAAGGGGCTGGTTTCCATATCGATTCCGTTCTACAACAGTGAACGCTTCCTGGCAGAAGCGATCGACAGTGTAGTTGCTCAGACATATGCAAATTGGGAATTGCTGCTTGTGGACGATGGGTCCACCGATGGCAGTACCGAAATCGCCCGCGAGTACGCAGCAAACTCCAATGGGCAAATACGCTATCTCAAACATCCGGGGCATCGCAATCGCGGCGTAAACGCAGCGCGCAATCTCGGAGCTCTTTCCGGTAAGGGGGAATTTCTCGCGTTTCTCGATTCGGACGACGTTCTGCTGCCTGAGAAGCTGGAAGATCAGGTTGCATTGATGAGCACTCATCCCGAGTCGGGCATGATTTTCGGAGCTACTGAATATTGGTACGATTGGGACATTAGCGCGAATCCACAAGCGAAAAACCACATTCCGCCCCTTGTTCCGGGTGGACAACTGTATTCCCCGCCGGCCCTGCTCACGATGAGCTATCCTCTCGGCAAGTTTGGCGCTCCGTGTATTCAAAGTTTCCTGATAAGAAGGAGCGCTTTCGATCGAGTTGGCGGATTCGACGAATGCTTCAGCCCGGAGACATTTCAGTTATTTGAAGATATTGCGTTTCTCTCAAAGATTTATCTCGCCTTTCCAGTGTTTGTCAGTGCCAGATGTCTGGATCGCTACCGCTGTCATTCCACCTCAATGTGGCACAGCGCGCAGGGCGGCGACATCGAAGAGTCTGCGCGAAGGTTCTATTTTGACTGGCTGAAGCAGTACTTGAAAGATCACAGCATTGCCGATCCCGCGATCTGGAGAGCGGTCCGGAAGGAGTCCTGGGCATATCATCTTCCGCTATCGCCATCTTTAGTAAGACTTGCAAGACGGATCGCAAATCGACTGCAGCGCGACCTGGCCCGATGAAGAATCGCCATCTATCTTTATTCGTTATCCTTATCCCGGAAGCAAAGAGATTCACGCATGCGTAATTTCCTGAAAGTGATGGTTGGCCGAAGAGTAGCCCATCAGAATGCGGCGCGGGATATCGCCTGGAACTATATCGGATACATTTACCGGATCGGAATTAACTTAGCTCTTACGGCCTATATTGTCAGACGAGTTTCAGTGGTGGAGTACGGCCTGTTTCTGTTCATTACGTCGCTTTCCACTACTCTGTATTTTCTGGATTTTGGGCTGTCGGGCGTTCTGGTCCAGGCCTATGTTGAAATGGTCTCGCGTTCTGATGCCCGCCGTCTGAATGAACTTATCAGCACAGTGTTCCTTGCGCTGGCCGCTCTGGGGGCCGCGGGTCTGCTCATTTTTGCCGTCTTCGCCGCTATTCTTCCGGGGCCGTTCAACATTCCCGCTGCTTACACGCATGAGGCGTCGACGATCTGCATCCTCGCGGCATTCGTCGTCCAGGTCACCCTTCCCGGCATTGCGCTGGAACAGGCCTATCAGGCCTCGCACCGCTTCGACCGGATCAATCAGATACAACTTTTGAGTTCAACGGTGCAGCTGGCGCTCTCCATTGCAGCACTCGCGGCTGGATATGGCATTGTGGCGCTCGCGGTGGTTCAACTCGCCTCTTCTGCGCTGCGGTTGCTTCTGCTTGCAGCCGGTCTTTCGGCCAGCGTGCCGCAGGCGTGCCTCAGTCTTCGACGATTCAACCGAAGTCTTCTGATGCCTCTCATCAGTCTCAGCAAATGGGCATTCTTTAACAATCTAAGCGTGTCCTTGTTTAATTTAGCGGCATGGATACTTCTTGGTTCACTTGGCTCGATGAGGGAGGCGGCTATTTTCGGACTGGCCAGCAAGCTGCCGGACCAGCTCTGGAATATGATCGACAATGGAGCCAACGTCGCCTTACCTTCTTTATCACGTGCATGCGCAGTGGGAGATCTTGCCGGCCTTCAACGGACATATATCAGGAGCCAAAAGCTGCTTTTCGGGGCAATACTGCCTTTCGTTGTGCTCGGCGCATTTGTTGCGCGTCCTTTGATCGAGGTTTGGGTAGGGAGCCAGTATGCAAATGCAACGCTGGTAATGCAACTTCTGCTTCTAGGCACTGTTTCGCACGCCGCAGGCTATTCTTCCAATCAACTCTTGTATGCGTGCGGACAGGTTAAGCAGGCGACAAAGATCGCGTTCTGGGAATATTTCTTAAGCCTGGTACTTGCCTTGCCGCTGATCGACCGCTATGGAGCCTGCGGCCTGGCAGCCGCGATGACGATCGCTCAGTTGTTGATCAACTTTGGCTGGCTTACGCGGGCGGCCTGCACTTGTTCCCGAACATCTCCTCGCGAATTGCTGAGGCAAGTTATGGACGGCTTGAAGTGGCCGGTTGTTGTCCTGGTTACCGAGCTGGTTTTCATCTGGGGCATCTCTTCACATTTGTCGCCTTTCCTGATCGTAACGACTGCGGTGGTCAGCGGCTGCATTTACATGGGCGTTTGGGGCGTGCGTACGGCGCTACCCATCTACC
>JAJYAE010000082.1 GCA_021779695.1 Acidobacteriota bacterium | reverse complement strand
CGGCACAGAGTCCACGTCCGCCATCCGCGCGGCGCGGAAACGTCGCGCTCCGGCGACGATCTCGAAGCTGCGCTCGTTCAAAGGCCGCACAAGCAACGGCGAGAGAACGCCCTGGCTGCGAATGCTTGCTGCAAGCTCCTTCAAGGCTTCGTCCTCAAAAAAGCGGCGCGGGTTGGCGGTGGATTCGGTCAGCACGGCGATTGGCAGGTTGCGATACTCAGTAGCGTTGGCGATGGTGGTGTTCATGACGATAGCTCCTTTCGAGCGGTTGGGCGCACGATGGGTAAGCGAGCGGGCGCGTTCGCAGCACCCGCTCGCAGACAGAGGCGGGTTAGCTGGCAACGGCGTACTCCTGTTGTGGTTCGGGTTGCTCTTCTGCCGCCTCGGAAACGGGCGGCTCCAGCGCGGCGAGGATGACGGCGGAGGCTTTCTGGATGACTTCCAAACTTTCTGCCAGCAGCGATGCGTTGCCGTGGTAAAGCTGGATGTAATCGGCGGAAGCGGTGCCAGTCTCCAGCCCAACGGCCTTGCCCACCACAAACGCTATGGCCTCGGCCTCGGTCTCGCGGACAACCTTGGTGGTCGCCGTGCGGCGCTCGGCCTTGTGCAACATTTCGTGCGCTTATGTTGTGCTGAACATAAGCCCACTTATGTTGTGTTGGCAGTTATGTTGTGTAGCGGGCTCATCGCCTCTGGTGACGCGAGTCCGATCCCTGCGTACACAACATAACGATTTAGAGTGAGCGGAGGAAAGCGAGCAGGGACGGGTCGTCTTTCCATCGCTGGTTGGTGGTGGGTGTTGTGCTGAAGTCGTTTGAGTGGGCGAGGACTTCGGCCTTACGTTGCAGATCAACCTCGGCGTAGATGTTAGTGGTGTCGATGGAGACATGACCTAGCCATGCGCGGATGGTGTTGATATCGACGCCGGAGCGGAGCAAGTGCGTTGCGGTCGTGTGCCGGATGGTATGCGGGCTGATCGGCCTGCGGAGCAGCGACGGATGTGAAGCCGATGCCGTACGGACGTGGTTGCGAAGCATCCAGTGAATGCCGTGACGTGTGATCGCATCGCCAAGCCGGTTCAAAAAGACGTGTTGGTCGGGCGACCGGTTGCGAACAAGGGTGAGCAGAGCGTCGACGGTCGCCGGCCAGAGCGGACACCGTCGCATCTTGCGTCCCTTACCTCGCAGTTGTACGTCGCCGAGTTGGTTGGGACGCAGGTTCAGGTCGCCGATCAGCAGAGATGCGGCTTCGGAGACGCGAGCCCCGGAGTTGTAAAGGAACAGCAGGAGCGCATGATCGCGCCGCCCTTGCTCGGTGCGTCTGTCGGTAGCGGCAAGGATGGCATCCATCTCAGGCTTATCCATATAAGAGAGCTGGTTCCGGTTGAATCGCTTGAACGGGACGGCGCGTATCTGGCTGCACCAGGCGATATGTTCGGGGCTGCGTTCGGCGATGAAGCGCGCCATCGCGTGAACAGCCGCGAGACGCTGGTTGCGGGTGCGAATGGAGCATCTTCGGTTCTGTTCGAGATGATCGAGGAAGCCGCGCAGCACGTCACTCGACAGGTCGAAGACATCAAGACGATCCACTGGCTTGTTCTGCGCGGCGGCGGCATAGGGCATCAACAGTGCGAGCGTGTCGCGATAACTGCGTTGCGTGTTCCTGCTCAGGTTACGTTCTTCGATCAGATGATCGAGGAGGAAGCGCTTGACCCATGGGCCTAACGATCCGGACTTAGACATGAGGCACCTCCGGTCTGGCGTAGCGCTCGAAGCAGAGGCTGGCCTGCTGGAGTAGCTCGGTGGTCATGGACAGATACCGTTGGGTGTCACGCAGCACGCCATGCCCGAGGTAGATCGACAGGTGGGGCAGGAGTCGTTGGACGTTCTTACCCTCGCGATACCAGGTGACGAGGCGAACGACCGCGAAGGTGTGGCGGAAGTCATGCAGGCGCGGCTGGAAAGTAGCATCGTCAGAGCGCGAGACGCCGGCTTGTTCACGAAGCCGCTTGAAGACAAGTTCTGCAGTCTGACGCATGATGGGAGTTCCCTTGACGGTTCCGAGAAGCGGAGTCGTCTCGGAGCGGGATCGCTGCGGCCACTGGCGTTCTATGTAGCTGCACAGTACGCCGCGCAGATCGTTGCCAACTGGGACAAAGCGGCTCTTGAAGAACTTGGTCTCACGGATGGTGAGCACGCCAGTATCGGTGTCGAAGTCAGCCAGCGTGAGACGAAGCGCCTCGCCGATCCGGAGGCCTGTTCCGTAGAGAAGCAGCAGGAGCGTGCGCACGGTGTGAGGTTCAAGCAGCCAACGATAGCGGTGTCGCGAGTCGGCGGCATCGATCAGCCGTTCGATGTCCTGGTTGGTGTAGATGTAAGGCTGAAAGGCCTCCGGCTTCTGTGGCACGCTAAGTGGCAGAGGGCAGCTTGTGCAGTAGTCGCGGGCCAGGGCGTAGCGATAGAACGCCTTCAGCGTGTGGTACTTCGAGAACCAGAAGGTGGTGAGCGGGCCGTTGCCTTCGAGGAAGCGCAACACCGGCGTGGGCTCGATGAGATGCATCTCGCAATCACCAATGGTCTTGACGAAGGCGCGGAGGCGGACCGCTTCGCCAAGAAATCCCATGCCAAGGGAGCGCTTGTGCAGGATGTACTGTTCGACTGCTTGCGAGAGGATCATAGAAGACCTCCGAGGCTAATCGCGGCTACTCCGCGCAGGGCTTCGATGCTGCCTCGCATCTGGATCGGCGTCGCAGCTCGTTCGCTGTTCGCAGCGAACTCCACCAGGTCTGTAAGCGGGAAAGCTCCTACTTCACGCAGCGCGGCCAGGTCGACCTTGGCGTATATCTGCGTGGCGGTCAGCGAGACATGGCCGAGGTGATCGGCGATCTCCTTGAGCGATACGCCCTCGGCCAGCAGATGCGTCGCGCAGGAGTGCCGGAGAGCATGTGGACCATAGCATGGCAACACAAGTCCGAGCCGATGCAGGCGGTTGCGTACCATCGTGCCGAATCCCGGAGCGGTGAGGGTTCGATACGGTTGGACGCACGTCAGAAATATCTCTCGCAGCTTGCACTTCGGTCGCACCTCGCGGAGGTATCGAAGGATCGCTGCCCCGACTTCACGGACGAGCGGGTAGTGCTGAGTCTTGCGCTGCTTGGGACGCCGAATGTAGAGGATCTCTCGCTCCCAGTCGATGTCCTCAAGGGAAAGATGACGCACCTCGCCGCTGCGCACGCCGTACACGGCAATGACTAGCAACATCGCATGATCTCTGATCTCGCTCGGTGTGTTGCCTGCACAAGCTGCAAGTAGCCGTTGAACATCGCTCCACGCCGGACCTCGCGGAAGACTCTCCAGCCGATAAATGCGGGGCGCATCGAGTGCCGCGAGACCGGCCCTACACCAATGCTTCGACTCAGCGTAGCGGAAGAAGTTGCGCAGCTTCGCGACGTGAAGGGCGATGCTGGTCCGCTTCAACTTGCGTTGCGCAAGCGCCTGGAAGTACTCAGAGATATCTTCGAGGCTAACCTCTTCCAGCGGCTTGCACTGTCGGCCGATCCAGTTCAGGAACTCCCCGACGCACATCTCATAGTGATGCAGAGTGCTTGGCGAAAGGCACCGTTCATGCCGCTGAAAATCAAGAAAAGGCCCGAGCCGCTCTGCGTAGACAGCTTCCGGCCGTGACTCGCGCAACCTTCCAAGCAGGCGAAGCAAGCCTGTCGCGTGATAGACGAACTGCCGCTCGCCGACGTGGAGACATCTTCGAGAGCGGTGCGCGGTCCCAGCCCACTCGACTGCAGCGGCTTCGATCTCAGAAAGAGTGATCTCGGGTCGGTCGAGCCGAAGATGCCGGACGACGACAACGAGTAGCTGCGCGATGTTCCGCACAGTCTTCCGCGAGCGCCCCTCTTCAACGAGGTGCTTCAGGTAACGCTGGCGTTCGGCTGCAAAAGGTAAAGACTGGTATCGGACAACTGCAGCTTGCCGTGTAAAGAGCTGATCGAGCATGGTGGTCTCCTTGGGTGAAATGAATCCGCCCAGTATCGCCACCTTCATCTAGTTATGTTGTGTTCAACAGCTGTAGACCCAACAAAGACGCACCCTAGCAGCCGCTACGCAACATAACTGCGAACACAACATAAGTGCGCTTATGTTGTGCTGAACATAAGCCCACGAAATGTTGCATAAAGCCGACCGCCGCACCACCACAACCAAAACTGTCCGCGAAACTGAAGCCGAGGCCATCGCGTTTGTGGTGGGCAAAGCAGTTGGTCTCCAGACGGGAACCGCATCCGCCGACTACATCCAGCTTTACCACGGCAACGCATCGTTACTGGCGGAAAGCCTTGAAGTCATCCAGAAAGCCTCCGCTGTCATTCTAGCGGCGCTGGAAACAAAACCAGAGATCGAGGAGCAGGAACCGCAAGATGCAATGGCCGTCGCCAGCTAGTCCGCCGCAAATCTACGGGCGGACGGCGAACGGCTGTCCGCTCTCTCTATCCACGCACGTTCAACCATAGGAGAAGCACATCATGTCTACTCAGAACATCGCAGCAACGGAATACCGCAACCTTCCGCTTTCGATTCTTACCGAGTCGAAGTCCAACCCGCGCCGCATCTTCGACGACGCGGCATTAAAAGAACTGGCCGACAGCATCCGCAGCCAGGGCGTTCTCTCGCCCTTGCTTGTGCGGCCTTTGAATGAACGCAGCTTTGAGATCGTGGCCGGAGCACGGCGTTACCGCGCCGCGCAGATGGCCGAATCAGAAACCGTGCCCGTCCGCATCGTCAATCTCACCGATGCGGAAGCATTGGAGGCGCAGTTGATTGAAAATCTCCAGCGCCGGGACGTGCATCCACTGGAGGAAGCGCAGGGATTCCGCGCTCTGCTGAATCTGGAGGAGCCGAAATACTCCATCGAACAAATAGCGGCCAAGACAGGAAAATCGCCTGCTTATGTTGCGCAACGCCTCAAGCTGACGGAACTTGCTCCGGCAGTGGTGGAGGCGTTCTATAAAGACGAGATCGGCGTAGGTCACGCGCTGCTGCTGGCGAAACTCCAACCTGCCGAGCAGGACCAGGCCCTCGCCGCTTGCTTCCGCGAGGATTGGGGAGGCGGTAACAAGAGCAAACGTATCCTGCTGCCCGTCCGCAACCTCAAAGAATGGATTGAGCACAACGTCATGCTCATGCTGAACGACGCGCCATTCTCCAAGAGTGACACGACCCTCAACCCGCAAGCTGGCAGTTGCCACGATTGCCCGAAACGGACGGGACATAACAAACTGCTGTTTGCGGACGTGCGGCAGGATGCTTGCACCGACCCGGCCTGCTATCAACTCAAGGTAGACGCGCACGTTGCGAAGATCATCGCGGCGAAACCGAAGCTGGTACAAATCTCCGCTTCCTACGGCCAACCATCCGAGGGCAGCACGGCAATCCCGCGCAATAAGTATGTCGAGATCAAGCAGGAGAAGCCGCAGAACAATAAGCAACGTGATTGGCCGGAGTACAAGACCTGCAAATCCACGACCGAGGCCATCATCACGGAAGGCACGGAGAAAGGCGAACTCCGCAAAATTTGTGCCGACCAGAATTGCCCGGTTCACCATCCCAAAAAGCAAACCAGCCGGGACGATGCCAAATGGAAGGCCGAGCAGGAAAAGCAACGCCGCGAACAGGCGATTGCCAATCTCACCGGCATTCGGGTTCTCGCCGCCATCGCCGCAGCCGTTCCGGTGCGGTTGATGAAGCGCGACCTGTTGTTTGTGGCGGAAGGGCTGGCGTTGCTATTGGACGAAAACCGTCTGACAACGCTTGCCCGTCAGCACGGCATCAGGAAAGCCAAAGACAGCGACTCCATCGGGAAACTGTTTACTGCCTATCTCCGCCGTGCTGAGGAAAGTGTCCTGGGGAGAGTGATTGTCGCGCTGACCATCGTTCTCTCCGCATCCCGAAACAACATATCGCAAGCCTTGAGCGATGGAGCGGCGGTCTATAAGGTAGACACCGACGCGATTGCTCTGGAAGTCAAGCGGGAGTTCGCGGCAAAGCAGAAGGTAAATGCCGAGAAAAAGACAACCGCAAAAACCGTTCCGACCAAAGTGAAGAAACCGGCCTAAACCGAAAGAGCATCACATGGGGTCTGCGTCAGCAGACCCCATTCTCTTGAGCGCCCGTCCTTCCCGCCCTCGGCAGTGGCTCGCACTTGCGCGAGCGCCTTTGCCTGCCCGCCCGACGGGTCGAACTCAGATCTCATCCGCGCCGAGGCGCCCTAAAGTTCTGACTGATACGCGCTTTTGCAATGCAGCACACGGGACCGAGGGTTGAGGCTATCGACGTGATTTCACTTTTTTGCTATGAAGGCTATGACAATCGCTGCAAGAGCAACGAGAAGGATAACGGCTCCCAAGGCCATTGCGAAAAGTTGAAGTTCACCATCGCCGTGCCCGATAGTTGGAAGGAAGGTGACGAAGCCGATAATCAACAGCAACACTCCGACCACTAAGCTCCACAAACGCCAGCGCGGGAATCGGCGAGCAGATCGAGAGCCATTCCGCGAAATCTCCATATTTGCTCCGTTGCATCTGAGTCTTCAACATAGCTAGATTACACAGGGACACCGACGTATGGCATCATAGTGAAGATGGGTTTTTGGTCCAAGGCGTTCCGCTTCACCGCAATCTTCCTCGTGCTGTTTACAGCCGTGGAGGTGCTTGCCTGCGACCTCGTGCCGTCTTCGAGCTGCTACATATCGAACACCAGGCCGCTCGATAAGCATCATCCGGCCGATTCGGGCGACAACTGCATGTGCTGCTGCGCACATCTTGTAATCACAAAGCGTCTTGATTTTACCCCTCAATTTATAGCCGTTCCCGCCCCCCGAGAAGAAAGCATTGAGCAGCCATTGCTTGCTCCGTCATCGATCGACCACCCTCCGCAACTTTCCTAAGCACTTTTCTTTGAGATCGATCCGATTGAAGAAAATTTAGGAGATGTTTATGCGAGGGAGACGTGTCTTCTCCCTGTGCGCGCTATTGCTCTCAGCTTCTATGTTGGGAGCGCAACAGGTACCGTCGTCCGTATTCACGGTCGATGATCTTGTGCGAACAGGGATTGCGAATAATAGGGATTTGGCCGCCGTCCGCGAGCGAGTTGCCGAGGCGAAGGGCCTCGCGCGACAAGCTGGAGTGCGGCCCGCGCCGACGCTTGGCCTGAATGGAGCGACCGGGAAACCGCTCGGCACCATCGGCGAAGAGCAGTACGGCGGTGAGTTGTCTGCACCGATTGAGACATTTGGAAAACGCGGGAAGCGTATCCGGGTAGCAGAGTTCTCGGTTGGGCTGGCCGAAGCCGAACTCCAGGGGCGAACCATGGAATTGGCCTATGAGATCAAGGCGGCCTATGCCGAGGTACTCGCGGAACGCCATAAGGTCAAGCTGCTCAGTGACCTGGTGGCTTTCAATTCAGATACTTTGAAGCTGACTGAGGCGCGGGTCAAAGAGGGCGATGCCGCTCCGCTTGAGGCCGGACTGCTCAAGGTCGAAATCAGCCAAGCTGAAGTCTCGCGTATGAGCGCGCAGAGCCGCCTCATCTCCGCAGAATTCGAGTTGCGACGGCTTGCCGGGGTTAGCGGCACGACACCAATTCCCGATACGGACTTTCCCGCTCCGCAATCGTTGCCGCTGGAAGCGTTGCAGCAAAAAGCATTGGAGAACCGGGCAGACCTCAAATCGGCGCGCATCGAACAAGAGCAGCAGGCTGCGAGCGTTGCACTCGCAAAAGCAGACGCGAAGCCGGATGTGACTCTCTCGGCAGGCTATGCACGCCAAGACAGCCAGTTCGACGGATTGTCCGGTTTCACAAGCAACGGCACGCCCAGTCCCATTCGAGACCGAGTGGACCTCCTCACGTTCGGCGTATCCATACCGTTGCGGACAAGCCGCAGCGGCGCTGGCAATGTGCAGGCTGCAACGGCCCGCACATCCGGCGCGCGCCTGCATCAGGACTACTTAGAAAGGACAATCCCTCTCGAAGTGGCCTCAGCGTATCAGCGCTGGCGCACCGCGTCCGATTCCGTGCAAGTGCTCAAGAACGGAGTGATGGACCCTTCCAGCGCCAATTTATCCGTCATCCGGGAAGCCTATAAACTCGGCCAGCTCCGGCTCTTGGATGTGCTCAATGAGCAGCGCCGTCTTGTCGATACACAATTGGCCTACATCGACGCAAAGGCCGATGTTGCCCGAAGCTGGGCCGAAGTCGAACGCGCTATGGGAGGAAACCTGCCATGAAGAAATTTGTTTTGTCATTTGTATGCTGCACCCTCCTGGTAACGGGTTGCAATCGCCGCCCCAGTTCAGACACCGACCAGCCTTCATCCCAGAAGCCGTCTGAGAGCAGTGCGAACTTAATTGAGATGACCGTCGCTGCCCAACAGCATGTTGGCCTGGTGGTCGCGCCTGCTCAACGCAGACAGCTCGACCAATATTTGAAAGTCACGGGTACAGTCCAGCCAATCGACAGCAAGGTTGCGCAAATCAGTCCACTGGCGCAAGGGCGCATCCTGGAGGTCCGCGTAAAAGTTGGAGACAGAGTGGAAGAGGGACAGACACTCGCCACGTTCGACAACATTGAGGCTGGCGAGTTGGTTGCACAGGAGCAGTCGGCCCGCGCCGATCTGGAACGTATGAAGGCGCAGCTCATTCCAGCCACCCGCCAGGCCGGGCGGAGCCGCCGTCTTGCCGATATAGGGGCGGGTTCGGAAAAGGACTATGAATCGAGTAAGGCTGAGGAAGATGAGATTGAAGCCAATATTCGCTCCCAACAGGCGCTCATAGAGGGCATACAGCAAAGGCTGCGGCGCTTTGGAGTGCCCGATAACGGGACTCGCGGCGGGCTGATTACCACACTCAAAGCTCCTTTCGCGGGTGTCGTCCTCAAAGCGCAAGCTTCTCCAGGAGATGTCGTGGATGCTGGCCGTGCCGTCTTCACCGTAGCCAATCTTTCTAATGTCTGGGTACAGGCCGAAGTCTATGAAAAGGATTTGGGACGCATTCGGATTGGACAGAACGCCTACATCACTGTAGACACCTACCCCAACCGTCCATTTGAAGGCCGTGTGGCTTATATCAGCGATGTGATCGATCCGCAGACCAGAACAGCGCGCGTTCGCTGTGACGTGGCAAACCCTGAACTGCGATTGAAGACAGATATGTTCACCAATGTCGAACTCCCGACTGACTTCAGGAAAGAGGCCATTGCCGTGCCATCCTCGGCACTTCAGGAGGTCGATGGCAAAAACGTTGTCTTCATCCGGCGGGGTCCAACCCAGTTTGAAAAGCGCGAGGTAGAAAAAGGAACGACTGTCGGGGAGCTTACTGAAATCGTCAGCGGCCTTTCCGTCGGCGATCCTGTAGTGACCCAAGGGGCCTTTCACTTGAAGTCTATTCTCTCCACCGGAAGTATGGGGGACAACGACTAATGCAACGACTTGTTGAAATCGCCCTTCGCTATCGCATCCTCGTGCTGTTGGCCACCTTGTTTGTAATTGTTCTTGGGATCGTATCGCTTCGCAACCTACCGATGGACGCCGAGCCGGACATTACACCGAACCAGGTGCTTATCCTTACTCGCGCCCCCAGTCTCTCTCCCCTAGAGGTGGAGCAGTTGATCTCATTTCCCGTTGAACTGGCAATGAGTGGCCTGCCTGGCGTTACGCATATTCAATCCACATCCAAATATGGCTTGTCCTATGTTGCTATTTACTTCAAAGACGACATTCACACATATTTTTGCAGGAATCTCGTCAACGAACGTCTTCCCCAAGCGAAGGAGGCAATCCCAGCGAACGTGGGCGTCCCAGAGATGGGACCTATCTCTACTGGGCTAGGGGAGATTTATCAATTCAAAGTCACCGGAGCGGGACGCAGCCCGATGGAATTAAGGACGATCCTCGATTGGGACATTGCGCCGAAACTGCGTCAGGTGCCAGGCATTGTCGAGGTGAATAGTCAGGGAGGTGAACTCAAGACCTATCAGGTTGCGGTCGATAACGACAAGCTCACGGGTTACCACATTCCTCTTCGACGAGTAATCGAAGCGCTCTCCAAAAACAACGCGAACTCCGGAGGGGCCTACATTGAGCATTCAGAGCAACAGTCCCTCATTCGCGGAGAGGGACTGATTGGCAGCTTGTCCGACATCGAAAACATCGTGGTCGGCAATTCGCCAAGCGGAACGCCTATCTACATTCGGAACATTGGCACTGTCCGCTTCGCGCCGATGGTCCGCAACGGCTTCGCCACGGAAGATGGTCACGGAGAAATTGTTCTAGGCGTGGCCATGATGCTGGTTGGAGAGAACTCCAGGGCCGTCGCCATTCAAGTAAAGGATAGCCTGGCAGAAATCCAGAAAACCTTGCCTCCCGGTGTGCGAATTGTGCCGCTTTATGACCGAACCGATCTCGTCAACAGAACGATTCACACTGTCACCCGTAATTTGATCGAAGGTGGATTACTGGTCATCGCCGTTCTGCTCCTGCTGCTCGGCAGTTTCCGGGCCGGTGTCGTCGTTTCGCTGGCGATCCCTCTCTCTATGCTGGCCGCTTTTATCGGCATGGTTCAAGCGCATATATCAGGCAATTTGATGAGCCTTGGCGCGCTCGACTTTGGCCTGATTGTGGATGGCTCTGTGGTCATTATCGAAAATATTCTGCGTCGTCTGCATGAGAAAAAGTCGGACGAACGGGCGGAGGACGTGATTTTGTCGGCCGCCCGCGAGGTGGCAAAGCCGATCTTCTTTGGCGTTGCGATTATCTTTCTCGTTTACATTCCAATCCTGACGTTGGGCGGCGTCGAAGGCAAGATGTTCAAGCCGATGGCCGCCACTGTTCTCTTCGCGTTGTTTGCTTCTCTGGTGATTGCGCTGACGTTGATGCCAACGTTGAGTTGGTACGTGTTGCGCAAAAACGTTGCCGAAAAACAGACATGGTTGATGAGGAAGATCGATCAGGCGTATCGCCCAGCCTTGCGTTGGGCGCTCCATTCGCCAGGATGGACTGCTGGCATCGCCCTGGGCGTCTTCGTCATATCTTTGGTGGGCATTCCTTTTCTTGGAGCGGTTTTTATCCCCACGCTCGATGAGGGCTCGATTCTGGTGGAAATGTACCGGGTGCCGGGAATCTCCATCAGCGAATCCCTGCATGGCAATCAAATCGTCGAAACTGTCCTTCGCGAGTTCCCGGAGGTTTCGTACGTCTTCAGCCGAACCGGAAGCCCAGAGGTCGCTACCGACCCTATGGCGATCGACCAAAGTGACGTATACGTGATGCTTAAGCCGGTGAATCAGTGGCCGAAGGGCATCAGGAAAGAGAATTTGATTGCGGCAATGAAAGAAAGGCTTGAAGCGGAAGCTCCAGGTGCAAGCTACAGCTTTTCGCAACCGATTCAGATGCGAATCCAGGAACTGATGGAAGGGGGTTCGCGTAGCGATGTTGCCATCAAGATCTTCGGCGATGATTTGGATGTATTGCGGCAAGAGGCTGACCGTGTCGCAGCAGTCGTGAAAAAGGTGCCGGGAGCCGCAGATGTGCGAGCCGAGCGTGTCGCGGGATTGCCCTATCTGCGCATCCGTTTGAAGAGAGATGCGCTCGCCCGTCACGGGCTGGATGAGTCGGATGTACTCGACACCATCCAAGCCATAGGAGGCAAAACGGTGGGTGAAATTGTCGAAGGAAATCGGCGCTTCGCATTGCAGGTCCGCTTTCCAGAGCAGCAGCGCGCCACCGATGCGGAAATCGGCAATCTTCGAGTCGGCGACAACGAAGGGCATTTCATCCCGCTTGCGCAACTCGCCGACATCCAGGAGGAGGATGGCCCCGCTCAGATCAGCCGCGAAGGAGGCCAACGGAGAATCAGCGTGGAAGTGAACGTCCGCGGACGAGACCTCGCCAGCTTCGTCAGTGCTGCCCAACGTGCCATCGCAGCTCAGGTAAAACTCCCCACCGGGTATCAATCGGAGTGGAGCGGCCAGTTCGAGCAGCTCAAGAGTGCCAGTCAGCGACTGATGATCGTGGTTCCTGCTGCACTAGTGTTGATCTTCGTACTTCTCTATTTCAACTTTCAGGCTGGCTTTCCCGCTCTGCTCATTTTCCTGAACATTCCTCTCGCGGCCACCGGTGGCATCGCGGCCCTGCTATTACGGGGTATGCCTTTCAGCATCTCGGCAGGAGTGGGATTCATCGCTCTATTTGGCATCGCGGTTTTGAACGGTATTGTTCTGCTGACGTATATTCGTGAACTGAGACAGAGTGGGCTACCTATTGAATCAGCGGTTGAGCAGGGCGCTGAAACTCGTCTGCGTCCAGTTTTGATGACCGCATTGGTCGCAAGTCTCGGGTTTATCCCAATGGCCGTCTCTCACGGTGCCGGCGCGGAAGTCCAGCGTCCGCTTGCCACAGTTGTGATTGGTGGCCTGGTCACTTCTACGCTGCTGACATTGCTTGTCCTGCCCACCTTGTACAACTGGGTAGAACGACGGCGTGAAGCGAAGGGAGTTCAGGCGTGATCTCTGTTCTCTACTCGCTTTTTCCGGTGGCGGCGGCGCTTGTGGCTGCCGCTTGCGCCGTCTTGTTTCAGAGAAGCGACCGCATTCGCTGCTTCATGCAGCATCTCGCTGCGGGAGTCGTGGTCGCGGCTGTCACGATGGAGCTGGTTTCTGACTTGATTCGCAGACGTTCCCCAATTTCAACGGCTCTGGGGTTCTCTTTTGCAGTGCTTGTCCTCGTTGCTCTTAAGCGCATTGAAGACAGCACAGGCAATGCTGTGCCAACCATCCCGAAAACCTACATAGCGGCAACTGGAATAGACCTTTTACTGGATGGCTTCGTCATTGCGATTGGGTTTGCTGCTGGAGCCAAGCAGGGCAAATTGCTTACGGTCGCCTTGACGCTTGAACTGGCTTCTTTGGGATTGGCACTGATTGGAGAGTTATTGGATCGTCAGCTTTCTCGCTGGAAAGCGTTCACAATCACGGCAGGCGTTTCGTGTCTCCTGCTCATCGGCAGTGCTGTTGGAGCCATGATCCTGAAACATCTTTCACCAAGTCTTCTCACCGCTGCACTTGGCTTCGGAGTGGCAGCGCTTCTTTTCCTGGTTACTGAAGAATTGCTGCTCGAAGCCCATAAGCAGGAAGACACTTCCTCTACGACCGTCATCTTTTTTGCTGGCTTTCTCAGTATCTTAATTCTCGATATGGTCAGCGGTTGATGCGCAGATCTTCCAACAGAGGTCGCCGATAATGAACAATACACAAAACGGCGCTCGTCCAGCGGCAACGCCAAAAGAAGTCATCTGGCTGCAAGGCGTCACAATAGCCTGGATGTTGATCGAGAGTGCTGTGTCTCTCTATTCAGCGCAGCAGGCGCACAGCGCCGCTCTTCTGGCGTTTGGTTCCGACAGTTTTGTGGAGCTGCTATCCGGAACAGTCGTGCTGCTGTCGTTCTTCCCGCGGTTTTCGCTCAGCAAAGAGCGTGCGGAGCAATGGGCAGGGATTTTGCTCTTCGTCTTGGCAGATGTGGTTGCGCTCGCAGCTACGGCTTCTTTGATCTATCGCATTCATCCCGAGACGAGCGGTCCCGGTATCGGGATCACGATAGCTGCGCTGATCGTAATGCCCCTGCTCGCATGGAGAAAGCGGAGAGCGGCTTATGCAACCGGCAATCGCACGTTAGCGGCAGACGCTGTACAGTCGGCGACCTGCGCTTATCTTGCGGCGCTGACTCTGGGCGGACTGGCAATCAATGCAGCGTTCCATATCCATTGGGTCGATTCCGTGGCTGCGCTGGCCGCTCTGCCCATCTTGTTTATCGAAGGCCGACGCGCGATGCGCGGAGAAGGCTGCGGTTGCCACTGAGCTATCCAGCGCGGCAACGCAAAAGTATGTTTCGGTGATCAGAAGCGCTCCGGACCGTTGCCCTGTCAAAGCCCGCACGGTGGGAATATCAAAAGCCACAGAAACATCCAGGCAAGCGTGATATGGATCGTAGCTCACGAGCGACCGTCGTGAACGCGCGCCCATTCGACGACCGATGCGCGCTTGACTCTATACCTAAGTACAGGGTTTACCGTGGATTCATGGACAGCTTGACCGTAAGCCAAGTGGCGAAGCGTGGCGGCATCAATTTGCAGACGATTCGGCATTACGAACGTCAGGGACTCCTCGCGCCCGTGCCCCGCACCAATGCTGGATATCGGATGTTTTCCTCCAAATCGGTGCGGCGGATTCGCTTCATCAAACGCGCTCAGAGTTGGGCTTTTCGTTGAAGGAGATTTTATGAATGATGCATGTGGTT
>JAJYAE010000415.1 GCA_021779695.1 Acidobacteriota bacterium | reverse complement strand
CAAGAACAGTTAGCAAGAGGTGGACGTCTCAGGTGCGTTGATCTCCGAGGACAGCTCCTCATCCTTGCGGTGGAAGTAACTGGCCTCCGATGGGTAACCTGAAAAACACAACTCCCGCCCATCCTAAATACGCCTTTTGCATTTAGCGTGGGAAAGCGCGTCTCCATCCCAGCCAAAAATAGGCTGGGCGCTAATCCTTCCCCAAAAACGGCGCGGGCGGAGCGCAACCCGCGTCTCCGCCCACGCAAAGCGAGCAGCCAAACCCTAGCAGACAGAAGGCGCCTCTACTTCACCGCCACCGCGCTCTGACGCTCTTCCATCGGCACAAACTGCAACTTCCGCGCCCCGGTGTAAATCTGTCGCGGCCGCGCAATCTTCTGCTCCGCATCCCGGTGCATCTCCTCCCATTGCGCCAGCCAGCCCACCGTTCGGGGAATCGCAAACAGCACCGTAAACAGCTCCGGCTGGAAGCCCACCGCCTGGTAGATAATCCCAGAGTAGAAGTCCACATTCGGATACAGCTTCCGCTCCACGAAATACTCGTCCTCTCGCGCGATTCGCTCCAGTTCCATCGCGATATCCAGCTTTGGATTCCGCCCCGTCACCTCAAACACCTGGTCCGCGGTCCACTTGATGATCTTCGCCCGCGGGTCGTAGTTCTTGTACACGCGGTGCCCGAATCCCATCAGCTTCCCGCGCCCTTCCTTCACCTTCTTGATATAGGCCGGCACATTTTCCTTCGTCCCGATCTCATCCAGCATCTTCAGCACCTGCTCGTTCGCCCCGCCATGCAGTGGCCCCGACAGCGCCGCCGCAGCTGCAGAAAGCGAAAGATACGGGTCCGCCTGCGAGCTGCCCACCGCACGCATCGCGCTTGTGCTGCAGTTCTGCTCGTGGTCCGCGTGCAAAATAAACAGCACGTCCAGAGCCCGCGCCAGCACAGGGTTCGCCGCATACTTCGGCTCCACCATCTTCCAAAGCATGTTCATGAAGTTCTCTGTGTAGCTCAGGTCGTTATCTGGATATACATACGGGAACCCCACGCTGTGCCGGTACGACATTGCCGCCACAGTCGGCACCTTCGCGATCAGCCGCTTGATCTGCCGCATGCGATTTGCCGAATCCAGCACGTTCTTCGCCTCCGGATACACACCCGAGAGCGCCGCCACCGAGCTCACAAACATCGCCATCGGATGCGCATCGTACCGAAATCCTTCCATGAAGCGCTTCGTCGACTCGTGCAGCATGGTGTGGTGCGTAATGTCGTTCACCCACTCCTTCAGCTCAGCCTGGTCAGGCAGCTTGCCAAACAACAACAGATACGCCACTTCCAGAAACGTGCAGTGCTCGGCAAGAACCTCAATCGGATACCCGCGATACTCCAGAATCCCGCGGTCGCCATCAATATAAGTAATGCTGCTCCGGCACGACGCCGTATTCATAAACGCCGGGTCGTACAGCATCAGACCAAAATCTTCCGCGTCCGTGCGGATCTTGCGCATATCCATCGCCCGCACCGTTCCATCCTCTATTGGCAGCTCGTAGGTCTTTCCCGTTCGATTGTCCGTGATCGTCAGCGAATTCGATGCCATAATTCAGTTCCCTTTTGATTCCCAAATGTTGTGATGCAGAAATTCTCTTGAGCGCTCCCGGTCGACCCGCCAGCGGCAACACTTCGATTTCCTGCGCTCAGATAAATGATTGTCTGTGATTGCAATCACCAAGACCAATGCATATCCCAGTATCCGAGCTACCCGGATCACATATTCCCGATATCGCAGAGTTGCCCCATCCGACTCAGTTATGCAGCAGACGGCATGGGAGAGAAAGCACGCCCCACACAATTCATTTGCGCTTTTTCACATTTCCTTTGCATGTTTTCCCAAACCACTTTTCGTAATATTTTCGCTATCTTTGCCGTCGCACTTGACGCTCCGTGTGCCCCGGCACGATACTCGCCTCACCCACGGAGGTCCTAATGTACGGATTCCTGCGCATGCGCTTCCTGCCTGAAAGCACAGACCTTGGCCTGCTCGGGCTGCGCCTCATCGCTGGCCTGAGCCTCTTTCTCAAGCATGGCACGGAAAAACTTTTCGGCTTTTCCGCCATGAACGCGCACTTTCCCGGCGCGGCCATCCTGGGCGTCTCACCGCTGCTCCTGCTCGCCACCTTGAGTGACGGCATCTGTTCTTTGCTGATGATCATGGGCCTCGCCACGCGCTGGGCCGCGCTCGTCACGCTCGTCAACATCTTCGGCGCGTGGGCCGTCATCCACCACTTCGCCTTTTTCGGCCACGGCGCCGATCACGGCGAACTCATCGTGCTTTATCTCGCAGCCTTCGTCGCCGTCCTGCTCGCGGGCCCCGGCCGCTTCAGTCTCGACGCGCATTTTGAAGCGCGCCTCGCCCGCAACGACCGCGCATAGTCGCGACCTAGTACTGCATCATCGTCACGCGCACCACCTCCGGCGTCTCATGGAAGCTCAGCCCACGGTCCGTCTCGTCGCCATTCAGGATCCGCAGCGGCTTCCAAACTCCGTTCTCATAGGTGCCCTGCTCGGCCTTCACTATCTGGCTATGCATCCATGCAGGCTTGCCCGGCAGGTGGAAAGTCACACTCGCGTCCACGCCCGTCACCAGAAACTCGTTCGGCCCCAGCTTCCCAATCACCGCCGCGCCATGCGCATCCTTCGTGCCTGGCGCACGCCGCCCATCCATCTGCGGAAAGCCAAACGCCACCGTCGCCTGCCAGTCCCCGAGGTCCACTTCTTTTGCGTTTGTGCCCGGCTCCTCGACCGCAGTCTTCAGCTTTCCGTCTGCCTCCAGTTGCGCAATCTCGCGGTCCATCGGCCCAATCAGCGCATAGTTGCGTGCGTGCGCCGTCCACGGCTCATCGCCCAGAATGTTCCACCCCGACTGGTCGACTCCAAACGGTGAGAACCCGATTGCACCCTCACCCAGCGCGTAGAAAAAGAACTTTGCAAAGCTGTCGCTCCGTCCTGTCTCCGGAATCCAAAGCGGATTGTCCGGGCGGTTATACGCCGCCATCGTTTCGCGATAGAACTGCGAATCGTCCGCGTAGATGTCCGGTCCAATCATGTCAATCGCCGGCGCAAGCTGCCGCCACAGCCCCACCAGCTTCTGCACCGCGCCGCCACTCGGGTACGCAATGCCCGGCAGATCGATCTGCCGCTGCGGCAGCTCCGCCGCGGGGTAATCAATCCACACGTTGATGTAGCACGGAATTGCAAACTCTGCCTTACCCGCCGCCACAATCGTGTTGATGTACTTCGCCTGCGAATACATCTGGAAAAGCTCATCGGCTTCTGCGCCAAACACCGCCCGCCAAGTCCCTGGCTGCTTCTTCGCCACCGCCAGCATGTCGGCAGGCACCTGCCCGTCAAACAGGCGATTCGCTTCCTGCGAGAAATCCCGC
>JAJYAE010000081.1 GCA_021779695.1 Acidobacteriota bacterium | reverse complement strand
TGTTCAGCGCAGCTGGCATGATCCCTCAGATCGAAATTTGAGTCCGGAGCGAGGGAGGATTGCGCGGCTTGGACTTGATTGAGAGTCGATGTAGCGAGGAAGGCGCTTACCCCTGAGAAGAGGAGATTTCCCGGGACCAGAAATTAGAGCCCGGGAAAACTGCCTAGAGCCGCGGAAATCAGCTCAGAGGCCGAGGCTCGCCGATGCATTCTCGCGGAACATCTCACCCGGACGGATGTAACGCCGCAAAACGCGACGGGATTTGTGACGCGTGGTTTTCGCGATGGCGCGTTCGGACGATCCGTTCAGCGCCGCCTGTGTTGCCATCCCAGCGCGAACGCTGTGACCCGCGATGTTGGTTGCATTCACTCCTGCCCTCGACGCGGCGGTCTTGAAAATCGCCGCAATCGAATCGCGATGCAGCCCTGTGGCAGCTATCTTGTTGTGACGATCGACTCCGCGAAATAATGCACCCTTGGTGATGTTGGCCTTCGCGAGCCAATTACGCAGCGCCTTGATCGGACACGTATCGTCGTGTTCCCCGAACGGGATCGCGACCTTGTCGCCGGCCTGCTCCTGATCGGCTTTCGAGCGCGGCAGGTTGATCACGAGCCCGGAATCCGAAAAGCACAAATCGGCCACAGTCATCGCACAGAGTTCCGAGCGGCGAAACGCTCCTGCGAAACCGGTGAGAATGAGTGCGCGATCGCGCAGGCCAGAAAGATTCTTCGGGCATGCCGCAAGCAACCGGCAAATATCGTTCAGCAGAAGTGGGTCTTTACATTTCTGCGCAACGCCCAAAGTTCGGCGGGCGCCTTTGAGGACTTCGCCGACAACGAAATGCTTGGTGGACGCGGGAGAGTTTTCGAAGCCGGCAGCCTGGTGAGCTTTCGAGATCGATGCCAAGCGGCGAGCGATTGTGGCGGGCGCAAGGCGGGCAACGACGCAGGACGCAATATAAAGAGCGATGGTTTGGGGGGCGGATGGCAGAGACATGAGTCCGTGAGCGGTGCACCAGGATTCGAAGATTCGGAAATCGGATTGGTAGGCCTTGCGAGTAGACGGGGCCTTGGCTGCACGGATGAGGTCGTTTGCCTGCTGGATTAGGTCTTCAAGACCAGTAGAAGGATGAGAGAGGTTGATGAGTTTGTCTTGCATGGAAGAACTCCGGAGTGTAAGCAGGAAAAGACGGAGAAGCCATTAGGTGAGATTGCGCGGGAGGCGGTCGTGAGTATGGAATTGAGGGGAGTTGTGGGTTCAGGTAACGAGCCAGCGACCCGAAACCAAACGAGGTGAAGGTGGGGGAGCGAGAAGTGCTGAACCCCCGTCAGTGCCCTTTACCCGATCCGGCAATAATTCGATCCTAGGAATCAGTGCCAGGAGTGTGCCGCATTTCGTTTCTCTTTTCGGTCAGTAGTGACATGGGTGCTTCTGACCTTCACACACTAGGAATGTGTAAAAATGGACAGTTCACGAGAATCTTGATCGTGCTTATGGGATCACGTGCGTCTCGCGAGCTGAAGGTCAGATTTAGCTGAAGAGAGGGGCTGTGTTCGATGAGTTTTCGTCGAGTCAGAGGGGCCGACGCTGTTGCCCTCGTCGCGACCCTTTTGCGGGGAGAAGATGACCGTTGGCCGATCTTCTTTCTAGGAGCAGGGGCCTCTTTCCGTTCGGGTGTCCCCACCGCCACGGACGCGGTCAAGCAGATCGCGAGAGTTGTCTATTCCGAGCGCAAGCTGCAAGGGCAGCGCCCTCCAGAACGTGTGCGGCCAACTGAGTGGGAGCCTTGGTTGCAAGAGCAACCTTGGTTCAATCGAGCCGCGACGAGCCTAGCCGAAAACTTTCCGGCAATTGTCGAACATCTTCTTGTCCCGGCGGAGCTTCGAAAGCGCGTCCTGCTCGATATCATGAACCCGCGCAATGGAATTTCGAGCGGCTATGGGATTCTGGCTGATTTCGTGATGCGCGGGCTTGTTCGGACCATTCTGACGACGAATTTCGACCCATGTCTGCCAGATGCTCTCCGAGCCCGCCATCCGCACATCAAACACATTGCAGAAGTGAACCGCGGGCCTGGAGACTATGGCGAGTTCGACGTCTTCAACAAATGCCAGATTGTTTGGCTGCACGGCAAAGCAGAGCAGTATTCGGACAAGAACAGCCGAGGCGAAATCGGTTCCCTTGATGACTCGTTGATTCAGTTACTGCGCCCTCTCCTCAAAGCCTCCCCGATCATCGTTATCGGATACCGAGGCTCGGAGCCTTCGATCATGGAAGGTCTCTTGGGGCAAAGCGATGCTGGCAGATTAGATTTTCGCAACGGAATCTATTGGTGCACCCGCGGCGGCGAAGAGCCGCACACCAAAGTACTTGAACTCGCGCAGCGCTTGTCGTCGAACTTCACTTTCATCGAAATCGAAGGATTCGACGAGGTGCTGGGCGATGCCGCGAAGCAGCTCATCGGGAGAGACAGATTTTCTGACACCCTCGCGCACAGCGATGATGGTCAACGATCCTTCGACGAGCGCATCTGCCAAGGAGCTACGCTCGATGACCTAGACCTGGATCTCGCGCTCGTGAGTCTGACCACCTATTGCGAACAGCTGCGGCGGGCAGCTCTGACTCGCGACGCTCTTCTTCCCCTGATGCGGGAGCAGGGACTGCTCTTGAGGAATGCGCACGGCGAAGACGAAGTTACATACGGCGCGATACTGTTGTTTGGGAAGAACACTCAGAAGTTCGTTCCCCAAGCGGTCGTGACCGTTACTGAACTAGGGAAGAAGCGCGAGGTCTATGACGGCAATCTTCTTTCGCAACGTCGTCGCCTGCTCGAAAAAATTGAATCGACCGATGTCAATCCGGTTGTGAAGCTGAAGAAGCGCAGAAACCATGAAGATCAACCTGCGTATCAGCAGCGCGCCTTGGTCGAGCTACTCGTGAACCTGCTCGTGCATAGGGACTACGAGGTCGAACGATCGGCAAACATCGACATTCAGCCTGGTATCCAGATCGCTTTAAAGAACCCGGGCGGGCTCACGCCGAAGATGGCCAAGCTGCTGTCGGTTGATCCCGATGGCAAAATTGGCATCGCCGCTGGGGCTACAGATCCCCGCAACGTGTCCCTCTGTGACATCTTCTTTGGGCTGCGGGCCATGGAACGGGCGGGAACAGGTCTCGTCGATGTGAACAAGCTCATGATCGAAGCGGGCGGCGAATCAGCATTCTTCCATAACCAGCAGGAAGGGACCTTCTCGGCGATCGTCAAACAGGCTGCATCGACCGCGGGATCGAAACTCGTTGCGCATTCGACCCATCCCACCGGGGTCTATGTCCTGAATCTGCTTCCTGTAGTGTCGCTTCCGACACACGTAACGATCGTTCGTCTGACTTCCAGACTGTGGGACAGTACGTCCTCGGTGGATTTGGCGGACTGCGGCGTTTTCATTGCGCGTCCGTTCGAGGACACTCATGAGTTTTGGAGCTTTGCGCCACTGGATAAACTCCTACGCGTGCTGGCTCCGATCGCAGATGTCCAGGCGAGTGATTCGATTACCCGCTCTGAGATTGAGGAAGACGAAGATAAGCGCCGCGTCCTCTCCTGGCTGCTCCGCGAGCATTTTGAGGCACATATTGAGGACTTCGAAGAGGAGGGGCTTCTTCTTGAAGGAGACAAGATACATAGGGCATTCTTTACGGGCAAAGACGGTGCCAATCGGACGGTCGTTTGGGACAGCCCACAAAAACGCGGCAACCGCAGAGAAGTCGTCAAGCAGCGCAACGAGGAGAGGCCTTGGTTTGAAAACGAAGGCTTCGGTTACGCGTTGGTCTACATGAACGGTCGATGGTGTATCCGGATCAAGCCGTTCTACATGTTCACAGGAGCTGATGCGAAGACGCCACTGCCGTCGTTCGCGCGGACGGCGAAGGCCACCCGAAGAATGAAATTCGACAAGAACAAAAACGTCGAAACGGACCTAATCTTCTGGGCAGTCTTCCTAGCCGACGGCGGTTCCACGATCAATCTTGGCATCCCCGATGAATACGACATCCTTGTGGACGCAGCTTACCTCAACGTGGAGGTCCCCGAAGCGCGATGAAGACGAGTGTCGAAATCGAGATTCTTCCAGAGCCGGAGATCAGCTTCGCCGCCGGTAAGGCAGGCGTCGATCCCCGGGCGATGATGTCACGGTACGGAGCAGCGGATAAATCACCGGGAAAAGATGTCCGTTTGGGGCTGGTTGGAGCTCCCGCGGAGATAGAGATCGCGAAGAAATGGTTGATCAACCTTAACCTCATGTCGGTCGCGTTCGAGAAAAACGGACAGAGATATCGGGACTGGCCCGGAGGTCCGCATGCGTTTGGAGTGAACTTCGTGCTGGACGACCGCTTCGTCCGCATAGTCGACCAGGCTCGGCTTGACCTGGCACTCGCGGAGCCGGCACAGATCAGGCGGTTCGATAGCCTTCTCGATCTGTACGACGCTCGAATTCAGAGCCTCTTTGGTGATGTGCGCCCCGACTGCATTCTTGTCTGCCTCCCTGATGAGCTGGCAGACCTCCGCGTCAGCAATCCGCGCTTGACTGAGGTCGAGCGAGCCGCGCTGGAGCGGCTTCAAGAGGAGGAAGAGGGAGAGCAGCTGACGCTCTTCCAACCGAGCCCGGAGGAGTTGGCCGCAGCAGAAGAATTGCGCACTCAAGCCGAAGATCTGCTCTTTCGCACCTTTTACCGAGCCCTAAAGGCACGGGTCATCAGTCAGCCGAACGCAATCCCTATTCAGGTGATGCGCCGGGACACGTTCTTGCGACCCGCGGCAGAGGGGCAGAGCAACGCGACGCGCGCGTGGAATCTCAGCACTTCGCTCTTCTATAAGGCAGGTCGGGAGCCATGGCGGCCATCGGTCCTACCCAAGAACACATGCTTTATCGGAATATCCTTCCATCACTTGAAACGGCGTGATGGTGATATGGTTTACGCGAGCGTGGCCCAGGCTTTCTCCAACGAGATCGAGCCGTTTGCCTTGAAGGGCTCGACGATTCCGCGCCACCAGAAGCGCGACCGGCAGCCGTATTTGAACGAGACACAGTCGGCGGACCTGATCAAAGAAGTGGTCGACAAATATGAAGCGATTTCGGGGCTAACGCCGTCCAGGATCGTGATTCATAAAACCAGTATGTACCAGCCGGAAGAAGAAATGGGGTTCCGGTCGATCGCAAACTCCCGTGTCCCTGCTTGTGAACTCGTATGGATTCGCCCGACGGCGCTCCGCCTCGTCAGAAAAGGCATGCAAGAGCCTTGGCGTGGAACTCTCTGCTCGATCGGAGATGAGTTCTTCCTCTTCACGATGGGGTACGTTTCCTGGTGGCATGAATATCCCGGGCCTTATATTCCCGCCCCTGTCCAGATCGGATCGTGTGGAGAGACGGATATCCGCCAACGCGCCTCGGAGATCCTTGCCCTTACAAAGATGAATTGGAACTCGAGCGAAGGCATCGGAAGATATCCGATCACTCTATCCTTTGCTAAGAAGGTGGGGATGCTGATGGCCGAGCTTCCAGAGGACCAGATTCCCAATCCCTCCTACAGGTTCTATATGTAGTTGGTTGATCAACCTCCACGATGTCGGCGAGGGACGAAAAGTGGATTACTTCATCGATGAGAGCGGCCAGACAGGCGACGTCGCAAAACTGAATACTTTGTCAGATTTCAATGATCAGCCAATCTTCTGTCTAGCAGCGGTCGGCGTAGCGAACGAGTTCTCTCTAGAACAAGAAATCAACTGTGTCAGAGACAAGTACGATGTCCGGCTTGATGAGCTCAAGTCGTCTGCGCGCCAGGAGCGCCCGGAATTTACGTATGAAGTCGTGAAGCTGGTCTGCACGGAACGGTACCCGTTCTTCTTGGAAATCATGGACAAGAAGTTTTTCCTGGCCACACATATCACATCATGTCAGTTGTTACCACCCATCCAAGGCATGGCCGCAGACCCGCGGACTCATTTCATTCAAAACCTCGTCGCAGATTATATCTTTGAACGAATGCCTGACGCTGTGTTTGCGAAGTTCATCGAAGCCTGCCTATCGCCCTCTCACCAGACCCTCAGCACTCAGCTTTCTGCACTGGTCGAGTTTGCTCGCGCAGATGCCGGCGCGGGAGATGTTGCCGCTATTGTTGTCGGCCTGGCTTCAACCGCCCTGACCGACGCTGAGGAAGCGCGTGCAGATGGGCACGACAATGCTTTCTTCGGTTACCTCCCGATCCCCGACGATAACAAGCACCAAAAACGTGTGTGGATCTTGCCAAACCTCTCAGCGTTCACGAACATCTATGCTCGGATCAACCGCAAACAAAAGGGGCGCCTGGCCAATGTTCGTCTGATCCACGATGAACAGCTTCAGTTCGACCACATTCTCGAAATCAGCAAGCAAACTGCTGAAGCTCTTCGGGAGAGGGCGGACGAGATGTTTACACCTCACTCTGACTTCAATTTCCGAGAGTCCGCCTCTCTCAGTTTTGCGAGTTCTTCCAAGTCCATCGGAGTTCAGGTCGCGGATATTCTCGCTGGATTCGGCATGCGCTATGTGAGAGATTTCTTTGCCGATCGAGGGAATGTCAGCACCATTGCACACCAAACATACGACTTGCTGCGTAGGTTCACCAATCCAGCTGATGCGGTCGGCGTCAATCTGGTTATGTCGTCGAGCCGGGCGCGCGCGCTCAGTGTTTTCACCACCCGCAACATGTAGATTTGGGAAAGGTGAGCTATCGCGACAAAGGGAGAGTCGCAGCCCATATGGTTGGCATTAAGTCTAGGCTGCAAGAGATAAGGAAAACAGCCGCTTCGAGACAAGAAGTTTTGAAGCGAATATGGGAGACTCAAGGTCCGGACGATCTGTTCAAAATCCTTGAGCACGAGCCCGCAGCTCGCAAAGATGGAATCGCAGAAGAACTGCGCAGAGAGTCAGCCGAGCTAGCCCTTTACCAATCTTCTTCTGTCGAACGCTTAATCGAGATGGCGGAAGCGATCGAGGGCTGGCATGAAGACGTCGAGCGCTTCGCCCGCGTCGGAAGTGTAGGCGACCTGCTCGAAGCCTACAGGAAACGCCCTCTTTGCCATGGGACTAACTTTAATCGTCTCGTGGGTGCGTTTTGGCTTGATGCAGTCCAGAATGGGGACGCCGCGAGACTCGCGGATCTACGTCGAGCGGCGAAAGTGCTTAGCAAGGTCTATACGGCCATTCAAGAGATCGCGAAATCTGGCCGACTGAGTAAGGAAGACTGGGCGCGAACAATCGTTGCGAGCGACATCCTCGGCGATCCCAAATTTCATGAGTTTTTGGATTTACGTGCCCATTTCTTGGCTCAGCAGAAAAATCCTAATGCTGAGACGTTTGCGCAACTCGCGGCATATATTCGTACTTGCAGCAGAGTTGCCCCCAGCATCGTGAAGATAAGAGATCGCGAAAACGGAGTGCCCATAGACGGATCGATCAAGGTTCATATCCCAGTGTCGCCAGATCAGGCTGAGCTTTGGTTCCTTGTCAGTGGAGAATTCGGAAGACTCGCAGAAAGGCTTTCGAACGACGTTGGTTCCGGTGCGCGCACGATTCAGAGTTCCATGGAGGAAGCCGCACAGTACTTGGCTCGGAACCCGTCCCCTCACCAACTCGATGCAGGAGATACTGAAAAGACAATAGAAATCTTCCTCGCTTCAGCATTTCTGGAACATTTAATGCGCCTTTCGACGCCACCGGTGATTGTCGATGCGCTCGAAGCATATGCCAAACTTTCCGAATCTGTGCATTGGCCCACGGCCGAGAAGCGCGGAATCTTCGTGCTGCACTATACGAAGGCCGTGCTCAACTACTGGCGCTACGTAAAGACCCCTCTTGCTCTTCTGAAAGAATCCGCTGAACTCATACGAGAGACCCTCGGAAGTGTGGACGACAGAACTCCACGCCTGTTGCGGGATCTATGGGCCACGCGCGCCCGTTTGCTGGAAAACGTTGGATTCTGGGAGCCCGAAGTGTATGGCGAATCCCTCGATGCTTACGAACGCGCACTGGCAGTAGCGAAGGTCAAGCATGAGGCAGAGGCACGCGGTCTCATCCTCACTGACTATGCCAATACAATGAGCAGACTACGCTTAGTCAGCGATGAAGTTCATGACGAGAAGATCATGGCCACGTATCAAGAAGCCCTAACGACCTTCGAAATGGAAAAGAGCGTCATCGGCAGAACTCTAGCCCTGAACTCCTTCGCGATCTATCTCAACGAGCGACTGCACGGAGAGCGATCTGCCAATCAAGAACGTGCGTTGTCTTACGCTCAACAAGCGATTGATCTGCTTGAGAACGACGAGCGTGCAGATCGCGAGAATGATCTGGTTGGGCGAACACTTGCGAGCGCCTACTTGGCAAAAAGCAATATTCTGCGCCGCAGAGGGACCGGAGATGAGGTAGAGACCCTCAAAGCAGCGATTGATTCGTTGCATACGGCTCAGGATCGACTTGCGAAGAACACCGCCGACAACCAACTGCGAGGCATCATCAGCATTAATCTCGGGCACCTCAATATTGAACTTTACGAGATAACAAGGGATGCCACGAACGCTCGCAACGCAATGTACGCCTACCAAGAGGCCGAAGCACTTCTCGAATACTATCCGGGCGAATACAGTCAAGCTTTGCTTGGCACTGCAATGCTTGCTTCCGAGATTGAGGAGGCGCGGTCGCCCGAAGCCATCGAAGAGAGCATCGCGAAGGCAACCCAGGCGCTTAGCCTTCTGCAAGATAGCGAAGACCTGCAAGCTCTGGCACGCGCATATCTATGCGTAGGAGAGCTTCATTCACTTCGCGCTCTTGCCAGCGACTTCCAGACGATATTTGATTCGTACAAGGCCGCCTTGGCATATTTCCTTGAAGCGAAGCGTTACGACAATGCAATCTCCATGTCGCAACGGCTAGCAGGCCTCTGCATTCAAAGATTCATGAATGACGGTGCCCCGTCGAGCGTTGTTGAGGCGGAGCAAATCCTTCAACAAGCGACCGAATGGATCGAAATCATGTGGACACAGGTGGACTCGGTCCAGTGGCGTTTCGAGGTTTCGGACCGCTATTCGAACGTATACGCCGAAATCGCCTGGTGTCAGGCGACACTCGGGAATGCTCCTGATCTGATCGCCTTCGCACTGGCGCGGTCAAAAGGTCGAGAATTCATGAGCCATTCCGCCGAGTCGCGTCGCAGTCTGCAAACTGAGGGTGGACTGGGCGAGTTTATGGATCAACTGCGGGTAGAGTCCCGCGAAGCGGAACGATCACGTTGGGAGGCGGCCAGGAGGTCGCAAGTAGATGTCGACGTTAATGACGCTGTACAGACCTCCCGAAAACATCTGCGGGATATCGAATTAAGACGCCGACTGCTTTTCCCTCCACCATCGGACGAAGTCGATCATCCTTCACTAGGCTCCGTTGAAGCATTTCTCGAAGCTCACCCCAATTCATTGATCTTTGATCTTACCATTAGCCGTTGGGGAACGGTAATCCTTCTTGCCGGTGGAAGAGAGACAGGTCCGTTTACGGGCTACTCAATCCAAGTGCTTCCTGTTCCTTCAGTAGCAGCGAGCGTCTGGGTTGATCAATGGTCTTCGGCTTATCTCGAATATCTGCAAGCGCCAGTGCTGGAAAGAGACGAAGCTCGCGCTCGATGGGCAAAACAAACCGACGGCTTGCTCACCCAGTTGAGTCAGAATCTGATACAACCTTGTCTTTCAGCGGAAGTCGCTCCAGGTACAGAGCTCATCATCGTTGCGGGACGTTTGGCAGGTCTTCCGTTCCACGCAACTACGCTGACAGACGGAAAGTGCGCTGTGGAGGCTTTCGACTCAGTGACCTTTTGCCCCAACATCTCAGTTCTATCCCCAAACACTCTCTCTTGGCAGAAACCTTCCTCTCCAATGTTCGTCGTGTCCGATCGTGAGGGAGACCTCATATCGGCGGCGAGAGAGTGTCAACTTGCGATCGAGAAGATCGGAAGCAACGGCGCAGGGACCAGGGTATTTGCGCAGGTTGGCCCAAGCGTGGGACGTGCGGCTTTCTCCGCGCGCGGGATCACGCTCGCTACTGAATTGGATGTCATAGAGAGTGCTCCAACACCTGAACGTCTTGCCGAGTCTATCCCCGCTGCCGATCACTTTTTCTATTCTGGTCATGGAGCGCGGCGCGGCGATCAATCTGGATTGGTCGTTGTAGGGAGGAATGGCGAATCTGCAATGTTCTCAGAGAACGACATCCTTTCGATGCACGTCCTTCGCGGTCGCCCCATCGTTGTGTTGAGTGCGTGCGAAACAGCCATGGGGGGACACGGTTCCTCGGAACTGTTCGATACGGCATCGAGTTTTCTCAGGGTAGGTGCTCGCTTCGTCGTGGGTAGCCTCTGGCTGGTCGTTGAAGACTGTGCGACAAGATTCACGGCTGAATTTTACGGCGCATTAGAGTCCAGCGAGAATCCCAGTAAGGCGCTCGGCAGTGCCATTCGCGCAATTCGACAATATCGCTCGACCATCCCGTCGAGCCGAGCTATACCAGGGGATCACCCAATCTACTGGGCTCCCTTTATGGGAATTCGCGGTAGCTAGACCCAACGGCGCAGAAGAATCCCATGTTCCTTTACGAATGATGTGAGAGAATGCACGATTCTTATCGTCAAGGCTGGAGTGCCCGGCAAATTCTGTACCAGTGGGGATGAGACAAACTGGTATGGAAGGAGCATGGAATGGGCAAGGCCAGGAAGCACACACCTGAGCAGATTGTGAACATCCTGCGGCAGATTGAAGTGGCGGTGGCGAACGGAAAGACGCACCCGGTGGCAAGCCGCGAAGCCGGGATCACGGAGCAGACCTACTACCGCTGGCGCAAGGAGTACGGCGGTCTGAAGGTGGACCAGGCGAAGCGACTGAAGGAACTGGAGCAGGAAAACGGGAAGCTGAAGCGGCTAGTGGCTGAGCTCAGCCTGGACAAGCAGATTCTTCAGGATATCGCGCGGGGAAACTTCTAAGCCCGGAGCGGCGCCGTACCGCTGTAGAACACGCAAGACAACAAGGGGCAAGTGAGCGTCATGCGTGCCAACTGGTTCACCAGCCACGCGGCACGCAGCGCTACCAGCCCACGCAGCGGAACGACGAAGACGCGCTGACCCGGGCCATCATCGCACTCGCCACTCAATATGGCCGGTATGGATACCGACGCATCACCATCAAGCTGCAGGAAGCGGGCTGGAACGTAGGCAAGGACCGCGTGGAGCGGATCTGGCGCCGCGAAGGGCTGAAGGTGCCGCAGAAGCAAAAGCCGCGGCGCCGGCTGTGGCTCAACGACGGATCGTGCGTGCGTCTGCGGCCGGAGCGGCCGAATCACGTCTGGGCGTACGATTTCATGAGCGCCTTCACGCATGACGGAAGAACGGTGCGGTTCCTGAACCTGATCGACGAGTACACGCGAGAGTGCCTGGCGATCCATGTCGGCCGCCGCATCAACAGCAGCCAGGTCATTGACGTGCTGGCCGAGGCCATGATCGAGCACGGAATTCCGGAACATATTCGATCAGACAACGGCCCCGAGTTCGTTGCCAAGGAACTGCGCAAGTGGCTGGCAAAAACCGGAGCCAAGGCCTTGTACATCGAACCCGGTTCTCCCTGGGAGAACGGCTATTGCGAAAGCTTCAACTCCAAAATGCGCGACGAATTTCTGAACGGCGAACTCTTCTATTCACTGAAGGAGGCGCGGGTGCTGGCGGAACGCTGGCGCGTCTACTTCAACACCGAGCGGCCACACTCATCGCTGGGCTACAGACCGCCAGCGCCGGTAGCATGGCAGAACGAAGCTTCCCAGCGGCATGGAAAAGTGGAAAGCAAAGAACGCTTCCCACTTTCCCACACCGCCTGCTACTGCGACGGGCAGATATCTACCTCTCCCGCTGCGCTACACTAACAATCTCACTGGTACAAATTACCGGGCAGGCCAGTTGTATGCCCGCCCATTTGGATCAATGACCTGATGCCCCAGTTCAAGCTCGAGATATTCCGGTTCAATCTTGAGTTGTTCCCGCAAAATCGTGCGGGCTGTCGCACGGAAGCCGTGTCCGCACATTTCCTCTTTGGGGATCCCGAGCCGGCGTAAGGCAGCAAGCACAGCATTCTCGCTCATCGGACGCTCCTTCGTACGAAGGCCGGGGAAAACGTAGATGCCGTTCCCGCTGAACCCGTGTAATGTGCGCAGGATGGCAACCACTTGGCTTGAAAGTGGAACGATCAGGTGATCGTCAACATCGAGCCGACCCTCCCGATCATCGTCTTGCTTCGAGAGTTCCATGCACCACTCGGCATTTTCGAGGTCGATGTCCGCCCACTTCGCCGTCCGCAGCTCATACGGCCGTACAAACAGCAGCGGAGCGAGCCGCAGTGCACATTGGACCGGGAAGGTCCCCTTGTAACCGTCAATCACCCGAAGGATTCCTGCTAGGTCTGCCGGTTTTGTGACCGCGGCAAAGTGCCCTTGCTTCGGCTTTTTAAGAGAACCCCGAAGGTCCCGGCAAGGGTCGCTTTCGCAGCGACCGGTGGAAATGGCGTAGCGAAAGACATCGCTGCAGCTTCCGAGGGTTCGACGAGCGGTATCGACGGCTCCGCGTTCCTCGATTCTCGAAATCACTGCCAACATCTCTTTGGGAACGATTTCACCGATCGGCCGTTTGCCGATCCAGGGAAATACATCGTTTTCAAACCTCGCATGAACGCGCTTACTGTGGCTTGCTGACTTTGTGTCGATGAATTTTGCCAGCCACTCCTTCGCAATCACTTCAAAGGCGTCCTCTGCTTGACCGGCTCTTGCATCCTTTGCCAGCCTGCGATGCAGGCTCGGATCAATTCCTTTTGCAAGCAGATCGAGGCACTTGTCGCGTTCCTCGCGGGCTTTCACAAGGGATACCTTCGGATACTTGCCCAGCGATATCACGTTCTCCTTGGGAAACTTGAATCGGAACCGCCAGATCTTTGAACCGTTCCGGAATACCTCGATGTACAAATTGTCCCCATCGTAAAGCTTGTACGATTTGGGCTGCTCTCCTGATTTCGTCCTGTACACCTTCGGTGATTGGGAATTCTTCGCCGTGCCTCCGTTGCCCACCCCCCCGCCTTTCGTGCGGGCAGGTGGTCTACGATCAGGTTTCGCGTTCTTCACTTGCGTGTCGGTCAGCGGCATTGGGGTATGACTTTCTCAATTCCGGGATATACCCCAAAATATACCCCAATCCAATCTGGGATGCCATGGGTCCGGGTGGCACGGGGTGGTACTTTGGTTTGGCGGAAATAAAAGACTTAATAGAAATCTGGTGTCGGGTGGGACGGGGTGAAACGAAGGAATGGTGGCCAGGGACGGGATTGAACCGCCGACGCCGGCCTTTTCAGGGCCGCGCTCTACCACTGAGCTACCTGGCCTCAGTGCAGACTTTTTGAGTTGCAATTTCCTGCGCGGAGTCCGGCGCTGCCGGAGAAGGTGGGCTGGTCCACGAACAGTGCGCTGCAACAACTACGCCAGTATACCAACTCCCATTCTTTAAGCCAAACCGGGCCCAGTGCGGGTGGCTTTGCCGGGAAGAAATGATCCGCGAAGCCGCGGCCTGCCCGGGTTTGGCCGTATCCCCATGCCGTGAACTTCTTTCGCTTCAGGCGGCCGGCGTGGCATTTTTTGCCTGCCGCGCAGGCATCCCTGCTCTACACTGTATGGCAATGATGCGTCACTCTCTTCTTTGCACAGCCTGCGTCGCCCTGGTGTCCGTTGCCGCTCTTCAAGCTCAACCCCCTGCGCCAAACACGGCGGCGGAAGCTCGCTCCGCCCGCGCGTACACCGCCGCCGCAAAGGGCGGCCCGCTGGCGTTGCGCGCGTTTCTTGCCCAGTTTCCCAAGGGCGCCGATTTGCATGTGCATCTGAGCGGAGCGGTCTACGCCGAGACGTTCATCAAGGACGCGGGAGAAGACGGCCTGTGCGTGGACCCGCGAACGCTGAGCCTGGCCAGGCCGCCATGCACAGGGCCGCTGGAGCCGGCGAAGGAGTTGACAGGCGTGCTGACGCAGGCGCAGCAGGATCTCTATGACGATCTGGTGAATGCCTTTTCCATGCGCAGCTTTGTGCCGAGTCAAGGCTTCAGCGGGCATGACCAGTTCTTCTCGACCTTTGCGCGGTTCAGCGGGATCGCCAAGGTTCATACGGGCGAGTGGGTGGACGAGGTGGCCAGCCGCGCCGCCGCGCAGAACCAGCAGTATCTGGAGCTGATGGAGACGCCGCCTTTCAGCCATGCAACCAAGATTGCGCATGAGACAGGCTGGAAC
>JAJYAE010000414.1 GCA_021779695.1 Acidobacteriota bacterium | reverse complement strand
CTTCACAGCTGAGCGCTGGTCTCAGTTTTTGGGCAAGCGTTCATCAGGATTGCGGCCGATCTGGCGGATATCTCTTCCCATTTTCATCCTGCTCGTCTTCGGATTCTTGGTTTCGCGCAGATCGAAGAATCTCTCCATGATGCAGAGGATTAGGCAAGAGATTGGCAGGATCAGGATACCGCTGCAATCCGGCTCCTTCGTAGCATAAGGCTGGAGCTGTTCAGATCGATTCTGGAAGACGGCAGAATCGGAGTCGACAGTGAAGAGATGCGGGCCAGTAATCTCTCAGTCGCCGTCATCCTGATTATTTTCTTTTGAGTATGCGGTCTCGCTGCGGAACCAGAAGCCGGAGAGAACCCCCAGTGCCCGTGCAGGCGACTGCGCCATCGAAGACGTGATGATGCAAAGGCAAAGCCAGAGCTCAGACGCACCATGAGAATGAATTCTCTCTATCGCCAGGGGCTTTTGGGCAAGAAAGATCGCTGAATTTGATCGACATGGCCCTGCATTTGGCGAACGGCATTGAAATCACGGCACACGGTGCAAGGGATCCAAGGAGAAGTTCATGAAGAAGCGCAGATTGGGAAAAAGCAATCTTGAGGTTTCCGCACTCGGCCTGGGCTGCATGGGGATGAGCTGGTCGTATGGCTTGCCCAAAGACCGTGGGGAGATGATCGCCCTTCTCCGTGCCGCGGTTGAACGCGGCGTCACCTTCTTTGACACGGCCGAAGTCTATGGACCTTTTCACAATGAGGAACTGGTAGGCGAAGCTCTTGAGCCCTTCCGCGGCAAGGTTGTCATTGCCACAAAGTTCGGTTGGGAGGCCAACCCGGCAGACGGCGGAAAGTGGAATGCCCTCAACAGCCGCCCCGAACACGTCAAGACGGTGGTGGAAGGCTCGCTGAAACGGCTTCGGGTGGATGTGATCGACCTTTACTATCAGCATCGTGTTGATCCCAACGTGCCGATAGAGGATGTAGCAGGCGCGGTGAAAGAATTGATTGCGGCTGGCAAGGTCAAGCATTTCGGACTGTCTGAAGCTGGGGCAAAGACGATCCGTCGCGCTCATGCCGTGCAGCCGGTTACGGTGCTGCAGAGTGAGTACTCTCTCTTCTGGCGTCAGCCGGAAGAAGAGATTCTTCCCACGCTCGAGGAGTTAGGCATCGGCTTTGTTCCCTTCAGCCCATTGGGCAAGGGATTCCTCACCGGACAAATTACCGCGGAGACAAAATTTGACAGCACAGATTTCCGCAGCACCATACCGCGCTTCAACGAAGAGAACCGCCGGGCGAACCAGGCGCTTGTCGATCTGATCGCGCGATTCGCCGAGGCAAGAGATGCCACGACGGGCCAGATCGCTCTAGGGTGGCTCCTGGCTAAAAGGCCATGGATCGTGCCGATTCCTGGGACAACCAAGCTGCGCCGCCTGGAAGAAAATCTGGGCGCCGTTCATGTCGAGCTATCGCAGGATGAATTGCAGGCAATCGAAGCGGCCTGCGCTGAGATCAAGCTGGTCGGCGCGCGCTATCCGGAGTTTCACGAGAAGCTCGTGGGCCGCTGACCGGAGAAGCACAGGATGACAATGCGATGAACAAACTCTTCATTCTTCTGTTGACAGCCACCGCTCTGCTCGGTGGGGCGACGCACGCACAGTCCGCTGGGAAGCAGCCCGCTGTTTCTGACCGCGACCAATTGTTCGGAGCGTGGCGACTGGTTTCTCTCGGGGACGTCACCAGGGAAGGAACCTTCCACGCAGTTGCCGGATTGAAAGGATCGCTGATCTACACCGCCGACGGCCACATGTCCGTTCAGGTTGCGTACCCTGACCCGAGCGTCAACAACGACTACGCACTGAATGGCTACGAGGCTTCCTTCGGCAGCTACGAGGTAGACGAGTCCACCCACACGCTCACGCACCATGTGCAGGGATCGATCACGCCTGGTCTTGTGGGCAAAAGCCTCCAACGCGCATATCTGTTGCACGGCAGGCGACTCACCATCCACTCCACGCAGCCTGATGAGCACTGGCAGGTGATTTGGGAGCACCTGTGACCCACTCGCAGCTGCCGCGCACCCTCTCAGCCCGCTTTGTGGCGGAAGAAATTGAATAAAAGGAGCAAGTATGCAATCCCGTACTCTCGGCAACAATCTCACCGTTTCAGCGCTCGGCCTGGGTTGCATGGGGCTGAGCTTCGGCTACGGTCCGGCGACAGAGCGGCAACAGGCGATTACGCTGATCCGCACAGCATTTGAACGCGGCGTCACCTTCTTTGATACCGCGGAGGCCTACGGCCCATTCCTGAATGAAGAAGTGGTTGGAGAAGCGCTGGAGCCGATTCGCGACCAGGTCGTGATCGCAACCAAGTTCGGCTTTGTGGACGGCATTCCGACCAAGGGACTGGACAGCCGGCCAGAACGGATCCGCGCGCACACCGAAGCCGCGCTGAAGCGGCTGCGGACCGACAGGATTGACCTCCTCTATCAGCATCGCGTCGATCCGAATGTGCCGATTGAGGACGTTGCCGGAACGGTGAAGGATCTGATTGCTTCGGGCAAGGTGAAGCACTTCGGCATGTCAGAGGCGGGCGTTGCAAGCATTCGCCGCGCACATGCGGTCCAGCCCGTCGCGGCGCTGCAAAGCGAGTACTCCCTGTGGTGGCGCGAACCGGAGAAGGAGATTCTGTCCACGCTGGAGGAGCTTGGCATCGGATTCGTTCCGTTCAGTCCGCTGGGCAAGGGATTCCTGACGGGTGCAATCGACGAGAAGACGCAGTTCGACAAGACGGATTTTCGCAACGTAGTTCCGCGCTTCACGGAAGAAAACCGCAAGGCCAACCAGATGCTTGTCGATGTTCTTTCCGGCATTGCGAAGGCGAAGGGCGCCACCAACGCTCAGATCGCGCTGGCCTGGCTGCTGGCTCAGAAGCCGTGGATCGTGCCGATTCCAGGAACGACGAAGCTGCACAGGCTGGAGGAAAACCTCGGGGCTGCTGCAATTGAGTTGACTGTACGTGATCTGCAGGAGATCGAAGGCGCGCTGGCCGGCATCGCAGTCCAGGGAGCGCGCTACCCGGCCAGCCTGCAGGCGAATGTCGGACGCTGACAGCAGGCCGGATCATGATAGCTCTGCATGTATTTGCAGAAAAGCCATGCGGTCACGGGCCCCGAACGGATTGACCTCGTCGATTCCTTTGTTATCGACGAGGTTGCTCCGCATTTGGTGTTCCACAGGAAGGCAGCTTTTCAGGAGACAGAGTGAGCGATCCAATCAGGACAATCCTGGTCGTAGGCGCGACGGGCAGCATCGGTCGACCCGTCGTGGAAGTGGCCCACGAAAAGGGATACACCGTGCGCGCGCTCGTGCGTGATCCCTCCAAGGCGCGGCAGTTCCCCAAAGATGTGCAGATCGTTCAGGGCGACGTAACTCGACCAGAGAC
>JAJYAE010000080.1 GCA_021779695.1 Acidobacteriota bacterium | reverse complement strand
ACTATGGTACGGAGTCAAGGAGGCGATTCGTGAGCGAGAATCTGACCATCGGCACACTGGCAAAACAAAGCGGTGTGAATGTCGAGACCATTCGCTATTACCAGCGACGGAGCTTATTGCAAGAACCGACAAAACCGCGGAGCGGATTCCGGCAGTACACATCCGACACGGTAAAGCGGGTCCGCTTCATCAAGCGAGCCCAGGCTCTTGGATTCACGCTGGAAGAGATCACAGGTCTGCTCGCACTCGATGAAAGGAAAGCCTGCTCAGAAACACGAGCGATCGCAGCCCACAAGCTGGAACTGATTGAAGAGAAGATTGCAGACCTCTCCAAGATGAAAAAAGCACTCTCACGCCTCGTGCGCGCCTGCGATGCGTCATCCGTCGGTGCACCGTGTCCGATTATTCACCTTTTGGCGGATGACTAAGGCGAGCACTGAAACGTGTGGCTCGCAGCAAACTTAATCATGGCACATTGATGGAAAGAGTTTGCTCCCATCGTAGGGAATCTGAGTATGCAGAGCGCCGCCCGTCGGGTGGGCGAGTGAAGACGCTCCCGCCAGACGCGGGAGCCACGCACATGGGTGGGAAAGACGGGCAGGCACAAAAAAATGCGGAGCCGATTTTCTGGCTCCGCAGGGTCTCGATTAGTTGATTCGTTACGCAGCCGCTCTCTTCTCAGCCTTTGCCGACGACTTCGTGGGCGGCTTGGGCATGGCCCTCTTCGCCGTCTTTGCTTTTTCCTTGGCGGCGAATTCCTGCTTGACCGTGGCCGTGATTGCGGCCACGTCCACCTTGTAAACCTCGGCTGCTTCACGTAACACGTGCGAAGCGTCTCCACGTGAGGCCGTGAGCAAGACAACGGACTCAACCACGGCGCGGCCCATCGTGCCTTCGTCGGCGCGGCGCAGAAAGGCCGTGAACAGCTTGCCGGTAGACTCGTTCTCCTTGGCCTTCGTGATGCCGTGCTGCCGGGCAAGGATCGCGGCGCGGTTTTCGTCCAGCAGGTTTACCAGACGTTCCGCCACAAACAGCAGGTCGCGTTTCATCAGCCGCACCGGGACCGCCGCGCTGATCGCAGAGAGAACGCGCAAGCCGGTTGCGTTGGCGATAGCTTCTTCCCTGCGCCGCTTTTCCTGCTCTGCCTTCCACTGCGCATCGCTGCCACTACCCGCGCTGGTTTGCTTTTTCGGGTGATGTACGGGGCAGGCGGGATTGGCGCACACCTTCTGGATGGTGCCCACGCCGCTGCCTTCGGTGATGATGGCGTCAGCGGTGAACTTGCACCCCTTGAACTCGGGACGCTTCGCCTCGTCCTTCGACTCTGGCTTGTCGTCGCGGATTGCGGTGTACTTGTTGCGCGGCAGAACCGGGCTGCCTTCCTTTTGCCCGCCGTAGGCCGTGCTGATCTGCACAAGGTTGGGCTTGGCGGCAACGGTCTTTGCCACGTGCGCCGCGAGTTTTGCGTTGTAGCAGCCGGGGTCAGTGCAACGGTCCCCCTGCCTGCCGAGGTCATCGCCAAACAGGAGCTTGTTGTGTCCGGTGCGCTTGCGGCAATCGGCACAACTGCCCGCCGTGGACACAAGCTGCGCATCGCGCTTGTCAAAGGGCGCGTCTTTCAAAACAAGCAATACGTTCGACTCAATCCAGAATTGCAGGTTGCGCACAGGCAGAAGAACCCGCGCCGGTTGCTGCGTGCCGTTGTAGACTTCCTTAAAGCAAGCCGAAAGTGCCTGTGGTTGTTCATGGGCAGGCAATTTCGCCAGCAAGAGCGCGTGGCCTACGCCGATTTCGTTGGCGTAGAAGGCATCGACAGCGGCGGGCACAAGGTCAACCAATTTCAATCGCTGCGCGATGAACGCGGGCGATTTTCCGACACGTGCGCCGATTTGCTCGATGGTGTATTTCGGTTCCTCCAAGGCCAGAAGCCGCGCGAATCCTTCGGCCTCTTCCATCGGGTGAATCTCGGCGCGAATCAGGTTTTCGACTAACTGCGCCTCGATCACTTCGGCATCGGTCATCTGCTTGATGCGTATTGGCAGCGTCTCCTGCTCGGCAAGCTGCGCGGCGCGATAACGCCGCGCACCAAACACAATCTCGAAGCCGTTCTCGGTAAGCGGTCTTACCAATAGTGGCGACAATACGCCCTGGCTGCGAATCGACGCTGCCAGTTCGTTGAGGGCCGCATCCTCAAAGACGCGGCGGGGGTTGGACTTCGATTCGTTGAGTTGCGACAGCGGAACGTCGCGGTACTCTGTGGCATTGATAACGGTCGTTTCCATTGCGATAAGCTCCTTTCGAGCGGTTGATAAGTGAAGGCGCACGGAGCGGAGACACATGGGGCTGGTTCCGCTCCGCAGAGAGCGGACTAGCCGCGAATCGACTGGTCCGTAAAAACTTCTGTAAACCTCTGCAATCGCAGGTTGTAGTCCCATCTCCGGGCAAACTGCCTGTGCCGCTGATACAGTTGGGGACGAGTGACGAGATGGCCTAGCTCGATGGTGCGAGACCACTGCTCTATGCCCACGTAGTCATTGCGCCAGTAATAGGGGTCAAGGACTATTCCCTCATTGGTGGGCTTTGACAACTCGAAGCACATCTCCGGGTCGCGCATGAGGTCGCCGTTCATCTCGCCGTAGTGTGCGACGGAAAGCGCGGGAATCCCCAACGGGCCGTGGCCGATGGCTTCGATGACTAACGCCATGTACTGAGGGTTTTCGATTTTGAGATAGAGCGTGGGCCGGTAGCCTCCGGCCCGCTCAAGGATGCGGAGAATGGTTTGCATTACGCCACTTCCGCGATGACTTCGGTTTGCTGGCGGGAGCGCCGCGCCCGCTCGGGTTCGGACGCTGGCTCCGCTGTGGCTTCCGTTTGCGAAAACTCCGTGGGTGCATCCTGCGTACCGGATGCCTCCACGGTGATTGCGCCGAGAATAATGGCAGAGGTCCGCTGCACGACTTCAAGGCTTTCGGCCAAGAGCGCCGCATTGCCTGCGTACATCTGGATGTAATCGCTAGATGCCTTGCCCATCTCAAGGCCGATAGCCTGGCCCACGATGAAAGCAACGGCCTCGGCTTCCGTCTCGCGCACGGTGGCGGTGGTCATGGTGCGCCGCTCGGTTTTGTGTAAAAGCTCGTGACCTAACTCATGGACCAAAGTCACGAACTCTTCGGCCTTCGACTGACCCGGCAGAATGGCAATCTTCCCGCCGTAGCTCACGCCAAGAGCGGGCGCGATGTTCTCGCTGTATTCAAGGGCGATGCTCTGCTGCGCGAGAAACGCAATCAGCCGGTCGCGGTGCTCGCCTACTTCGCCAGTGATGGTGTGCTCGAACTCGGGCAGGTCCACGCCTTCGGTCTGCGCCACATCGAAGACGTAGACAGCCCGGAAACCAATCAACGTAGGCGCGGGCTTGGTGTTGTCGTCCTGCGCTTGGTTCCGGTCGGCGTCGTCCTTCCTGCGCCGGTAGCCCACCATCGGGGCGAGAATCTGGATGCCCTTCTCGCCACGTTTCACAAACCGGCCTAGCTCCTTCCATGCGCCGTACCCTGCTACGCGCGTAGCCGTGGGGCGCTGTCTGGCGATGGCGAGAATGTTGCCAAAGCTGTACGAATGGAAGCGAGCCATTGCGCTGAGATAAGCCGCAAGGGTTTCGCTGTGTCCGGCCTCAAGCTGCTGCATGAGGTAGTCCACGGCCTGCTTGATAAGTTGCTGCGTGGGGTTGTCGCGCTGCGTGGTGCGCTGCTGGTAGGGGGATTGGCTGCGCAGCGCCGCATTCTCACTGTGCGGCGCGGTGTTGTTGTTGGTGGTGGTGTAAGGCATGATGTTCGCTCTCCTGTGCTGCCCGCGTGGGGCGAGATTCTGAAGGAGGGCTTTTCGCCTGTGGCTCTCAACCAAATTTTTTTCGTTGAGTGCCCCCGCTTCATGTCTTGTGCGGCGGGCAGGGGCGAGGCGGGTTCCGTCAAGGGCGCGGCTTTTCGCGTTCATCGCAGCGCAGCGGAGACCCTTGACGGGTTCCGACCGGCTCTGCCATAAAGCCGCATGAAGCGGGGGCACTTAACGAAGAAAGAAATTGGGTCTTCTTCCGAATGGCTTACGCTTGTACGCACGTAAGGGAGGGGCGTTGCGGGGAAGGAACGTCCCCGCTTGGATGGGGAGTCGGAGAACGCCGGCTTTATCGGCGGTCGCAGCGGGCGGAAGGGCGTAGCATCCTTCCCCCCAAAGAGCACATATCTTTACTTTCTCTTACGCGGAATCGAAGGCCGATCGAAGTTCCGAAATAGGCTGCACAACAACAAGCGGCAATTATCCTGCCGGAAATCACATTTGTCGTCTGTTGCTCAGAACGAGAGAGCAGTGGAGATCTAAACTGCGGGCTGCTATTTAGCAGCCCGGTCACGAATGTGATTCAGACGACGCACTGCCTGCTCGAAGTAAGCAGGATCGAGTTCAACGCCGAGATACTTGCGACCGCAGAGAGTGGCTGCAACACAAGTGCTGCCGCTGCCAGCGAAGGGGTCCATTATCACTTCACCAGGAAGGGAAAAGCTACGAATCAGCGGCACGAGAGCCGGTACAGATTTTTGCGTAGGATGCAGCTTATTGCCGCTGTACGGCATATCGATGACATCAGCGACAGGTCGTGACGGCAACGGCGGTCTTCCCTTGGCGAGTAGGTAGGCTTGCTCGTGCTGATAGCCCAGGAAGCGTGTTTGGGAAGAGTACGATTTGCGAAACACGATGTGCCCGACAGGACGAAAACCAGCATCCTTCCAAGCGGCAAAGAACACATCTACTTTCGGCCAGCCGTAAAACATGACGGCTACGCGATCTTGCTTGAGGACTCGATACGCCTCGCGCATCGCGGGCCGGAGCCAGTTGCTGTTGGCATCGTTCTGGATCGAACGGCCATCACGACTGCGATAATTCGCCAGATACGGCGGATCGGTAAGGATGAAGTCGATGCTGTTTGCAGGCATTTCGCGCATCTTCTCGATGCAGTTGCCGTGAAGGATGGCGTTCGTAGGAAGCTGCTGCTGGATGGTATTCGTGTTCATGATGTCACTCCGTTTTGTGTGGTCTCCCGATGGGTCGGGGCACACTGCGCGGAGCGACGCGAGTGGGTGAGGCTTCCAAGGCCCAGGGACGCTTTTCGGGAGGGACCCGAAGAAAGTTTTCGCGCACTTTACGAAAAGTTTGTTGGGTGAGGAACCGGAAAAGCAGAGGCCCGCCGTACCGCCGGACGACGGTTAAATCCCGAGCGCGTGCCCGACTCAGTGGAGATCACATGCAGGAGTGAACTGAACACGCATCCAATAAGCGGCGATTCCGACAATATCCGGCAAATGCAGAAAGGCCAATTGTGCGGTCAAAGATGGATTCATCCTCTGCCGAAGTTCAAAGAGATAGCCTTGGAGAAAAGTGACCGACTGGTCAGAGCACCAGCCAAAGGCCCGCGCTGGGTATCTCTTTCAGCGCCGCAGCCTGTTCTAATCCCGCATGGCGACTGTCTCAACGCCCATTTAGTCACGCGAGAGCGCTTCAATGATGCGGCAGTCAGCCATACGCCTATTGCCATTGCAGGAAGATCTAATACGACGAAGTTCGGATACGAGGCGGTTCAGATCCGCGATCTTCGTTTCAATCTCTTTAATGTGCTGCTCGGCGATGGAACAGACCTCCGCGCAGGAGGGTTTGTCCTTCGATGCGAGACCAAGGAGTTCCCGTATTTGATCGATGGAAAATCCCAGGTCGCGGCTCCGCCTAATGAAGTGCGAACAGCTAAGGTGCTCTTCTGTGTAGCTTCGATAGTTTCCGGTCGTCCGTGCCGGTTTAGGCACCAGCCCGATCTGCTCGTAATAGCGGACGGTCACGACCTTCAATCCGGTCTTCCTTGCCAACTCGCCGATGCCCAGGTGCCTATCCATATCGCCTTGACCCTATAGTTACTATAGACCTTACACTCGTCATTATGGCACGTGCATGTGAATTTTGCATTCTTGCACGCGAATCAACGGTGGTCACAGCGCAGGCCGTGCGTCCCGAGTTTGGATGCGGCTGTACAGGACGCCAGCCTGACAATAGGCAGATACAGCGGAAAGGAGCACAGCAGGGTCGCGGCACACGCAGCAACGTGTGAATTGAGCGGTGTTGCTTCCGGACAAGTCTCCATGTGGTTCTTTTACCCCACAGAACGAAAAGTGAAGGGCCTTAATCTAGCTTGTTTTCAAAACACAATTAGGAGAGATGTATGCGAGGGAAAACTGAGCTCTTCCTATGTGCGTTGCTGACTGTAGCGATACCGCTAGGGGCACAAGAAGGGCCATCTGCTCGACGAACAGTGGACGATCTTGTACGTATAGCAATCGCGAACAACAAAGACCTAGCGGCAGTTCGGCAGCGAATCGAAGAGGCCAAAGGGATTGCACGACAAGCCGGAGTCCGGCCTGCGCCGACGCTCGACCTGAACGGAGCTACCGGGAAACCATTTGGCACGCTAGGCGAAGAACAATATGGTGCCGACTACTCACAAGAGGTCGAGACGTTCGGAAAGCGAGGTAAGCGCGTGCGCCTGGCTGAGTTTTCTGTCGGTATCGCAGAGGCAGAGTTACAGCAACGATCCGTCCAGCTCGCGTATGAGATTATCGCCGCTTACGCGGAGGTATCCGCTGAACGCAACAAGCTGAAGTTGCTGAGCGATCTGATCGGTCTGAACCAGGACACGCTGCGGCTCACAGATGCTCGCGTGAAAGAGGGCGACGTCGCACCACTAGAAGCCAGTCTGCTCAGAGTCGAAATCGGCCGGGCGGAAGTTTCGAGGCGGAGTGCGCAGGGTCGCCTTAGCTCGGCGGAACTTGAATTGCGCCGTCTGGTCGGGCTTGACTCAGCTACTCCGATTCCAGACTCAGATATCCCCGCTCCACCTCCATTGGACCTCGACACCTTGAAACGCGAGGCTCTGGAGAATCGTGCGGATCTCAAAAGGGCCCGCCTTGAAGAGGAACAGGAAGCGGCGGGAATCGTACTTGCCAAAGCAGAAGCCGCACCGGATGTGACTCTCTCTGCCGGCTATACCCGGCAGAATAGCCAGTTCGATGGATTATTCGGGCTTAACGGCAGCGGCGTACTCAGTCCTATCCGAGATAGCGTAGATATTCTCAGCTTCGGTGTCTCAATACCGCTGCGTACCAGCCGGAGCGGAGCCGGCAATGTGCAGGCAGCAACGGCCCGAACCTCTGGCGCACGACTGCGGCGCGAGTATCTGGAGAGAAACATTCCGCTCGAAGTAGAAGCAGCCTATCAGCGTTGGCGGACGGCTTCCGACTCTTTGCAGATGCTCCAAAGCGGGGTCCTCGATCCTTCGACAAGTAATCTTTCCGTCATCCGGGAGGCCTATAAGCTGGGCCAATTGCGGTTGCTCGACGTGCTCAACGAGCAGCGCCGTCTGGCGGACACACAATTGGCTTATATCGACGCGCAGGCGGATGTAGCCCGCACTTGGGCAGAAGTCGAACGTGCGGCAGGAGGAATCCATCCATGAAACACTTTATTGTTTTGTTTATATGCAGTGCGGTGTTGTTAGCTGGCTGCAATCGAAAGAACGCTCAGAAAGAGGAAGGCGAGTCGAAGACGGAGTCCACTAACACAAGCAATCTCGTCGAAATGAGCGTATCCGCGCAACAGCATATCGGAATGGTCGTTGCCCCTGCCACACTCACCCAACTGAATGAATACCTTCGTGCTACTGGCACTGTCCAGCCGATTGATAGCCGGGTCGGTGTCGTCGGTCCTCTGGCGCGTGGACGGATAGTAGAAGTCCGAGCCAAGATCGGAGACCGGGTTGAAGGCGGACAAACGCTTGCGGTCTTCGACAACATCGAAGCCGGAGAACTTCTCTCACAAGAGCAGTCGGCGCGCGCGGACCTCGAACGTCTCAAAGCGCAACTGATTCCGGCAACCCGGCAGGCGGAACGCAGCCGCCGTCTCGCGGACATCGGTGCTGGTGCAGAGAAGGACTCTGAATCAAGCAAAGCGGAGAAAGAAGGCATCGAAGCTAACATTCGTTCGCAACAAGCTCTGATCGATGGCATACGCCAGCGGCTCCGCCGCTTTGGAATTGCCGATGACAGTCCTCGCGGCACATTTCTGACTCCATTGAAAGCGCCTTTCTCTGGAGTGGTAACCAAAGCACAGGCATCCCCTGGGGATGTCGTGGATGCGGGCCGGGATCTCTTCACCGTCGCTGACCTCTCACGCGTCTGGGTTCAGGCGGAAGTGTACGAGAAGGACCTCGGGCGCATCCGTGTCGGCCAAAATGCTTTCATCACGGTAGACACCTACCCCAATCAGCCTTTTGAAGGCAAGGTGGCATACATCAGCGACGTGCTCGACCCGCAGACAAGAACGGCTCGTGTCCGCTGCGAAGTCGGCAATCATGACCTGCGCCTAAAAACGGATATGTTCGCCAACATCGAGCTTCCCACCAAATTCAGCAAACAGGCTATCGCCGTGCCATCGGGTGCTCTTCAGGAGGTCGAGGGGAAAAGCGTAGTTTTCATCCGACATTCTCAAACGCAATTTGAAAAGCGTGAAGTGGAAAAAGGCGTCACGGTCAATAACCAGACGGAAATCGTCGGTGGACTGAAACCGGGAGAGTCTGTCGTGATGCAGGGTGCTTTCCATCTGAAGTCGATTCTCGCCGGCGGCGAGTTGGGGGAGGACTAACGATGCAGCGTATCGTCGAACTCGCCCTCCGCTATCGCATTCTGGTTCTTCTGGCGACCGTGTTTGTCGCGGCCATCGGATTCGTCTCGCTCCGCAATCTGCCCATCGATGCGGAACCGGACATCACGCCAAATCAGGTTCTCGTGCTGACGCGCGCCCCGAGTCTATCCCCGTTGGAGGTAGAGCAGCTTATCTCTTTTCCGGTCGAAACTGCCATGCGCGGCTTGCCAGGAATCACGCGCATCCAGTCCACGTCTAAGTATGGGCTTTCCTACGTCGCTATCTATTTCAAAGACGGCATGGACCCATATTTTTGCAGAACCCTTGTCAACGAGCGCCTTCCACAAGCCAAAGAGTCGATCCCGCCAGAGGTGGGCGTGCCGGAGATGGGACCCATCTCGACCGGCTTGGGAGAAATCTATCAGTTCAAGGTCACCGGATCGGGGCGCAGCCCGATGGAGCTGCGAAGCGTCCTCGATTGGGACATTGCTCCGAAGCTACGCGGCGTGTCCGGTGTCGTTGAAGTGAACACGCAGGGAGGCGATCTCAAGACGTATGAGGTCGAAGTAGACAGCGACAAGCTGACGGGGTATCACATACCGCTCCGCCGCGTCATCGAAGCTCTCTCGAAGAACAATGCAAATGCCGGCGGCGCTTATCTGGAACGTGCCGAGCAACAATCTCTCATCCGGGGCGAGGGATTGATTGGAAGTCTTTCCGACATAGAAAACATCGTGGTCGGCAACTCTCCTACCGGCACGCCAATTCTCATACGCAATATCGGCAACGTCCACTTTGCGCCTATGGTGCGTCGCGGGTTTGCCACGCAGGACGGCAAGGGGGAGATTGTCGTTGGGGTTGCCATGATGTTGATCGGTGAAAACTCCCGCGCCGTCGCCAATAACGTCAAGAACAGCCTGGCTGATATTCAGAAGACACTTCCAGAGGGAGTACGGATTGAACAGCTTTATGATCGCACCGACCTGGTGAACCGAACGATTCACACGGTGACGCGTAACCTGGTCGAAGGTGGCATACTGGTGACCGCTGTTCTGCTTCTGCTGTTGGGAAGCTTCAGGGCGGGCGTTGTTGTTTCGCTGGCTATCCCTCTTTCCATGCTGGTTGCATTCATTGGAATGGTGCAGGCGAAGGTCTCCGGCAACCTGATGAGCCTTGGCGCAATCGACTTCGGGCTAATTGTCGATGGCTCTGTCGTCATCATAGAAAACATTCTTCGCCGCCTGCATCAGAAACAACCGGACGAGCCAGCCGGTGAGGTGATTTTGTCGGCGGCCCGCGAAGTAGCCAAGCCGATCTTCTTCGGCGTATTGATTATCGTACTGGTCTACGTTCCGATCCTGACGCTGGGCGGAGTCGAGGGAAAGATGTTCAAGCCGATGGCGGCAACGGTTCTATTTGCTTTGCTTGCTTCGCTTGTCATTGCGCTGACTTTGATGCCTGTTCTGAGCTGGTATGTGCTGCGTAAGAAAGTGGCGGAGAAGCAGACCTGGCTTATGCGGAAGATCGATCAATGGTATCGTCCGCTCCTGCATCGGGCGTTGCTGCACCCGGCCTGGACAGGTGGAATCGCTTTAGGCATTTTCGCGGTATCGCTGATTGGCATTCCGTTTCTTGGCGCGGAGTTCATTCCCTCGCTCGATGAAGGCTCCATACTGGTGATGATGTACAGGGTGCCGGGCATCTCCATCTCCGAATCCCTACATGGCAACCAGATTATCGAGACGGTGCTGCGCGAATTCCCGGAGGTGGCAACGGTCTTTAGCCGCACCGGCAGTCCCGAAGTTGCAACCGATCCTATGGCTATCGATCAAAGCGATGTATATGTGACACTGAAACCGATAGATCAATGGCCGACGAAACGTAGCAAGGACGAACTGATAGATGCGATGCAAAAACGTTTGCAGGAAGAGGCACCTGGCGCAGTCTACAGTTTCTCTCAACCGATTCAAATGCGCATGCAGGAACTGATGGAGGGCGGCTCCCGCAGCGACATCGCAATCAAACTCTACGGAGATGACCTGGACACGTTACGGCAAAAAGCCGACCAGATTGCGACGGTGGTGAGCAAAATTCCGGGGGCAGCCGACGTCAACACGGAACGGGTGGCTGGGCTGCCCTACCTGCGTATCCGCATAAGGCGGGAAGCTCTTGCACGACATGGCCTCGACGAATCGGATGTGCTGGATACCATCGAAGCCATTGGAGGCAAGCCGGTGGGCGAGATCGTGGAAGGAAATCGTCGCTTCACGTTGCAGGTGCGCTTCCCACAAGAGCAGCGTGCAACAGCCGATGCCATCAGTAACCTGCGAGTCGGAGACAGAGAGGGACATTTCATCCCGCTTGCCCAACTCGCCGACATTCAGGACGAGGAAGGGCCTGCCCAGATCAGCCGTGAGAATGGGCAACGACGAATCAGTGTCGGAGTGAACGTCCGTGGACGTGATCTGGCTGGCTTCGTGGCAGATGCGCAGAAGGCCGTCGCGGCCAAGGTGAAAGTTCCGAGTGAATATCAATTGGAATGGGGTGGACAGTTCGAGCAACTTCAGAGCGCAAGTCAGAGACTGATGATAGCCGTACCCACGGCGCTCACGCTCATTTTCGTGCTGCTCTATCTCAACTTCCGAGCTGGTCTGCCGGCGCTGCTGATCTTCCTCAACATTCCACTGGCTGCAACGGGGGGGATTTTGGCGTTGCTGCTCCGCGGAATGCCCTTCAGCATATCCGCAGGTGTGGGCTTCATCGCGCTGTTCGGAATTGCTGTGCTCAATGGGATCGTCCTCCTGACCTACATTCGAGAGCTTCGCGATCAGGGCATGCCGTTAGAGGAAGCGGTCGCACAAGGTGCAACGACTCGCTTGCGCCCGGTCGTCATGACCGCTCTTGTCGCGAGCCTCGGCTTTATTCCGATGGCCGTCTCGCACGGCTCAGGGGCAGAGGTGCAAAGACCACTTGCGACTGTCGTGATCGGTGGCCTGGTAACTTCCACTCTACTAACCCTGCTGGTTCTTCCCACATTGTTTAAGTGGTTCGAAGGGCGGCGGGAAGATGTCGAGATTTGAAGGAGCTTTATATGAAGGAGATAAAGGCGCTTATACAGCCCTTCATGGCCGAAAAGGTCATCAATGCCCTTGCGGCGATCAATGGCGTTCCGGGCATCACTGTCTCTGAAGTTATGGGTTTCGGACGAACGCGCGGCAGGGAGCAATCCAGCGAAGACGAATCCATTCGCTGTCTCAAGAAGACCAAGCTTGAGATTGTGGTGCCTGATGCGCTGGTCTCGGCAGTAGTGGAGTCAATCAAGCAGCACGCGCACACCGGAAATCTCGGCGACGGAAAGATTTTCGTACTGCCAGTTGAGGACGCGATCCGTATCCGAACTGGTACGCATGAAAATGAATTAGGAACCAACCATGAGTGAGCATGATTCGGATGTCCAAAGCACGGTATTGGACATCGCCAGGATGGATTGTCCCACTGAGGAGGGCTTGATTCGCAGTAAACTCGCCGGGATGACTGGTGTGTCGGCACTCGATTTCAACCTGGTTCAGCGCACGTTGAGGATCAGCCATGCACCAGATGCGCTGCCTCGCGTAGTCGCGGCATTGAAGGCGCTAGGTTTCGATACCGAGGTACATGAAGCAGTAGCTCTGACAAACCAGCTCGCACCGGAGCCATCCCGTACCAACTGGTGGCCGTTGGCCGTGTCGGGTGTGACCTCCGCGCTGGCGGAACTGGTGTACTGGATCAAAGGCGGCAACAATTGGGTGGTTGTGGCGCTGGCGCTGATTGCTATCCTCGCCGGCGGTCTATCCACCTACAAAAAGGGCTGGATCGCGCTCAGAAACCGCAACCTGAACATGAACGCGCTGATGTCGATTGCGGTTACCGGCGCGATGCTGATCGGACATTGGCCGGAAGCAGCAATGGTGATGGTTCTGTTTGCACTGGCTGAAGTCATCGAGGCCAAATCGCTCGACCGCGCCCGTAACGCGATTCGTGGTCTTCTGGATCTCCCCCCGGAACAGGCCACCGTTCAGCAGTCCGATGGAAGTTGGGGCGACATGGAAGCCAAGACGGTCACAATCGGTAGCCGCGTTCGCGTCAAACCTGGCGAACGTATTGCCCTCGATGGCGAGGTGGTACAGGGGCGTTCCACCATTAACCAGGCCCCGATCACCGGCGAGAGTCTGCCGGTCGAGAAGATTGAGGGCGATCCTGTTTTCGCAGGGAGTATCAACGAATCCGGCTCCTTCGAGTATCTCGTCACAGCCGCTGCGAACGATTCCACGCTGGCGCGCATTATTCATGCTGTGGAGGCCGCGCAGGCGAGCCGCGCACCGACCCAGCGATTCGTCGATCAATTCGCCCGGTGGTACACCCCCATCGTGTTCGTTGTGGCGCTCGCAGTAGCGTTCCTGCCTCCGCTGGCGCTCGGTGCACCGTGGTTGGCCTGGGTCTACAAGGCACTGGTACTACTAGTGATCGCCTGCCCCTGCGCTTTGGTCATCTCTACTCCAGTGAGCATTGTCAGCGGTCTGACTGTCGCTGCACGCCATGGGATTTTGATCAAAGGTGGCGTCTATCTGGAGGAGGGGCGTAAGTTGACGTGGCTTGCACTCGACAAGACCGGAACCATCACTCATGGCAAACCTGTCCAGACCGATTTCGAGCCACGCGGCAACATGGGCGATGCACTTAGCCGTCGTTTTGCCGCCAGCCTGGCCAGTCGTTCCGATCATCCGGTGTCACAAGCCGTCTCAAAAGCGGCAGATGTCGATGGAGTGGCGCGAGAGAAGGTCGAAGAGTTCGAAGCGCTGCCGGGTCGCGGCGTGCGCGGAGTGATTGAGAGCAACACATATTCCCTCGGCAACCATCGTCTAGTGGAGGAATTGGGCCTTTGTTCCAAGGAACTGGAAGCCCGTCTCGATGTACTGGAACGGCAGGGAAAAACAGTTGTCATGCTAATAGGCGATCAACAAGTCATGGCTTTGTTTGCCGTGGCAGATACAGTGAAGGACAGCAGCCGGGCCGGCATCGCTGATCTGCACCAACTCGGTGTCAAAACCGTGATGTTGACTGGAGACAATCCGCACACCGCCGAAGCGATCGCAAGACAGGTTGGGATCGATCAGGCCCGTGGCAACCTGTTGCCTGAAGATAAGTTGAAAGCAGTGGAGGCGTTCGCTGCCGACGGAACGGTGGGTATGGTTGGCGATGGCATTAACGACGCCCCAGCATTGGCACATGCGAACATTGGCTTTGCGATGGGTGCTGCCGGAACCGACATGGCCATTGAAACTGCTGACGTAGCGCTGATGGATGACGATCTGGGCAAGATCCCCACGTTTGTGCGACTCTCCCGAGCCACGGCCAGCGTGTTGATGCAGAACATCGCGCTGGCGCTAGGCATCAAAGCAGTTTTTCTGGTGCTTGCGTTCGCTGGTCAGGCTACCATGTGGATGGCGGTATTCGCCGACATGGGCGCAAGCTTGCTGGTGGTTGGCAATGGTTTGAGGTTACTACGGAAATGACGGCAGTCAAATAAGTCAAGCGGTCTGGGGAGGGCTGTTTTTCCCTCATGCTGACAGAACTTTTCGGATTTAGTAGCTCAGCGAGGAATGACACCCTAAGCTCATCAAAG
>JAJYAE010000079.1 GCA_021779695.1 Acidobacteriota bacterium | reverse complement strand
AGCGCTCCAAAGAGGACCTTTCAACGCATCCGCCTGTGTTGGTCATTGTCGAGATGGCCGTCACCGTGACACGATTGGCGCTGATCAACATCGCTGATCAACACCAGGGACGTCTTACCTGTGGGGGGCATGCCCGCGGCCGCAGACGCCAGTGGGACGCTAAGTTATCCGGCGCAAAGGTATCAATTGAGTGATCCTCCGTACAGTCACTTGCTCATTGCATCAAGAGCTAGATTTAGTTGAAGAACGTTGACTCGAGGCTCTCCAAAAACTCCCCATTGACGACCTTGGATATGTCGGGCAATCAGACTCCGCAATATCCCTTGGTTGACGCCTCGAGCCTTTGCCACCAGCGGAACTTGAAAATATGCAGCATCAGGGGTGATATCCGGGTCAAGACCTGATGCGGATGCTGTCGCTAGATCGATCGGTACAGGTGTGTCTGAATTCTTTTGTTGTAGCTGAGTAATGTCGCTCTGAATGCGATTGATCAGGAGTGAATTGGATTGGGCAAGATTCGATCCTCCAGAAGAAGTTGCATCATAGCCATTGCCAGCAGCGGAAGGACGAGAGTGAAAATAGCGGTCCGACGGGAAGCTCTGCCCGATCAGAGAGGATCCTATAATGGCTCCGTTTACCCTGATCAAGCTCCCTGAAGCTTGTCCTGGGAATACCAGTTTCGCGATGCCCGTCATTGTAAGCGGATAGACACAGCCGAGGACAAGCGTGGAAAGTAGCGTGAATCGAATCGAAGTCTTCCAGATTGATTGCAAGTGAGTCCTCCAGGTGGAAGCGCCGCAGACGCAGCTCAGGCAAGGCGAAATGCAACAAGCAGCATATCGATTGCTTTGATGCCGATGAACGGTACGATAACCCCGCCTAAGCCATAGATAAGAAGGTTTTGCCGAAGGAGCACCTCGGCGGCCTTGGGCTCATATTTAACGCCTCTCAGCGCAAGAGGGACGAGCGCAATGATGATCAGGGCATTAAAAATTACAGCGGACAGGATTGCAGATTGAGGTGAGTGCAGCACCATGATGTTCAGTGCATTCAGAACTGGAAACGCCCCTGCAAACATAGCCGGAATAATTGCAAAATACTTTGCGACATCATTTGCGATGGAGAAAGTTGTTAAGGCGCCTCTTGTCATCAGAAGTTGCTTGCCGATTTCGACAATCTCAATCAGCTTGGTCGGGTTGGAATCCAGGTCCACCATGTTTCCAGCTTCCTTCGCAGCCTGTGTTCCGGAGTTCATTGCTACTCCAACATCCGCCTGTGCCAGAGCCGGTGCATCATTGGTACCGTCTCCAGTCATCGCAACAAGCTTGCCCTTCGCCTGCTCGTGTTTGATCAAGTCCATTTTGTCTTTGGGCTTGGCCTCGGCCAAGAAGTCGTCAACGCCCGCCTCACGGGCGATGACGGCTGCGGTTAACGGATTGTCCCCGGTGATCATGATGGTTCGGATGCCCATCGCTCGCAGGTGTGCAAGCCGGTCCTTCAAGCCGCCCTTCACAATGTCTTTCAGATAAATCACGCCGAGTGCCGTCGAATTCTCAGCCACGACAAGCGGAGTGCCTCCATTGCGAGCGATCTCCTCTACATGGTCGTAGATGCGCTTTGGGAGCGCTTGACCCTGTTCTTCTAGAAAGCCTTTAATGGCATCCACTGAGCCCTTTCGGATTCGCACTCCTGGGAGATTCACTCCGCTCATTCGCGTCTGTGCTGTGAATGGCACAAACTCGGCGTGGATCTCCTCTATCCCGCGCCCACGGAGATTGAATTTCTCCTTGGCAAGAATCACGATTGAACGCCCCTCGGGAGTCTCATCAGAGAGTGAAGATAACTGGGCTGCGCTTGCGAGGCGCTCTGCACTAACGTCTGGAGCTGGGCGAAACTCGACCGCTTGACGATTGCCAAGAGTGATTGTTCCGGTCTTGTCGAGCAAAAGCGTATTGACATCGCCGGCCGCTTCCACGGCACGTCCGCTCATAGCCAGGACGTTGTATTGAACCAGTCGATCCATGCCAGCGATGCCAATGGCGGAAAGGAGCCCACCAATTGTGGTTGGGATGAGACAGACGAGCAGCGATACAAGAACAAATATGGACTGCGGCGCCTTGGAATAGATTGCAAAGGGCTGCAGAGTCACAACAGCAAGAAGAAATACAATGGTCAGCCCAGAGAGAAGGATACTGAGCGCAATTTCGTTTGGCGTCTTTTGTCGTGCAGCTCCTTCGACGAGTGCAATCATGCGATCAAGAAACGTCTCTCCGGGATTCGAGGTGATGCGGACCTTGATCCAGTCAGACAGAACTCTCGTTCCACCGGTAACAGCGGAACGATCGCCGCCGGCCTCACGAATCACGGGAGCAGACTCGCCGGTAATAGCCGACTCATCCACGGATGCAACACCTTCTATGACTTCGCCATCCCCGGCGATGTATTGTCCAGCCGCCACAAAAATGATGTCTCCTGCGCGAAGCAGCCCACTGGTCACGTCTTCCAGATCGCCTGAATTACCATATCGGCGCGCTACTGTCTCTCCCTTCGCTTTGCGGAGGGTGTCCGCCTGTGCTTTACCTCTTCCCTCGGCCATTGCTTCCGCAAAGTTGGCAAAGATGACAGTGAACCAAAGCCAAAGAGTGATCTGGAGATTGAATTGGAATCCGGCGCGATGATGAAACGTATTGTCGATGAGCAGGGCGGTGGTAAGGACGCTGCCGACCTCGACGACAAACATGACCGGATTCTTCACCATCCATCGCGGGTCAAGCTTTCGCAAAGAGTCAAGGAAAGCTTGCATCAGAATCTGTGAATTCCAAATACTTGTCTTTTCAACCATGTGGATTCGTCTCGCTGTGGAGTGGATTAAAAGGTATGTCCGGACAAGAGCATCAAGTGTTCAAGAATCGGCCCCAGGCTCAGAGCAGGGAAGAAAGTGAGTGCTCCCAGAATGGTCACTACACCGACCAGCAGGATCGCAAAGAGCGGAGTTGTTACGGGGAAGGTTCCGGAGGAGGGAGGGACGCTCTTTTTCTGTGCAAGATTGCCTGCGAGCGCAAGAACCGGAATCATCATCAGGAAACGTCCAATCAACATTTCCCATCCAAGCATGACGTTGTACCACCACGTATTCGCATTTAGGCCGGCGAAAGCCGATCCATTATTCCCGGCCCCGGAGGTGAATGCATAGAGAATTTCAGTAAGCCCATGCGGTCCTTGGTTATTCAGACTTGACAGGCCAATTCTAGGTGAAAGAACGAAAAGTGCTGAGAGCGTGAGGATAATCAACGGGAAGATGAGAACATAAAGCATCGCCATCTTCACATCGTAGGCTTCAATCTTCTTGCCAAGATACTCCGGGGTCCGTCCGACCATGAGTCCAGCTATAAAGACTGCGAGGACGACAAAGATCAGCATGCCATACAGTCCAGATCCAACACCGCCGAAGATGACTTCGCCCAGCATCATATTGGCAAGGAGAACAAGACCTCCGAGAGGCGTGAAGCTGTCATGCATGCTGTTCACTGCTCCACAACTCGCATCTGTTGTGACGGTGGCGAACAGTGCGCTGTCCGCAATGCCAAGCCGAACTTCTTTGCCTTCCATATTGCCACTTGGTGATGTGGCTGTCGTTGTTTGAGTTACTCCATGCAGAAGCGGAATAGGATGCGATTCCGCCCAATAGACAGTTGTGAAGCCGGCTATGAAAAAGGTGAACATCGCGGCGAAAACAGCCCATCCATGTCCAGGTGATCCTGTCATTCTGCCCAGAGTGAATGTAAGTCCGGCCGGGATGATGAATATGGCAAGAATTTGCGCAAAGTTTGAGAGCGGGGTTGGATTCTCAAATGGATGTGCGCTGTTCGCGTTGAAGAATCCACCGCCGTTTGTCCCCAGCATTTTGATCGCCTCCTGAGAGGCAACCGGGCCCTGAGCGATGACTTGAGTGCTTCCATCCAGAGTATGTGCGCTCGTATAGGAATTGAGATTCTGCGGGACACCTTGTGCCACAAGAAAGATCACGAACAGAATCGAGCCGGGAAGGAGAATCCAGAGCAACGTCCTCGTTACATCTACCCAGAAGTTGCCAATCGTGGGGGACTCCGTTCTCTTGATCCCGCGAATCACTGCGATTGCAACGACGATTCCCACTGCCGCCGAAAAGAAGTTATGAGTCGCCAACCCAACCATCTCCGTGAGATAGCTCATCGTGCTTTCGGGTGCGTAGGATTGCCAGTTGGTGTTCGTAGTGAAGCTGGCAGCCGTATTCCAGGCCAGGTCCGGGCCCACGGCTGCCAGGCGCTGCGGATTCCATAAGCGGAGTATTGCTTGCATGCGCTCAATACCATACGTGGTTAGCATGCTCACCGCAGAAAAGCCAAGCAGCGAAAACGCGTATTCGCGCCAATTCATTTCGCGATCTGCTTTGATTCCGCAAAGCTTGTAGAACAAGGACTCCGCAGGTCGGAGCACCGGATCAAAAAAAGTGCGCTCACCCTCCATCACCCGCGCCAGATAGATGCCGACAGGCTTAACCGTCAATAGAAGCACGAAGCAGTAGATTGCAAACTGAAACCAACCGTTGGCAGTCATGTCTAGAATTTCTCCGGGAAAAGCAGGGCAAAGACCAAGTAAGCCATGAGGAGTGCCGAGAGAATGAGCGCCACAACTGTAATCCAGTTCATGATTTACCTCAGCTTCTCGCAAGCCTTGACGTAGAGAAACGCGATTCCAAAGAAGACTGCCGTGAAGAGCAGCATGACGAGGTCCTGCATTCAAGCCCCCAATTAGAGCTCGCCTGTCTCACGTCGGAGACAAGCGCAATTGATTGTTTTCACTGTGATTCTCAGGGAAGAGTTATAGAGATCGCGGAAGAATTTTGTAAAGAAGTTGTAAGGAGCACCTTCGGGCCTGCGCAAAGTGGATCGAATCAATCCTTCCATCCCTCAGGGATGAATCGATATCCAACCCAGGGCTCCGTTTGAATGTATTGCTTTCCAGTCTCCGCTTCGAGCTTCTTGCGCAGCTGTGCAACGAAGACCCGCAGGTATTCCGGCTGATGTGCGGATTGACCTCCCCAGACAGCTGTCAAGAGGGATCGGTGGGTCATGACCTTACCTGAATGCTTGGCGAGATGAACCAGCAGGTCGAATTCTTTGGGAGTCAAATGAATTGATTTGTCGCCAATGAGGATCGAATGGGCTCCAATGTCGATGGTGAAGTCCCCAATGGAAAGCGCGTTTGCCGTTGGCTCTGGCGCTCGACGTAAATGGGCTCTCACGCGGGCCAGCAATTCAGGCATACTGAAGGGCTTAGTGACGTAATCGTCGGCGCCGGCGTCGAGTGCTTCGACTTTGGAGCGCTCATGTTCTCGTACGGATAAAACAATGACCGGCGTGGCGCTGACTGAACGAATCGAGCGGCAGATTTCCACGCCTGTCATGCCAGGCATCATGAGGTCTGTGATTACAAGATCAGGATTCCATTCCTGAAAGAGACGTATTCCTTCTTCTGGCTCACTTGCCGTACGCACGTCAAATCCCTTGGCGCTCAATGCGGCGCGAAGCACGCGCGTGATCTGAACTTCATCGTCGATGACGAGTACCCGGTTTGCCACTGTCGCCTCCCGCCAAGGGAAGCTTACATGAATACCCCACTAAAGTATGATTCATTGGAAGAGGAACTCTTGCGCTCTAAGATACACAGTCTCTTTCGTTGGTCTTTGGGCCTGTCTCTGGTCCTGGTCACTACTGCGCTGCTGGCGTGGCTCAAAGCGAGCGCATCCACGGCTGGGATGGTATTTCTTGCGCTCGTCGTATGGACAGCATCGCAAACCGGGATTGCGCTCTCACTCGCGGTTGCGTTGCTGGCGAGCCTGGCTTTCGATTACTACTTTTTGCCTCCGTACCATACATTTCTCCTGGCTGGCGCAGGAGAGTGGCTCTCCATGTTTTCCTTTCTTGCCTGCAGCCTGGTGACGGGCCGAGTCGCGGAGCGCGCAGCGAGCCAGGCTCGCCAAGCAGAACAGCGCAGAGAAGATGTCGAATGCCTCTACACGCTGAGCCAGGAAATGATGCTTCACGAGGACGGCGCCAGCCTGATTCGCGAACTTCCGGGACTCATCCAGAAGATCTTTCGCTTGGGTTCGGTTGTGTTATACGTCCAGGATGGAGATGAGTTTTATGCTTCAAGTGCGAAGGTCCCAGAACATCTGAAGGGGGCTTTGCGCTCGTTGTCTTCGGATTTCCGGCAGGAGAGTCGAGGTTCAGAAGGATGGACATTGCAAGCGCTTATGTTGGGGATGCGATGCGTTGGCGGTTTGGCTTGGATCCCTGACAAGATTTCTGCCGAAGTCGCAGTCGCCGTGAGCGCCCAGGTTGCCATCGCTCTCACGCGTGCGGTAGCGCTTGAAAAGACCGCGCGGATTGAAGCTGCTCGTGCAAGTGAACGATTGCGGACCGCACTCATTGACTCCCTGTCTCACGAATTGCGTACCCCCTTGACCTCCATCCGTGCAGCGATTACCACGCTCAGGCATAGTGAAGGACTTGACGGAGCTGGTCGAGATGACTTGATGGAAGTGGTGGATGATGAGAGCGCACGACTTGACGCCTTGATCAGTGAAGCATTTGAGATGGCAGAGATTGAGGCCGACGTTGTGAAGCTTCGGCCCTGCCATCAGCACATTCGAGCATTTCTCGAGCATGTGATCGATGAATCGAGAAGTTTGCTGATCCATCACAGAATCGTCGTGGACATTGTTGGCCAGGACCGATTGGCGGTATTCGATCCACATCTGATGAGCCGGGTATTCCGACACCTTCTCGAAAATTCGTCGCGCTACACGGAGCGAGGTGGAGTCATTACTGTCCGTGGGGAAGGGATCCCGGGTCGTGTAACCTTTTCTGTTTTGGATAGCGGACCTGGAATTGACTCCGTTGATCTACCGCTTGTCTTTGAGAAGTTCTATCGCGGTCGTATCGGTATAAAGAGTGGCAAGGGGACGGGAATGGGCCTTGCAATCGCTCGTGCGATCGTCATGGCGCATGGAGGATCCATCTCGGTCAGAAGTGACAGCGGGAAGGGAACTACGTTCCAATTTTGGATTCCCGCTTAAGTTGATTCTCTAATGTAATTAGGCGTTGGGGATAAGCGGGATTGATTCTAATTGGCGGTCAGGCGAGAATCAGCGTCTGCATCTCGCAGTCGATCTAAGAACCGTTCGAGAGTCCTTTTATCGACACTGTTTCCTGCCGATCCACCGTCCTTCTCCGGCTCCATCGATTTCAGCAAGACAAAGGAAAGCCCAAGACCATCAGAACCCCAACGGACGACTCTTGACTGGACTGCAACTGCATCGTCAAGGTTTCGCCCTTCCGCATCTGTGCGTTGAAGGGTCATCAGCACTAAGGTTCCGGGGTACCAGCGCTCTTCAGTGAGAAGATACAGGCCGCTCGTGCTGATATCTGCGACTTGATACGCTCTCGGAGTGCTTCCGGTCCAGTAATAAGCCACGAGCCCAGGGAGTGGAAGCCGGCGAGCGCGTCTACGCTCTGTTGATAAAAGGCTCTGAAGCCAAGCCTTCAGAGGATGTTTGCGCTCCGGCTTTGCGGATTGTGAATTTCGATCTGCCGTTGTCGCTTGGCGAAGCTGCAAGATGGAAGAACCATTACCGTACGGTGTCGTGCCATCAAATGCAGCTTGCAATGTCCTGCTATTGCCATGTAGCTGCGCAGTAGCCAAGGGACCTGTCGAGAAGGATTCTTCGAGCCGTTCCAGGCGGCGCTCCATCTCATGTGCTACGCAAATCACGAGCTGATCTCCCGGTTGTGTCTGCGACGAGTAGATCGTATGAGCAGGCAAAACCAGTGCGCTGGCTGCCTCGTCACGTAGAGGCTCCACAGAACTGGTGGGAAATGACTCAACTTCCTGTATAACGCGGTAGTCCTTATCAAGGTATAAAAGGTCGATGGGTGACAAGCCTTTCGCGGATGGAATCCCCCGATAGGGCATCATCCAAAGCCCGCTGTCGGCTTTGATCGTCAGTCTCTCAATCATTGCCCGGAGCTTCTCGATTGTGATATCCGCGACAGTAACCCCCAGGCTGAGGAAGCTCTCTCGCGTTTGGTTGTACACGCAATACTTAGGGCTTTCCATCAATCCTGTTCCTCCTGGAGGCTGCTCACTCGCAGGTGAGTCACTTCAACTCGCAAGTCATTCACCGCTGTTTCTTGCATTAGATCTATAGGTTTCTAGACAAAAACTCATCGTCTCGTTTTAGCGGTCAAGTCCGAGCGAGACTCAATTCAGAGCAAAAACCAGACACTACCTGCGGATGCACCTGAAATTGGGCAACCGTAGATAAGCTAAAAGCCAATTCTGCACAGGCAGAACCGATGTTGGGGTAGTGCGAGCCAAAGGAAACAGGGGCGCTATCAATTGCCTGAGCCCCCGTCCGTATTCTGTGCCCTTACTTGACCCGTGTGCGGCGCCGCTGAATCAGGATGACAAGCACAATGACAAATAGAACACCCGATACGACGCGAATGATTGTGGCATTGTCCATTTTTCTCTCCTATTCCTTTGACGGATTGTTAGTTGCTCTGAAATTTCGCTATCTCTTGTCGTGCTGCAGCGTTTCATTTGCGTTCAGGACTTTCGCTACTTCACGTGAGTCCTGCGACGCTGGATCAGAATTGCAAGTACGATGACGAACATCGCACCGGCGACAATGCGGATAATCGTTGATCCGTCCATCCGGCTTCTCCTTTCATGCGGTTAATGGGTGAAAATTGACTTGAACGATTCCGCCATGATGATCATCGCCGGCCCTAGAGTGACAACAAAGAGGGACGGAAAAATGAAGAACACAAGCGGGAAAATCAGCTTAATCGGCAACTTCGCAGCCTTTTCTTCGATCTCCTGAACACGCTTCGTTCTGAGCGTGTCAGAGTGAACGCGAAGAGTTTTTGCGATGCTGGTTCCAAATTGCTCTGATTGGATCAGCATCGAAACGAGATTTCGGACACTGTCAACTCCGGTTCGATCTGCGAAATGCTTCCAAGCATCGGCACGGACGCTTCCTGCGCGCTGTTCGAGTGCGACCATTCCCAATTCGTCGCTCAAGGCGGGCTGGGCAAGGCGCAGTTCCTCGGAGGTGCGCGCTGTCGCCTGGTCGAGGCTGAGTCCCGCTTCCACGCAGATAATCAGGAGGTCAAGAACGTCGGGTAATCCTTTACGGATTTGTGCCTGCCGGGTCGAGATCGTTCGCCCGAGCCAGAAATCCGGTATGAGGAAACCAATTCCCAAACATGCGATGTAGATAAAGAATGGACTGGACTTTGCAAGCCCGGAAAGCAGTGCGATCAGGCAAAGCACGAGAGGTGTAATCACCTTCGATGCATAAAAGTTCTTAACAGCTGAATCCTCGCGGAAACCGGCCCGGATCAGCCGCTGATGGATCACTCCAACTTCCGCTTCGCTCTTGGGGACGATTCGTTCGAACTGCTCGACAACATCGCCTAGCTTTTCACGCGTATCCTGGAGGCGCGACTTCAGCGTTTGCTGCTTTTGCGTCGGATTAATTGCAGATGCAATACGGGCCTGAATTGTCTCGCGGTAGAAGATGAGGAGACTCCCGCTCACAATTAGGATGAACATCGCGCAAAACGCAAGAATTGCAAATAGCATAAGTCCCTCGTTAAACGTCCATGTTGACGATCTTGCGGATAATAAGACCGCCGATGATGATCATGATGCCGGCCGCGTAGAGCAGGTCAATGCCAATCGGACGCTTCCACAGGATGCTCATCATATTGGGATTCACAAAGTAGAGCGCACAGCCCAGAACAACGGGAAGGAGAGTGAGCACCACTCCAGTTAAACGTCCCTGTGCGGTATGGGTTCTCACTTGTCTCTGAAGGCGGAAACGCTCGCGAATCACCTCAGCGACCTTTTCCAGAACCTCGGCGAGGTTACCGCCGCTTTCCTTCTGAATGAGAATTGCAGTCACGACCATTCGTAGATCTTGTAAAGGGACACGCTGGGTCATATTGTCCAGTGCAGTTTTAAGCTCCAACCCGTAGTTCTGCTCTTCAAAAGTGACCCGGAACTCAGGGCCCACTGGATCAGCACATTCCTTCGTCACAAGGCCCAGTGCAGAATTGAAGCTTTGTCCAACGCGTAAGGCGCTGACGATCAGGTCGAGTGCCTCCGGGAGACCTTCTTCGAACTTCTTGAGTCGAGAGGCTCGCTTCCGAAGAACGAATGCGAAAGGTAGAAATCCAGTTGCAAGTCCTACAGCCAATCCGAGCAAGGCAGCACCCGTGCGGAAATAAACGAGATAACCCGGGATTGAAAAGGCTGCAATCGTAATTAGGACAAGCCCTCCCACGGTCCACTTCAGGTCTGCTTGATACAGGAGCCGCCGAAGTCGTGGTGTCAGTTCCAGCTGGCGAAGTAGCCGATCAATCCATGGAATGGTGCTTGTCAAGTCGCTCTTGCGGACATCGACAAGCAGATCGTCCATGTCCGTTCTCGTCCTGCCTGTGGCGAGTGCAGAGTCCAATCGCGCTAGCATTTGTTTGGACTCTTGGGAAGCTCCCGTGCCCGACGCCGCCATCAGCATTGCTGCGACTGCGAAGACTCCGAGGAAAACCAGGATCATGATCACTATCATGGAACTTGACTCCAAATCTCGTTAGTTGACTTCGGTAGCCCTTTCGAAAAGGCTCGGAGGAAGAAAGATTCCCGAAGTCCGCAACTGTTCAAGGAATCTGGGCCGGATACGACTTGGCTGAAAGACTCCCAGTACCTTCCCGTTTGGGCCAATACCTTTCTTCTGGAACGCGAAGATCTCCTGCATGCTGATCACGTTCTCTTCCATCCCGGTAATCTCATGAATGCTGACGCACTTGCGGCTACCGTCACTGAGACGGGTGCACTGCACAACAATCGTGATTGCCGATGCAATCTGCTGCCGTACCGTCTTCTCAGGCAAGCTGAGGTTGCTCATGGCGACCATTGATTCAAGACGCGTCAATGCATCACGCGCCGTATTGGCGTGGACCGTGGTCATCGATCCTTCGTGCCCCGTATTCATTGCCTGCAACATATCGAACGCTTCTTCGCCGCGGCACTCACCGATGATGATTCGGTCTGGGCGCATACGCAGGCAGTTAATCAACAACTGCCTTTGGCGTATCGCCCCTTGGCCTTCGACGTTTGGCGGACGTGTCTCCAGACGCACCATGTTTTCCTGGGCGAGCTGCAGTTCCGCCGCATCTTCGATGGTGATAATACGTTCGTTCTGGGGAATGTACTGCGAGAGAATGTTGAGAAATGTGGTCTTGCCAGCGCCTGTGCCGCCAGAGATCAGTACGCTCAGGCGCGCCCGGACCGCCGCGGATAGCAACTCCATCATTTCTGCAGAGATACTTTTGAGTTGTACAAGCTGATTGGCCGCTAATGGTCCCGTGCCAAATCGGCGAATCGAGAGTGAGGGGCCATCAAGAGCCAGTGGTGGAATAATTGCGTTCACACGCGAACCATCCGGTAGTCGCGCATCGACCATTGGCGACGATTCGTCAACCCGTCGGCCTACACGCGAGACGATTCGATCAATGATCTGAAGGAGGTGACGATCATCGCGGAAGGATGCATTTGCCCGCGTCAGCACACCACCCCGCTCAACAAAGACATGGTCCTTGTCGTTCACGAGAATATCGGAGATCTTTTGATCCTTCAGCAGAGGCTCAAGCGGTCCAAGGCCAAACACTTCATCCAGCAAGTCAGTTTGGATCTTTTCCTGCTCGTCGAAGCTGAGCGGAACGCGACGATCGCTGATAATCTCGCTGATGATGCTCGAAACCGCTTGTCTCGCCTGATTCGAGTTCACGCGTGACAGCTTTTCAAGATCCAGCTTGGAGATCAGGGTTCGGTGTACTTCTGTTTTAAAGTTCTCTAAGTTCAGATTTTCCACGTGTCACCATTCCCGTCGCAATGATTGAACTCTCGAGGCCCAATTCAGCCGAATAGGCTGAACCCCTTTCGCTTCTTCTTGGAAGGCTCGGCTTCCTTGCCGCATGCAGCTCTCGCCATCTCGCGAATTGCCCGCGAAATCATCGAATCCTCAAGTGTCAATGGCGTCGCTTCGTTCTGCATGCGGCGCACAGCCACGTAATCGCTCGGAATCTTCCACTGTACTGGCCGGCCCAGCGCCTTCGATATGTGTTCTTCGTCGACGCCTCCGGCGCGAGGGATAAAGCGGTTCAGCACCAATTCCAGGTTTGATCCACCAGATTTGAAATATTCAGAGATGACGCGGTGTGAATTCCGAAGCTCAGGAATACCAGCCTGCATCACCAGGTAGACCATATCCGCTTGCTCAACAAGATTGTTATCGCTCAGATCAAAACGCGATCCAGCATCGATAATCACATACTCAAAATTTGCGCGCGCTGTTGCAATCAGCCGTTCTAGCGCTTCGCACGTCACCTCCACTTGAGGAAACTTCCCCGGGGCAGCCAGCACAGATAGCCCCGAACTGTGACCAGTAATCAGTTTCGACAGAAAGTTGGTGTCCAGACGGCTATAGTTCTGCAACGCGTCCGCTGCGGAGAATTGCGGTGTAATTCCAAGCGTCAGGGCCACATCTCCCAGTGGAAGATCAAGATCGATCAGCACGGCCGTGTGGCTGCAGTCATGCACAAGTGAAACGGCAAAGTTGCAGGCGACTGTTGTAACCCCCGAGCCACCCTTTCCGCCAAGAAACACGAGAACTTTCCCTGCGCCTTCTTTTCCGGATTTGGAGGCGGGCTTCCGAGCCGCTGCGCGACCCAATGCCTCCGCGAGAGGCCCGATTGCGACTGGCTGAGGCAAGAATTCCCGTGCACCTGCACGCATGCATTGCATCAGAACGCTAGGATCGTTTTGCGACGAGCAGACCATCACGGTCGTGTCGGCGCTGGCCGCAAGTTGCTCCACGAGCGCAAGTGCAGCATCCCGGTCGCTGTCCAGCTCGATGATGACGACATCGAAGCGGTAATCCTGAAAACGTATTACATCGGCAGGAGTGGACGGATAGGAGCCAAACTCCTGGACCGCTGTAACATCGCACCCCGCCAGGGCGTGGGCAATTCCCCTGCGCCGCTGATCGCTGGGACCAATCAGGCCAACAGTGAGGCTACCAAGACCGACGGTGATGACTTCTTGCGTATTTAACGCCATAGCAGATCTGAGACTCCTCTTTTCAAGGTTTGTGCTCGAAGCCATTCCAACCTGAATCCAGCAAAACTTCTAGCCTGTAAAACTTCCATCTCCTATTTCGCCAAGAAGGACATTAGTGTTCCAAGCGCAATCGCAGGTGCATAAGGCATCTTTCGGGCGCGCGGACTCGCAAGAGTCAGATCGGAATTCTCGCGCGTCTCCTTCTTCCAAAATCCAAAAACAAGATTGCTGCTTCCTTTAAAGAGTTCTCCGACGAATCCACCGACCACTGCCCAACCGACGGCCATCACCCCTCCGATAATGCCGGTGAGCACCAGAGCAAGAAATAGTTGATGAGGCCCAATCCAAGCTCCAATCGCTGCACAGAGCTTGACGTCTCCCATCCCCATTCCGCCCATTACAGCAAGAATCCCAAAAAGCAGAAGCCCAAGCCCAAGGCCCTCAGCACTTCCTATCAGTCCGCTCCAGCCGTTCATCCATGTCGAAACTCCTATTCCGACCAGCAGGAAAGGAAAGACCAGCCAGTTCGGAATGCGACGACTGCGCAGATCCGTAATGGTTGCGACACCGACCGCGATCAATGTTGGCCACCATGCGATCGAATGCAAGATCAGATCCTCCAGAGCCGTTGAGAAAAGTTCAATGAGGCTGATAGCAATTGTGACGCCAAACTAAGATACGTCAACCCCTTGATAATTCAATGTGATACAGAATGCCAGTGCCTAGTTGTGTACACGTGTGTTTACGGCCTCCAACGCTGGTGCATTGCACTGTATACAGGCAAAATACTGAAAATATGGACATTCGCAGTATTTGCCATCCAAACGTTGAACCGGCCGAATTCCCATTCAGGACACGTGCCCGGCCTAGAACCGGACACGCCAGTTAAGATAGAGAAGGCTTTTTGCCCGGATGGCGAAACTGGCAGACGCAGCGGACTTAAAATGCAAAAGGAAACCGATCGTAAGTCTAAGTAATTAAATAGGATGCGGCTGTATCGACAGACGCATCGGATTTGCGAGGTTTAAGTCCTTGGGGAGACTGGCGATGCAGAACTGCACAAATTCGGTAAACCGCAAATTGCCATCCAGAGCCGAGCCCAGAGAGGCCCGCGCCGGGAAGGTATAGAGAAAAAGATGCACTTCTCTTACCTGCGAGCTTCGC
>JAJYAE010000078.1 GCA_021779695.1 Acidobacteriota bacterium | reverse complement strand
GATTTCAGCGGCGTCTACGATGCGGGAACGGTTGTCGGCGCTGACGACGATGCGGTCGAGAAGGACAAAGACGGGGAGGGTGAAGTCGAGATCGAGCAGCGACTCGGGCGTGGAGAACTCGAAGATGCGGCCGCGCTGGTAGAGGCGGTTGAAGCCGGCGGAACGGAGGTCGTTGAGGCGCGCCTTGAGCGCGTCCGAGATGGGGTCGGCTACGGCGGAGGCGACGGGCGGTTTTGCGGAGGCTTTGGCGGTGCGGCGAGCGGGACGGGCGGGTTCGGCTGCTGGCTGCTCGTTGTGGCGTACGGGGAAAAGCGCCTGCAGGCGCGTTCCCTCCCCCAGCGCGAGGATGGCTGCGGCGACTTCGTCGATGGAGTCGCGCTTGACCAGGCCGTCGCAGTGGACGCAGTGGACCTGTCCGCAGCGGGCGTAGAGCAGCCGCATGTAGTCGTAGATCTCAGTCGCCGTGGCGACGGTAGAGCGGGGATTGCGCGTGGTGTTCTTCTGCTTGATGGCGATGGCAGGAGCGAGGCCGTCGATTTCGTCCACGTCGGGCTTCTCGATGCGTTCGAGGAACTGGCGGGCGTAGGCAGAGAGCGACTCGACGTAACGGCGCTGGCCCTCGGCATAGATGGTGTCAAAGGCGAGCGAAGACTTGCCCGAGCCCGAGACGCCGCTGACGACGGTCAGTTTGCCGTGGGGAATCTCGCAGGTGAGATTCTTCAAGTTGTGCGTCCGCGCACCGCGGATAATGATGGCGTCGTTCAAAGGGAAGGCACCCGGGCAAAGTTGGCCAGCCGCGCCTGTGAGCGTAAGGAGGGGTTCGAGACGAGAGCAGCCATTTTTCATTATAGGGCGGGGGCGAGAGTGCGTTTTGCAGAGGACGCAGGGGAATTAGACTGTTGGAGAGGGATTACGTGCGTCTTTTTTTGATATGGATTGCGCTTGCCGGAGCCAGCGCAGGGGTGGCGCAAAACGCGCCGAGCGGATCGTCTGTACCGCCAGGGACCACAGTCCCGGGAAGCCAGGAGAGCATGTCGCCGCAGGTGGCACAGGCCGAAGCGGCCATTGTGAAGTCAGACTGGAAGACCGCGGAGACGACGCTGGATGCCTGGCTGGCTGGGCATCCCACGGATGCACGGGCGCTGTTTGATGCCGGGTATGTGGCTGACGCGCAGAATCGGCTGGACGATGCCGTTGCGCTGTATCGGCGGGCCGTGGAGGCAAATCCGAAATCGTTTGAGGCGCAGGTCTCCCTGGGGCTTCTGCTGGCGCGCCAGGGGAAGCTGGCGGACGCGCGGCCCGAGCTGAAGGCGGCGACGGAATTGGATCCCGGCGCCGCGGGACCGCAAGTGAAGGCGCGGGCATGGCGGGCTCTGGCGCAGATTGATCGCCAGAGCGATCCCAAAGTGGCCTCCAACGATCTGCTGCAGGCTTTGAAATTGACTCCTGAAACGACGGAGGACACCCTGCTGGCAGCGGAACTGGCGGAGGAATCGGGCCAACCGGACGCTGCAGAGGCGGAGTACCGCAGGCTTCTCGCCAAGGACCCAAACTCGAAGGCGGGGACGGATGGCCTGGCACACGTTTTGATGCTGCAAAAAAGGTATGCCGATGCGGAGACCCTGCTGCAGGCGGCCCTGGCCAAGTGGCCGGGGGATCCGTCGTTGACGGCGGAGCTTGCCGGTGCTCTGGCGGCACAGAACAAGGCCGAGGCGGTTCCCCTGCTGCAAAAGCTGCACGAGGCGCACCCGAATGATTCGTCGATCAGCCGAATGCTGGCAGATCTGCTGTATGCAGAGGGAGATGCGACCGGATCGGATGCACTCTATCTCGCCCTGCTGAAGCAGGATCCTTACAGCGCGGGGATGTGGGTGGCGCACGGCCAGAACCTGATTCGACTCTTGAAATACGAGCAGGCGGATGCAGCATTTAAGCAGGCAACGCAGATTGATCCGGCTAATGGGGATGCGTGGGGAGGTCTGGCCTTTGCCGCGCTGAAGCTCGGCGAGCCGGACGAAACGATTCACGCCCTTACGATGAGGTCAAAATATTTACCAGAAGTTCCGGCAACCTACTTCCTTTGGGCGACCGCATACGATACGCTTCACGACAAGGTTGAGGCAGCGACTTATTACCATCACTTTCTGGAAGCTGCCGCCGGGAAATTTCCGGATCAGGAATGGCAGGCGCGGCAACGGCTTCAAATTCTGGAGAAGAAGCATTAGACCGCGCGAAGATCTGAAACCAACAGCGTGAAACCAGCCCCCGGCAGGACTGGATCACAGCGTCCGAGATGAGAAAGCCAAGGCGCTTCCCTAGCAAAGGCCGGTCCCTTCTCTGATCGCTATGATTCGGGGCAGAGCGATTCCTCGGGTTGAGGGATGGCTTTCGGTCCGCAGACGCGGAGGTTTCTCATGCGATTGGGGCGATCGTGGACGACCTTCATTCTTTTTGCTGCCGCCGCAGTTCAGGTCCAGGCTTATTCACCCGATGAGACACCGTCGGATGATCAGTCAATTGCGACGCTGGAAGCACGGGTGGAGCAAGCGCCGCCGCGCGATCAGTGTTTCCTGTACGCCCAGCTGATCCACAAGATGACCGAATTCAGTCTTCGGCAGTACGCCGCCGGCGATATCCAGAAAGCGGATGCGATGCTGGTGCGCGTGGAGAAGGTGGCGCAGAAGATGCACTTGTCGCTGACGGACAATGACAAGCGCCTGAAGAACGCGGCAATTCTGCTGCGGCACACGGCATTCCGGCTGAACGAGATGCTGCATGCGAGCAACTACGAAGACAGGCTGCTGGTGGCGCAGGCGCTGGCGCAGGTGAATCAGGCCAGTGATGCCGCCATGATGGATGTCTTCAAGAAGTGATGGCTCCGGCGGCAGATGCAGGCGGCATTGTGGGAAAGATGCGGCGCGCGGGGTTATTTTTTGTTGTGAGTCTGCTCGCAACGGGCGCACTTGTGCCCGCGCAGAAGAGCCGGCATGACCCACTGACACCTGCCCAGGTGGAGGAGATTCGCGAGGCGGGGATTGATCCGAACACGAGAATTTTGCTCTATGCCAAGTTTTTGAACCAGCACATGGATGCCATCAAGGAACTGGTGAAAGAGGGCCTGTCACGAAGCCGTTCAGTCAAGATGGACGACGAGCTCCAGACACTGACGGCCCTTACGGATGAGTTGGGCAGCAATATGGATCAGTACGGATCGCGGAAGGCCGATATCCGGAAGGCGCTCAAGAAAGTGACGGACGATCTGCCGAAGTGGACGCAGGTGATCCAGGGACTGCCGTCCAATGCGACCTTCGATCTTTCGCGCAAGGATGCCCTCGAAAGCGTGCAGGATCTGCGCGGCGACGCGACGCAGATGCTGACAGAACAGAAAGCCTACTTCAAGGAACACAAGGACCAGCGCGGGCAAGAGCGGGTGGAGCCTGATTAACACGGCTCCGGCGTGTGCTACTCTGCATTTTGGTGGCTGCCGATTTTATTCCCATTTTTGAAGTAGAGTATCGTGCGCTGCGGCCACGAGCGCCCATGCCGCAGTTTGTCATTCGCTTCAAGCGGTTTACCTCTCTGAATACAACGATCCGGCTGCGCGAGGGACGCATTCTTGTGAACCTCTCGGATCTGCTGGAGGGTGCGCCGGAAAGCGTGATCCACGCGATTGCGCATATTCTGCTGGCCAAGCTCTACCGCAAGTCTGTGGATGCGGGCCAGAACCTGCGTTTCAAGCGGTTTGCGTCATCGGCTGCGGTGACCCGGCAGACGGAACAGATTCGCCACGCGCGGGGAACGAAGCGCTATTTCGGGCCGGAGGGCCGGTACTACCATCTGGAAGAGATTTTTGATTCATTGAATGTGCGCTTCTTTGGCGGGCTGTTGGGGCGGCCGGAGCTGACCTGGAGCGAAAGTGCCGCCAAGCGCTCGCTGGGGCACTATGATGCGGCTCACAACACGATCGTAGTGAGCCGCGTTTTTGATCGCCCATCGAGCCCGCGGTATGCCATCGAATATCTGCTGTACCACGAGATGCTCCACCTGAAACATCCGGTGAAGATGCGCGGCGTCCGACGGTGCGTGCACAGCCGCGAGTTTAAAGCCGAGGAGCGCCTCTTTCCTCAACTGGAAGAAGCAATGAGCTTCATCAAGCGCCTTTGAGTGCGCAGGCCCGACGCGGCGAGAACGGGTAACGACGCAGCACCCGTCCGGGCGCTCCGCCAATCATTTCTTCTGCGGCTGAGGGCTTCCCGCCGGCTTGGATTGCTGGCTGGCTGGGGAACTGCCGGGAGCACCGGGCTTGGCGGCCGGAGCCGGCGCCCGCTTCTTGCGCACGTAATGATGCACCACGAAAGTGCCGCAGGGCAGGACCATAGGGACGGCAACCGTCTGCGGCTGCTGCGCGGCCTGGGCGCGCAAGCTGGAGCGGAGCGAGTGGAGCTCCTTTTCCTGAGCCGTGGCTGTCTGCTGCATGTGATCTTCAAAGTTGCGGCGCGCTTTGGCAAGATCCTCCAGACATTGCTGGAGTGCGGTGACCTGATCCGCAGGTGCGACGACGCGCGATGCCTCCACGACCCGCAGCAACACTTCATAGAGCGCATTGACGTGTGCCGAGAGTGGAAGGTCCACGCTGATGCTGTAAGGCGCGGCGTCGGCGCTTTTGAAGAGTGGCGGCACCCGCTCGTTGATGTCCTGCAGGATGGAGTCTACGTTGGAGCTGGCCTCTTCCCGGATGCTGCCACGGTGCCAGCGATCGAAATTCAAGCCCTTGAGAGTCGTTGTCACTTCGCTCAAAGCAGGCGCGAGGATGCCGGATGGCGGCGGCACGGTGAGAGTAGCTGACGCTGCTTTACCAGCCTGAGCGACAGCTTTGCCGGCCGGCGCCCCTTGTGCGAGCGAGGTCAGTGAGGTTCCGAACAGGAGCAGTCCGGTGAGAATGGTGGCTTGCATGGTCATTCCCTGCCGTCTCCTTTGCCGGCAAGTTCAAGCTCTGCATGAGTGGTTGCATCGTACAACCGGGAGCCAGGCAGCCGTGAGCTTCCTTGTAGAAGCTTAGCGGATGAAAGGCAGCCGCGACCAGCGTGCAGCTTGCTTATGAGAACGGCGCGCGCACCGCAACTCCCTAGACGCGCTGTGCGGCACGTTCATTCGGTTCGGGTGTGGCGTGCTTGCGCGAGGCAACCCAGACCAGCAAAATGAAGCCCGCAATGACGGAACCGACGCTGGCCAACTGCGCATTCGACAGGCCCCAAAGAACTTTGGGATTGCGCCGGATGAATTCGACAAGGAAACGCGCCAGACCACTCAGGATCAAGTATTGGCCGAGAATGAGACCGACGGCGTGCGGCTTCCCTGCCCGATGCCAAAGCCACCAGCCGATCACAAGGCCGGCTAGACACTCGTAGATGGGCGTGGGGTGAACTGGAACGAAAACGGGTTCGAGGCCGTTGGGGAAGCTCATACCCCAGGGCAGATTCGTGGGGATGCCGTAGCAGCCATCCCCGGAGAGAAAGCAGCCAATGCGACCGATGCCGTATCCGACTGCGGCCGAAGGCGCAGCGAGGTCGAGCGTGCGGAGAGCGCCGATGCGCGCCCACCATCCCTGAGCCAGCAATGCCGTGATGCCAAAGACCAGGCCGCCGAACCACGCGAATCCCGCGGAGTCCCACAACACGCGCCAACCTTCCTCGCGGAACTCGATGGGGGTGTCAAGAACATGCCACAACTTGGCGCCGATGATGCCTGCAATCACGGTGACTGCAACCATGCTGACCGCGTCTGCGTTCAAGCCTGCGCGCTTGAAGCCGCGATCCATCAAGAATGCTGCGGCAACGGCTGCACACCAGAGCATGAGGCCAAAGGAAGGAATGCTGAGGTGCCAGAGGTGGAAATAAGGAATCATACCTTTGCCAGTATAGACGCGCGCCAGGAGCGGGTGGTGGGCGCACGGCATGACGAAACGGCGGCGCAGGGATTTTGCACAGGAAAGCTTGCCCCAGGCAGGATGCGTCAGGCGATACTATGCACATGCCGACAAGCACGTACCGGGGACTGGACGTTTTATATACGCGCGAGCAGATTGCTGAGCGGGTGAAAGAGATGGGCGCACAAATCACCCAGGAACTGAATGGCGAAAAGCTGGTGATGGTCGGGGTGCTGAAGGGCGCCGCCATCTTCCTGGCCGACCTGGCACGCGCGGTGACCGCCGATGCGACATTCGACTTTGTTGCGGTGTCGAGCTACGGCAAGGGACAACGCTCCTCTGGCGCGGTGAAGCTTATCAAGGACCTGGACGAGCCGATCGAAGGCAAAAATGTGCTGGTTGTCGAAGATATTCTGGACACTGGGCTGACGCTTGCCTATCTGCGCAAGATCTTCCTGCAACATCGCCCGAAGACGCTGCGCATTGCGGCTCTGCTCGACAAGCCCTCGCGACGCATCGAAAAGATTGATGCGGACTACGTAGGCTTCTCCATTCCCAACCTTTTCGTGATTGGCTACGGAATGGACTACGCAGAACGCTATCGCAACCTGCCGGACATCTGCCTGATGTCCCCGGATCACCCGGAGTAGCGGGCACTGAGGCAGGAGGCCGGGGCCGCCCGGTGAACCTGGCAAGGCATTGGAGAACGGCACGGCGCGGGATATACTCGGTCTCCGTGGATTGCGCGCGAGTGCGTCCGTTGGACGCGGCAGTGAAGCAGTAGGATCGGTACCTATGACGGTGAGCACACCAATCGGCGCGGCAGATCTGGACTTCGACCACGGCACGTTTGATGCGGCTGCGTTCACACGTCACGCAACTTCGCGCTGGGAGGCGCTGGCCGCGGTGATTGATCACACGCTGCTGAAGCCTGATGCGAAAAAGGACCAGGTGGAAAGCCTGTGCGACGAAGCGATCCGCTATCGCTTTGCATGCGCGATGGTAAATCCGGTCTGGGTGCCGACGGCCGTTGGTGTGCTGAATGGAACCGGGATTCCGGTTGGGGTTGTGATCGGGTTTCCGCTGGGAGCGTCCCTTGTTTCAACATTGCGCCAGGAGGCTGCGGCGCTGGTGCGGCTGGGCGCGCGCGAGCTGGACATGGTGATTCCGATTGGCCAGCTGAAGAGCGGCAACAATCAGGCAGTGCATCATGCGATTCACACAGTCGCCACGGTCGCGCATCATCATGGCGCACTGCTGAAGGTCATCCTGGAAACGGCGCTCCTGACGGTGGAGGAAAAGCTGCGCGGCGCCGAGATCGCAATTGCAGCGGGCACGGACTTTCTGAAGACATCGACCGGGTTTGCCTCAGGCGGCGCGACGGCAGCCGACGTAGCCCTGCTGCGCGGAGTGGCCGGAGCACGCTGCGGCGTCAAGGCGGCGGGCGGCATCCGCACGCTGGCCGACGCGACGTCCATGCTGGAAGCAGGCGCCAACCGCATCGGCGCCTCTGCATCGGTTGCAATCGTGCGGGAGTTAGGAGCAGAGTAGACGCCGGCAAGAGTGTCTCTGATCCACGGCAGATCGCGTTGAACACGTGGCAGTTCCCTCTCCCGTACGGGTTGCTGAGTCCTGTTCCCCACGCTTGATTTTGCCCTCAAATCCGAAGCACTGTTCGATATGATTCCCTACGACAAGCATGAGCGACACTTCCCCATCTTCGACCGAGCAGCACGAGTTTGAAGGCGATTACCGGCCTGCGAATCCGGACAATCCGCATGCTCATCTTGATGCGCAGAATGCGCGCGTTGAGACTGCCGACCTGACCTACCTGGTGCAGCTGGCCGACGCGCTGAACACGACGCTTGACCTGGAGACCCTGATGCAGCGCACCTCTGAACTGGTGCGCGCGGTCATTGAATATCGTATTTTCGCCATCCTGCTGCTGAATGACCGAACACATGAATTGCGCATGCGGTTCCAGATTGGACACACGCCGGAGGTGCAGCGTTCACGGATCCCCCTGGGCAAGGGCGTAGTGGGGCAGGTCGCCCTGACGCGCCAGCCGCTGCTAATCAATGACGTGGCAACGGTGGAGGGCTATATTCCGGCCAATCCGGAGGTGCGTTCCGAGCTGGCCGTGCCGCTGATCGCGAAGAACAAACTGATTGGCGTGATGGACCTGGAGAGTGAGAAGCCGGGCTATTTTCGCCCGGAGCACCTGCATCTGCTTACGCTCACGGCCTCTCGCATTGCGCAGGCGATTGAGAATGCGCGCTTGTATGCGCGCGTCTCGCGGCAGGCGCAGACGCTCACGGTGCTGAATGAGATATCGGCAGAGCTGACATCGATTCTGGATCTTGATCCGCTGCTGGCAAGGATCGGGCAACTGCTGAGACGCCTGATCGACTACCAAATGTTCAGCATCATGCTGTTGGATGACAAGGGCGAGACGCTTATTACGCGCTTTGCATGGCGATTCGGCTATGCCCATGCGCCACTGCGGCGGATTCCGATCACAACGGGGCTGGTGGGCGCAGCGGTGCGGGAGTGGCGGCCGATTAACGTGCCGGATGTGCGCAAGGACCCACGCTATCTTCCGATGAATCCCGAGACACGGTCGGAACTGATTGTGCCTCTGTTTCACAAGGGGCGGATTATCGGCGTGCTGGATCTGGAACACACGCGTACGGGATTCTTCAACGAGGAGCACGAGCGCACGCTAACGACCATGGCGGCGCAGGTGGCCATTGCGATTGAGAATGCGCGGCTGTATCAGGCAGTGAAGCGCCAGGAGCGGCAGCTGGAACGCGACATCGCCATGGCGCGCGAGGTGCAGCTGCGGCTGCTACCGCCATCGGCTCCCGAACACAAGCATGCAGAGATGGCAGTGCGGTTCCTGCCGGCGCGCACGATTGGCGGCGACCTGTACGATTTTGTGGACTACGGCCAGGACCAGACTGCGATTGTGCTGGGCGATGTCAGCGGCAAAGCAGCGCCGGCGGCCCTGTTTGCGGCTCTCGTCAGCGGAATCATGCGCGCCGCGGCGGCGCACCGTCCGGCCCCGGCCCAGATGCTGAAGCTTCTGAATGATGCCTTGCAGGAGCGCAAGCTTGAATCGCAGTACGTGGTGCTGCTGTTTGCGCTGTGGAACGACGAGAACCGTACGCTGCAAATCGCAAATTCCGGTGCGGTGCAGCCGGTCTTCTGCCGGGCGGGCCAGTCGATGACAGTGCGCGCGGAAGGCTTTCCGCTGGGCCTGTTCCCGGATGTGGTGTACGAAGAGTTTAACCTCTCTACGCAGCCGGGTGATGCGGTGGTTTTTGTCTCCGACGGAATTCTGGATGCTGAAAACGACGCCGGCGAGATGTATGGGGAGGAGCGGCTCACGAACCTGCTGTGTGCGCGCCGGGATCAGACGGCAACCGAAATTGCCGAGGCGATTCTCTCCGACGTTACACGGTTTCAGGGAGGACGGGACCGCTTTGACGATGAAACGATCATCGTGCTGCGCGTGCGCTGAAGCCGCGGCGGATGGCACCCTGCGCCGTTGATAGACTGGAAGAGACATCACTCCCCCGGAGAGCCCTTGCATACCGCAACACAAGAACGCATCATTCGTCCTGCCCGCAACGTGCTGGGTAGCCTGCGCCTGCCCGGCGATAAATCCATCAGCCACCGATATGGCATGCTGGCAGCTTTTGCCGAGGGCACATCGCACTTCACGAATTTTTCCACGGGAGCCGATTGTGCATCGACGCTGGCCTGCATGGAGGCGTTAGGCGCCAAGGTTGTGCGGCGCGAAGATGGCGGTGTGGAAGTGACTGGCGTTGCAGGACGCGTGACGCCCACGGCGGAGCCGCTGGATTGCGGCAACTCCGGCTCCACGATGCGCATGATGTCGGGCCTGCTGGCAGCGCAAGAAGGCAGATTTACGCTGATTGGCGACGCTTCCCTTTCGCGCAGACCGATGGAACGGATCCGCAGGCCGCTGGAGCAAATGGGTGCACGCCTTACACTCACCGAGGGACATGCGCCGATTGCCATTGAAGGGGCGAAGCTCAAGGCAATTGACTACACGACGCCAGTGCCGAGTGCGCAGGTGAAAACATGCGTGCTGCTGGCGGGATTGCAGACGGAAGGGACCACGACTGTGCGCGAAGCAGTGCGCACGCGCGACCACAGCGAACTGGCCCTGCGCGCATTTGGAGCGACGATCGAGAGGACTGCGGACTCGGTGTCGATTCGCGGGCCACAGGCGTTACACGCAATTGAAGCAGCCGTGCCGGGCGATATTTCGTCGGCAGCATTTTTCCTTTGCGCGGCGGCTTTGTTTCCCGGCTCGTCGCTTGTACTGGACGCGCTGGGCATGAATCCGACGCGAGCAGCACTGCTGGATGTCATGGCTACGCTGGGGGCACGCCTTGCAGTACTGAACCTGGAGGAGAAACATGCAGAGCTGGTGGGCACGGTACAGATTTCAGCGCCCGCAGCCGGGCTGGGCACAGCGAAGATCGACGGCGCGCTGGCAGCGCAGCTGATCGATGAACTGCCGGTGCTGGCGGCGATTGGCCCATACACAGCGGGAGGCATCCGCATCCGCGATGCGAAGGAACTGCGCGTGAAGGAGTCGGACCGGATTGCGCTTGTGGTGAAGAATCTGCGCGCGATGGGTGCGGAGGTCATCGAGTTCGAAGATGGACTGGATGTACCAGGGGGCCAGACGCTGCACGGAGCCACGATCGACGCCGGCGGCGATCATCGCATCGCGATGGCCTTCAGCGTGGCGGCGCTGCGCGCAGCGGGCGAGACGCTGATTCAAGGCGCGGAGTCTGCGGCAATCAGCTTTCCGGAGTTCTTCGACCTGCTGGATCGGGTAGCGGATCGATAGAAGGAAAAGCGCGATGAAATGAAAAGGCCCGGCGGGGTTCCGGGCCTTTTCATTCTGCAATCAGGTTCTACCGCGAGGCTGGCGGCGTGGTGGTTGGCTCTTCTCCCTTGGGCGCGGCAGTGAGCCCCGGAACCACCGGGTCGGTGCTGACGACACCCTTCACGGCATCCTGCAAATTGATACCGTAGTGCTGCAGCGTGGTGGCTGTGATCTGGTAGAGCGCGGCGCGCGCGTTGGCATAGGAAGCGTGCGCAGCAATCAGGTTATCCTCCGCCGTGGCCAGGTTGCGCTCTTGCAGAAGGACGTTGGCCGTGGTGGAAGCACCGAGCTTCAGCTTCTTTTCTTCCGCATCCAGGCTCTGCTGGTTATACGTGACGGCGGCTTCATCGGCCTGCACGAGGGCGCGGTCATTGGTGAGCGCAGCCTGCGCGTTGACCACCTGCATACGAATCTGCGTATAGAGCTGCTCGAGGCGAAGCTCGGCCTGGCGGTACTCCATCAGCGAGCGTGCCTGCTGGGACTGGGCCTCACGGTTGCGCAGCGTAATCGTCAGGTTGAAGCCGACTCCTTTGTCGGACCCGGTACTATTGATGAGCCTTTGTAACGTGCTGCCGATCCCAATCGTCGGAATCGTTCCCGGTGGAAGCAATGTTCCTGGTGGGCAGCCACTGAAATCAAAGCACAAGTTGGGATTTTGCAGACCGCCCAACCCTGTCGCGCCATAAAAACCATACGCATCCAGTGTGGGCAGCAAGGCGTTGCGCGCACCCTTCAGCGTGATTTCATCGTTGCGGAGCGTGAGCACAGCCTGTTCCAGCTCAGGACGGTTCTTGAATGCGGTCTGTACGAGATCCTCAGTAGGCTGATGCTCCTCCGCAATCTCGACCAGGCTGACGCGGTCGGTCGGGATCACAGGCGCCTTCTCGAGCACCGGGTCATTGAGGTTGCGGGCAATGGCCTGCTTCAGGATGAGTTGCTGGTAATCGAGAACACTTTGCGAACTAATAAGTGCCTGTTTGTCGGTGGCTACCGTCGAATCTGCATTGACGACATCGAGCGGAGCCATCGTGCCAATTTGAAGCTGCTTGCGCACATCGCTGTCGAGCTTGCTGCTCTGTTCCAGGGCCTGTTCCTTGGCCTGCACATCTTCATAGGCCTGCACAAGGCCCCAATAAATCTGTTCCACCTGATTCACGGTATAGAGCATCTGCTGGCGGAACGCGGAGTCCGTAATACGGCGATCGTTTCGGGCCTGGTAGAGGAAGCGCTTGTTCACCCAGAAGCCGGCGCCCTGCAGAAGGTGCTGCGTAACCTGCGCCTTGAAAGTTGCCGTCAGGAGTGGGCTGTATGCGCTAAATGGAAGAGCAGTCGTGACGCGTGAATTGTTGAATGTAATATTGAGGGCCGTGCCGGGAGTAAATCCCTGCGCGTAGGTGAAGTTGTATTGATTTGTGTTCTGGTTGATCGATGTTTTTCCGCCAGAAAACAGAGGGTTGCTTTGCGGCTGGTTGGCCCGTTCCAGCTGAATTGTTCCGCTAATGGTGGGGTCGATGAGCGCCGGTGCAGGGCCTGCGCCATTCGTCGTCAGCGTGAGGCCGCTGACGCCCGAGCCCGCGCCGCCGGAGCCTACGGTGGTGCCACCGGGACCGCCGCCTGTGGCAAGGATGGACGGCGAGCCACCCAACGTGCCCGTGACCAAGCCCGATGGCGCACCAAGAATCACGTTTCCTGTCTTGGCGCGCAGAATGTCCGTATCGGCGATGTCGAGGTCATAGCGGGAGATGGCAATGTCGTAGTTGTTCTCAATGGCAAGAGAAATTGCGTCCGAGAGGCTCAGGTAGATCTTGCCGTCTTTGACGAGATTTGTGAGACGAACGGAGTTGGCAAAGCTGGCCTCGCCGATGGTGGTGGGACGGTACCAGTTGATGGGACTGCCAAACCCGCGCGCCGCCGGCTTGCTGAAGTCACGCTCGGTCTGGCGCAGATCAAATGGCTTGGTCAGCGTCGGAGCAGGCGCGGACGGCAGCGCCGAAGCGGCCTTTTCCGGCTTCTTTTCCCCGGCGCCGAGAACATCACCCGCCTGCTGCTGGGCAAATCCTGATGGCATACACGCCGACAGCGTCAGCATGGCCGCGGCCACGGCGCGAAGCTGCCTGCCACTGTGCGACACGGCGCGCCGTCCGGCCTCATCCTGCTTCAACACACGATTACGGAACAAATGCATGATTCCTCTCCACGGTTGGCTGAAGGCATGTGGGGTGCCATTGTTCAAGACGTCTGAAGGGGCGCTTCGGACGCAATTTTGTGGCGGCATTGGGCTGGCCTCGCTCCACTCGGCTGGAATCCCGTACTCTGTATCCATACGCGCGCGACGCAGGAAACGTTCCCGAGCTCCATGGCGCGCCGCCAGAGCCGCCAGTAGGCGTTGCTTTACCGCGCGGTGCCACGAAGGTTTGAGTATATCCCAGCCGCGTCATTCACTATTTTCGCGGTTTGGGTCAACCGCGATGTTATCGAAATGGATACCCGGGAGAGCGCTGTGACCGTGAAATCGATGTGTGAATCAGCGCCGCAAACCTGGAAGTTGACGCTTGCCTACGACGGCACGGATTTTCGCGGATGGCAGGTGCAGCCGGGTCTGCCAACGATTCAGGGAGAGCTGCAGTCGGCACTGGAACGGATCACGGGAGAAGCGCCGCTGCCGCAAGGTTCCGGGCGCACGGACGCAGGCGTCCACGCTCTGGCCCAGGTGGCAAGTTTCACGCTGCGAGCGCCCATACCTGCTGCAAATCTGCTGCGTGCCCTGAATCGCACGCTGCCCGTTGCGATTCGAGTGCTGGAGGCGCAAACGGCGCCGGATGGATTTCACGCCCGTCACAGCGCGCGTGCCAAGACGTATGAGTATCGAATTCTGCTGGAGCGTTCGGCGCCGGCATCGATCTGCTCGCCGTTTCTGGCGCGCTATGTGTATGCCTGCCGTTGGAAGTTGAGCTTTGCCGCAATGCAGAGCGCCGCAGAGCATTTTATTGGGGAACACAATTTTGTCAGCTTCGCCGCAACAGATCCGGACATGACGGAGCGGCAAGCGGCGATGCTGCCCGACGAAGGCGACGAGGAAGCCGGAGCGATCCGAACAATTTTTGCCTCGGGCTGGCATAGGGTCGAAAGCGAAGCAGGCGAAATGATGGTGTACCGGGTGCGCGGCAATGGGTTTCTACACCACATGGTGCGCAACCTTGTGGGAACCATGGTTGACGCAGGGCGTGGCGCTTTGCAGGCGGAGGACATGGTGTCGATTCTGCGTTCACGAGACCGGGCAGCGGCTGGACCGACGGCTCCCGCACGAGGACTCTTTTTGCATTCGGTGGAATACGATGACGCCGGCGGCAGCAGGAGCTAGCGCAGTGCGCTGTCCCATCGCGGGCTGCCAAGCCCTGCTAACCTGAGAGCATCCGCATGGGAATCTTTCCGCGCAAGTCGGCTTTTTCGCGCGTCACCCAGCTGGCTGCGCGCCGGCAGGTTCATGCTGCATTTGCGTGGCTGCACACGCATGGACAGAAGATTATGCAGTGGCAAAGCGAGCTATGTGAGATTCCCGCTCCGCCCTTTGGAGAAGAAGCCCGGTCCGCGTGGATTGCGCAGAGGCTCCGAGCGA
>JAJYAE010000413.1 GCA_021779695.1 Acidobacteriota bacterium | reverse complement strand
TGACAATGGCAACCCGGTCGCCACGCTGACGCTGAGCAATGGCTGCGCGTTGTACTATCTGGGCAAGCTCTCCGCGGGCAAGCATTCGCTGAACGCCGAGTATCTGGGCGATGCATCCAATCCCAGCGGATACTCCGCGGCGGCGCAACTTACGGTGCTGCCTGCGCCGGTGCATCTTGCGGCATCGTGCTCACCTTCGCTGTTGACGTCTGGACAGAACTACCAGTGCAACGTTGAGGCGGAGATAGGAGGCGATGATGGAGCGCCGAAGGGAGTGATTACGTACAGCTTCGATGGCGGGGCGCCGGTGAATGTGCCGCTGGTCTACGATGATGCCACCGTTCTGATCACCAGCCCGCAGGTGGGCATGCACACACTGGTGATCAGCTATCCGGCACAGACCAACTATGCCGCGGCCGGGCCGATCACCGAGAGCTTCAGCGTGAATCCGGCACCCTGATCAGAACGCAGATGCAAGACGCCCAGGGTGCATTCGAGGAGGTCCGCGATCCAGTCGCGGGCCTTCTTTTCTGCAAGCGGGGTGTGGTTCAGTCCCTGGGAGATTTCGGGCGTGCGATTCGGGGGATTGAACTAGATCGCTCTCGCGAGTCCCGGCGTCACCATCTCAGTGGTCGATTCCTCACCGGCTGCAAGGCGCGTAAGGGTGAGCACGGTAATGTCATCATCCTGACCGAAGCGGATGGCGGCTTCACTGGCCTGCTGCGCTGTGGGCCGGTCGGCAAAAAGATGATGCAGGCGATCGAAGCCGAAGAGCTCGCCGCTTTGATTGCGGGCCTCCAGAAGGCCGTCTGTGTAGAGACAAAGCAAATCGCCTATGTTCATGCGCACGGAGATCTCGCTGTAGCTTGCCTGGTTGAGAAGGCCGAGGGGAAGAGATGGCTCCAGCTCGAGTTCGCTTCCATTCAGGTAAGGCGGCAGATGGCCGGCGTTGGCAAAGGTGACAGTTCCATCCGGATCGAGGCGGAATACGATGCCTGTGGCGAAGCCGCCGTGCATGCGCCCCACAAGGCACTGGTTCAGAGCCGTCAGGATCTTTACGGGGCTTGTTGTTGTGGCAACTTCAGCACGCATTGCGCCCACAATCATCGATACATTCATAGCGGCCTTTAGGCCTTTGCCGCTTACGTCTCCGAGCGCAACGATTGTGGAGCCATCGGGATGGACCAGGAATTGAAAGAAGTCGCCCCCCACCTCTTCTGCCGGAGTGTAGGCGCTGGTGACGGCATAGCCGGTGAGCGAAGGCAGGGTTTCCGGGATGAGCACCTGCTGGATCTCCCTCGCGCTCTGCATCTCCTGTTCGAGGACGGCCCGGCGAGCCTGGGTCTCGAGCACGTACCTGTAGACGGCATAGAGGATGGCTGCGAACAGGGCCAGCGAAGTGATTTTCTCCGGGCCGAAGATGACGCCTTGAATCTGGACGCTGTTGTTGTCGATGAGATTCGCGTAGAGAGTCCAATGGGTAAATCTCTGGCCGAGCGCGCTGGAGTCAGCAACGGTGCGGATGAGCTGCACCAGGAACGCAGTGAGGGCAACGGTCCAGCGGGAAGCGTCGAGACGCCTGCGCAGGCCGAGAGCGATGAGCACGAACGGGAAGAGCTCAGATAGCAGAATACATCCTGCCAGAATGCCATCCGCCCACTGCATCCAGAGCGTAGCGTCGCCCCAGAAGAGAGCCACCATGCCGTCCAGCAGCCCAACGATCATGGTCGACCGGGCAACAATGCCAGTCCAGTACATTATGCGGGGATTCTCATTGAGCCGCAGCAGCCAGACCAGCAGATACCAGAGCGAGAGGTTGGAGAGGACATAGAGCGGCTGATTGATGCATCGCGCCAGCTCATATGAAAAGGGAACGAAGAACAGGTTCTGCAGAATTCCGAGGCCCACGGGCGTGATGGTGAAGACGCCGACCCACAGGAAGAGCTGTTCCGTGCGGCTGCGGGTCCAGAGCACCACGCAGAGCAGGGCGATGAAAGTCCGGAGCAGAACCAGGGAATAATCAAACAGGTCTTCGCGGACATGGGCCCATAGGATGGCTCGTTCATTCAGATCGATGGAATCCGGATCGCCAAGCACGGGTGTCTCGTAGATGCCGCCGGACTCGGCAAGGGAAAAGATGTCGAGCGGAGCCTTCCACACACGGATAGCCAGCACGCCGCCCGAGCCGCCATCAATTGGAAAGGAGCGGGGAAAGACGTTGTAATACCAATAAGCATGGGGAGGAAATTTGCCGTAGCGCCCGACGAGCTTGCCGTTCCAGTAGACCTCGTAGGCATCCTGCGCGTTCGGAATGAGCAGGCGAAACTGCCCGGAGGCGCCGGGTTCGGGAATGATGTCGATATGCCGGCGGTACCAGGCGATCCCCGCATAGCTGGGATGGCTTTGCGCACCCCAAGGCGAGTCGACCAGCAGCGACTCCCACTTTGAGTCGTCGTAGCTTGGCCGCGCCCACTGCGGATCGTCCCCCAGATGAAACTGCCAGAGCCCCCCCAGATCGGCAGTGCCCTTTCCCATCCCGTCGAGGACGAGAGGCTTGGATGTCTGGTTGGATGCAGTGGGCAACTTCTCGGAGTGACCGAGGGTCGTGCATCCCACAAAGAGGATGAGAATGTCCAGGATTTTGAAGCGCCCCCGCCGGCAAAGCATGACGCCAGAATACTCCGATTACGATGAGGCTAAATGAAAGAAATTGCGGAAAATGGACAAGTCTCAATCCGATTTTCGAACAGCGGGGAGTGGTGAAGCAATCTGGGCTGCTTCTCCCAATAAGGCGAAACTCCGAGCCGGCGCGGAGAAAGCAATGACGGACAGAGTCGAGCTTCTGAACCGGGCAAGGCCGCTCCCGGTTTCAAGGACTTCTGGAGCTGATAGGCACGGATGATTTCAATGCAATCGATGCATTCAAGCGGCAATGCGAAGCGACTGGCAGGGGCTTGCATATGATCGCCAATGCTCTATCTCCTGCCAAGATTGTGTTGGCAGGCGACATCACGGTCAGTCGGGAGGTGGCGGTTCCCATCATTCAGGAATCGATGTTCGAACTCTTGGCAATTCATGCGCCCGGATTTCGTCCTGCGAAGGATGGCACGACAGAGAGACTTCGCAGTGCGGTGGCTCTTGTGATGGAAGACAAGCACCGATAGCGGCGACCTGCACATCTCCGCGTGGAGCTATGAAGTGACGCCGCGCCTGTTCCGTAAATCCTGAGCGGGGTGTACTTGATGGAACCTGCAAAACAATTGCGCGGGAAATTCAAGCGGTAATGTGCGCAGTATCATCGATGCCAAACGGGCGTATAGAAAAGGGACTGCTTACGAATCTTTGCGGATTCCGTGTGATTGGAAAAGGCGTTGCATTTCTGGTGGAGACGGTGAGCGCACAGGCGGGATTGCCTTATGCTGGCGTGATGCAGGATGAGAAGCAGTCTGCGGTGCTTTCG
>JAJYAE010000077.1 GCA_021779695.1 Acidobacteriota bacterium | reverse complement strand
TCGGACACCACCGAAAATTGATGGTCGCGGTCAAAGTCTCGCCGAAGCGGGAACGTATCTTCCGGCCATCCACCGTGGCGCAGCCATCCGCGATGGTCCGGTTCCATGCTCTTGATGCCGACCAGATCGAAGATAGCCCGTTCCATTCTCAAGGCACTTGGGAAGTATTCTTGAAGGCTCGGGTAGGTCGGCTTGGCTCCGCCGTCCATCTCATGCTCGACGATGGCGAGGCCGCCCGACTGGAGGTAGACGGCAAAGACCCGATATCGGCTATCGCGATCCCGATCATCAGTTCCCCAAAGAGCGACAAGACGTCCGCCGGCGGAACGCACCGACCTTGCGGTCTCCCGCCATTCGACAGCGCCCACTCGCCTCCGACTGCATGGCAGATTGGACGACACCGACTTCGCTCCCTCTTTGAACTCAGGAGTCATATCATCACCCGATCAATCGCGCCGCGGCGCGATACCACTCCGCCAACGCAGGAGGAATATAAAGTCCCAATACAAGAACTATCGCCAAATGGACGAAGACCGGCACTAATGCGGGAGAGTGCGGCAGCTTGGGGGCGTCGCTCTCTCCAAATGCCATCGGCTGCACCTTCATGAAGATTCCCGCAAACGCCACTCCGAGCGCGATGAGAAGAAACGGCGTCGTCCAGGGGTGCTCTCGCATGGCCGTCGTAAGGATCAGGAACTCGCTTGCGAACACACCGAATGGGGGCATGCCGAGAATTGCCAGCGATCCAAGCATCAGGCCCCATCCAATCGTAGGACTGATGCCAACGAGTCCGCGAATTCCATCGATCTGCTGTGTACCCGCTGTTTGAGAGGCATGCCCGGCAGTAAAGAAGATGGAGGACTTTGTGAGGGAGTGGACGGTCATGTGCAGTAGTGCGGCGAAGTTGGCGACAGGGCCGCCCAGGCCAAATGCAAACGTGATAATGCCCATGTGCTCTATGGATGAGTAGCCGAAGAGGCGCTTGATGTCGCGTTGCCTCCACAGGAAGAACGCCGCCAGGACCGCTGACAACAATCCAAACGCCATCAGCATCCGACCCGGCATAAGAGGACCGATGGAGCCGACAGCCAGTGCCTTGCAGCGGATCACTGCGTAGAGCGCGACATTCAGGAGGAGCCCAGAAAGCACAGCGGAGACGGGCGTCGGGCCTTCAGCATGCGCATCGGGAAGCCAATTATGAAGCGGGGCCAATCCGACCTTGGTCCCATACCCAACAAGCAGGAAGACGAATGCAAGGCCCATGACGGTCGGTTCAAGATCGGCCTTGGCTGCGTTCAAGTGGGTCCAGAGCAATGCTGTCATCCCCTGGCGGCCAAGGGTGCGCTCAGCTGCGAAGTAGAGAAGTATGGTTCCAAACAATGCCTGGGCGATGCCCACGCCACACAGGATGAAATACTTCCAGGCTGCTTCGAGACTTGCCTTGGTTCTGTAAAGCGAGACCAGCAGCACGGTTGAAAGGGTGGCCGCTTCCATGGCAACCCAGACGAGCCCCATGTTGTTGGTGAGCAACGCAAGAAGCATCGCGAACATGAAGAGCTGATACATACTGTGATAGAGGCGCAATCGCCGCGCGGTGAGCCGGCCGTGATGCTCTTCGATTCGCATGTAAGGTCGCGAAAAGATCGCGGTTGTGAGGCCGACGAAAGCGGTCAGGGCAACGAGAAATACGTTGAACGGATCAACGAAGAACTGCTCATGTCCAATTAACAGGGACCCGTTGCGAATAACCCTTACCACGAGGAGGGAAGCGGCAAGGAATGTAGCAAGGCTCACTCCGACGTTGACTTCAGGCGCATAACGGCGCGCGCCCAAGATTGCGAGCACGAAAGTTCCAACGAGCGGTATTCCCAGGACCAGCCAGAGTTCCATGTTTACTCCTCCTTCAGAGATTCGAGATGGTGCAGGTCGAGACTGTCGAACTGCTCGCGGATCTGAAAGAAGAAGATTCCGAGAATGAATACGGCTACGAGTAGATCGAGCGCAATGCCAAGTTCGATCACCATTGGCATTCCGTAAGTGGCGCTGGTTGCCGCGAAGAAGAGGCCATTTTCCATCGCCAGAAAACCGATCACCTGGGTCACTGCCTTGCTGCGCGTAATCATCATCAGGAAAGACAGCAGGATCACCGCAAGCGCGATGCCGATGGTGTGTCGAGTGATTGTTGTGGCAAGCTGGCTGATTGGCTGTGCGAGACCAAAAGCGAAGATAACCAGCACCAGACCCACCAGCATGGTGATGGGAATGTTGACCAGCCGCTCGTTGTCCCATTGGGCTCCGAGCCGCTTGATCAGGGTATGAAGAATCAGGGGTAGGGTGATGACCTTCAGGATGAGAGTGAGTCCTGCGGAAAAATAGAGTTCGGTGAGCCCGGCTTCATGTGCAATCAGGGTTGTCGATAGAAAAAGGATTGCCCCCTGCCAGGCGAACAGCGTAATCAGTTGCTGCGTTCGCCGCGTGGAAAGCATGGCAAAGGAGATCAGCAACATGCCCGCTGCGAGCAGCTTTAGTAGTTCGACATCGAGATGGGATCTAAGCACCGGTATTCGCTCCCAGCAGAAGGTGAACGAGCAGCCCGAGCACGGCAATCAAAAAGGCCATAACCATGAACTCCGGAGCCCGGAAGATACGCAGCTTGGCAGAAACGGACTCAATTAGCGCAAGCGCCGCTCCACAAAGAGCCAACTTCAGAATCAACGTAACGAGGGCGATCAAAACCGCGCCGACTGCCGCGCCGTGAATCGCGATTCCCCAGGGGATAAAAAGCGCGATCCCGATGCACGCGTAGTTGAAGAGCTTGAGGCTCGACGCCCATTCGATGAGGGCAAGGTGCCTCGCAGAGTATTCGAGCACCATCGCCTCGTGGATCATCGTGAGTTCAAGATGCGTGGCAGGATTGTCAATCGGAATGCGGGCATTCTCAGCGAGGAAAACCATGACGAATGCGATCGCGGCAAAGACCACACTGGGATCGATCAGCGAAGGATGCGTGGCGTAGTTATCGACCAGGCTCGTCAGTGCGGTGGTGCCGAAGAGAAGAAAAGCATTGAAGAAGACCATCAGGATTGCCGGTTCGGCGAGAAAGCCGACCATCATTTCCCGGCGCGCTCCCAGTGTTCCAAACGCAGTCCCGATGTCCATGGCTGCGAGTGCCTGAAACACTCTGGCTGTTGCAAAGAGGCCGATTAGCGCGATGGCGTCGGCCGCGCGCGCAAAAGGAAGATCTGTGACGACCGAAGGGATAATCGCCGCGGCCAGCACCATGGTTCCGAAGAGCACATAGGGGGCGGTGCGGAACAATCGAGAAGCATTTTCAGCCAGTGCAGCGTCTTTATTAAACAGTTTGCGCAACATGCGGTATTGCTGCGTCAGCGGCGGAGCGGATCGATTCTGCATCCAGGCGCGGCATTGAGCGATCCAGCCTGAGAAGATCGGCGCGAGCGCGATGGCGAGAATCACTTCTCCGAATTGCCAGACAAATGCGATTCCTCTCATAGGACGAACACCAACAAGCCAAGTAGCGTGAGGAAGCTGAAGAGCAAGTAAATCGCGAGGCGTCCACCCTGCAGAAAACTGACGAGGTCTGCCAGCCGCTGGACGGCACCAGCGATCGGTCGGTAGAGAGCGCGCCAAAAGCGGTCTTCGATGCGGACTCGATACCTTGGCGCCAGGTCTGCCGGCGAAGGTAGATCGCGCTCCATGTGAAAGAACGCGCCGAACATGTGACGAATTGGTTGGCCGAATCCTTCGGCTGTGTCCTGCATTCGAGATGTTTGCCAGGGATATCCGCAATCCCAAGGTGCTGTTCTGCGAATGCGCCCGTGGGCCAGCAGGCGCACCGCGAGGAACGTGACAGCGACCGTACAGAGAATGACAGCAAGAAAAATCCAACCGCTGTAGGAAGCCTGTTCCGGTGCAATCGGTGCGATGCGCCAAACGGAGGGGTCCGGAGCGATGGTTTGTCCCACGAGCATTCCCGTGGACTTACCTGCGGCATGAAGCGCGAGTTGCGGCTGGACACCGATCACGATACATCCGGCGGCGAGCCACGCCAGGCCGATCCGTTCGAGCCAATTGGCATCATGAGCCTGCGCCAACAGCGCCTCTCTCGGCTGGCCGAGGAAAATTACACCGTAGAACTTCACCATGACGTACGCAGCCAGGGCAACGGTGAGAGCCAGAGCTGCCGCGCCCAGAGGAATCAGCATGTTGATAAAGGCGTGAGGCAACTGCGGGGTGTAAAGAAACGATTGCAAGAGCAGCCACTCGGAGACAAAGCCGTTGAGTGGCGGCAAACCGGCGATGGCCAGTGTACCGATGAGCGTCAGGGAGGCCACCCACGGCATGGAACGAATCAGGCCGCCGAGCTTCCCGAGGCTGCGCTGGTGTGTCGAGTGCAAAACACTTCCGGTCGCCAGAAACAGCAAGCTCTTGAAGAGAGAGTGATTCAACGCATGGATCAGCGCAGCTGCGAGGGCCAGCGCGGCGAACAAACGCATATTGCTTGCCGCGAAGAGAATGGACAGGCCAATGCCGGTAAAGATCAGTCCGACGTTCTCGATTGAGGAGTAAGCCAGCAGGCGCTTCATATCCGTCTGAACGCCGGCGAAGATTGCCCCAAAAAGAGCCGAGAAAAGCCCAAGGGCAAGCACAGCCACTCCCCATTGCCAGAACTGCACATGGAGCAGGTCAAATGTGATGCGCAGCAGACCGTAGATGGCAGTCTTGAGCATGAGGCCGCTCATCATGGCCGAGACCGGCGACGGCGCTGCCGGATGCGCCTCTGGCAGCCAGACATGCATTGGCACCAATCCCGCCTTTGCACCAAATCCGAGAAGTGCGAGAGTGAATGCGACGGTCGCCCAGAAAGGCGCAAGGGAAGCGCTGCGCATGGCGTCGAACGTGAATTGCCAGCTTCCACCCTGCATGACTCCGAAACTGAGCAAAATGCAAACTGCGCCAATGTGCGCCATCAGCAGATAGAGAAATCCTGCACGCCGAATCTCGGGTATCCGATGCTGTGATGTGACGAGGAAGTACGAAGTCAAAGCCATCGTTTCCCAAGCCACCATGAAGAGGTATGCATCGTCAGCCAACATCACCACGGCCATGCTGGCGAGAAAGACGTGGTAGTGGAGGCCGAGCAGCCCAGGAGCAGTGCCTTCGCCACTCCGGAAATACCCCGCCGCAAACGTGGATATTCCAGCCCCCGCTAGGCCGAGAATGAGTAAGAAAAATGCAGAGAGTGCGTCGAGTCGCACATGGAATGGGAGATCTGGCAGTCCCAGGGGCAGAATCATCACCTCAGGCACATGCCCGGAGATGAGGAACGTTCCGGCCAATAAGAACATGGCCACACAGACCAGAGCGCCAACAGGAAACAGAAAACGTGCAACGTAGCGAATGCTGTGTGGGCGCAGCAGACACGCGAGTGCAATCAGCGGCCAGCACGCCACGACAAGGAGTGTGGAACCGAGGGGATGGCTGAAAACAGCGCCAGGTAAATTGCCCGAGAATTGCGCGATCAAACCGATTCTCCTCTGTGAGACCGCGCAGACTCTAGCGATGAAGAGACTTGAGGTGACTCCATCACTCGGTATTCTCCGCCTGAGATTCGCCAATCTTTTCCAGGATGGCCAACGCCTCATTCAGGTGTTTTTGAAAATAGCTGCGCATCAGGGCAAGTACCTGGAGCAGGATCGGATCGCGAACGGAATAGAAGACCTGATTGCCGACCTTCCGGTTCACAACAAGTTGCCTTGATCGAAGAACGGCCAGGTGTTGCGAGACGTTGGCCTGCTCCATCCCGAGTTCGTCAATCAGGTCGCCAGCCGAGAGTTCTCGATTCCCAAGCAGTTCGATAATCGCGATTCGGGTTGGGTGCGCCAGAGCCTGAAATACATCGGCTTTGAAGCGGCGTAGTGAGTCGGGCATCACATCTCAATCTTAACATAAGAATATTCGATTGTTCGCATGCGTCCAGCCGGACCAGACTCAACTGGCTTGCGCATAACTGACCCGGAGACGAAGCGGAGCATCTGGGCGGGAGTCAGCGCGAAAGTGTAGCAGCCGTTGACGGACACCAAAGGCCTTCGCGCCGACTATCCCGAGAGGTTTGGCTGCGCCCTGGATTGTGCCCAGCTTTGATTCGTGCTGCGGAAGATCTTGTGCTCGGGTTTAGCGTCACGCAGTCCGATCTCGAGGAATCGCTGATCGCTTCCCCCGATCATCTCGGTGGCCTCGTGGCATAGAAAATAGACGATATTCGGAAGCTGGGATGCGGTGCGCGCTTTGGTTAGATCATCCGCCGGGCTTGAGAATCGAAATCAATGATTTCGCGCTGCAAATCTTCCGGAGAACTGTCCGGCCTGGGCACCTGTCGAAATGCAAATGTTGACCCATGCGCCGGCGTTGGGCATTTCCAGCGCAAGGTGCTTCCTTACTCCCAAACGCTCAGGAGCAGCTCCCGCCGGATCAAAGCCAGACAAGCGCGGAGCTTTCGCAAATCCTCCGATCGCATTCCATGCACCTTCATTAGGACCGCTGGAAACTGCGTGGTATTCATCTTCAGAGAGTGCAGAATCACCTTGAAGCGCCGAAATATCCAATTCCTCTTGGCTTAAGCTTCCCGGGCGGGTCTGATCAATGGGATGAGAGGTACTTCGCGGTACAGCAGCGCATTACGGATGGCAACTGTCGCCAGCCCGCAAGGACCTTAAGCATCTCGGTGTGGGGCAGCTCGTGAAAATCAGGCACGCTGCTTTCTTAAAGGAGCAGGCCGACGCGTCCCTGATCGTCGTTGAGAGGAACTGCATAGAGAGCGATGTAGCCGGTTTCATTGAAGTAATGCAAGACGTGATCTGGAATCTGGCTCTCGTTCTCAGATGCAGAGTTCGCGTCCCGTCGGAAATCCACGAGCTCAGAATGCGATTATAGCCAGCCCAACAGTTCACGAAGGCGTTCCGCATACACATCGCCCAACGGCAAACTCGCCATGCCAGAAACCACCTTCAGCTGCAGCCGCCCCGGTGATCTAACGCGATCGAGAACCGCTCGTAGGGCAAGACGCTTCGGGGGCTATTCAGGATGATCTGGAGCAGGCGATCAAGACGGAGCGTGGAACTGATCTCAGCGCTGACCTGTACCAGCGTTGTCAGGATCTCCAGCGTGCGCTCGGCATGCATCAGCGTGGCGTTTTTGAGCGCGCTGCCGATGGTTTCAGCCACCGATAAAAGAAAGAACTCATTGTCTTCGGTAAACGGTCCGCCCTCGAGTCAGGAGATATCCCCAATATTCATGTCTCGTCGACGCGGAACTTCGATGTGGGTTTACCCGCGGAAACTGATGAACTCGATCTGCCGATGAACTCGGCCTTCAGATGTTTGCGCTTCTCCATGACCTTCAGAAGCAGGAAGCGAACTATGTGATCGACGGCGCAAGTCATTGACACATCGCATCGCCCGCACCTTCCCAGGAGTGGTCATGGAAGAAATCTGCCAGAAGGCCATGGCATATATGTCCCAGACGAAAAGGCAGTGCCACACGATGCGGAGCAGCGACGAGTCGAGTTATTCATAGGTTGTCGACGCTCTATCGAGACCAGGAATGCTCAGTGATGCAGCGACGACAGCAGCAAACGTCTGAATCATGTGCGCGAGGTTGGGTGCAGCAGACCACGGAGGTGAACCGGAACCAATGCGAAGCCTTCCAGGGAACGTAAATGAATTTCCGCACTCAAGCATGCTTCGAGCCATCGTTGTCGCGGTGTTTCGACACAGGAGGTTGTGGATTCTCGTCGTTCTGACTGTGTCAGCCGCGACTGCACTCTACATTGCGATGGTTCCAAGAAGATATATCTCTGAGATGGACATCCTCGTTCAGAACAAGAGAGGAGACGAACAGATATCACCCAATAGAATCAACGGCGAAATCACAATCAATGGCGTGACGGAGGAGCAGATCAATTCGGAAATACAGTTGCTGACGAGCAGCGGCCTCGCCAGTCAGGTTATTACTCCTGGCTGGAGTCAATCTCAAGAGGAATCCATGAGCCGAGCGCAGGTTCAGGCTCATGACAAAGCATTGCAGAGCTTTGAGCATCACCTGTCAGTCAACATGGTGCGCAAGTCGAACGTCATTCACGTCGCTTATCTAGCTTCTGACCCGCAAACGGCTACCAGCACGCTGGAGCGCTTGCTTGCGGCCTTTCTAAAGAAGCAGCAAGACATTGCGCAGCCTCCTGGCACTTCGCGCTTTTTTGCAGAAAAGGCGGCCAGTTACAAGCAGCAGCTAGATCAAGCACAAGACCAGCTCGCTACGTATCAACAACAAAACAAGATCGTATCGGTGCCAGACTCAGAGCAGGAACTTGATCACGAGATTGATGAAGCGCAGTCTGACTTGCGTGCCACGGATGCGCAAATTGGCGAGCTAACTCAGCAGATTGGCTCGGAGACGGCGCATCTGCACGCAATTCCTCCGCGCCATACTACACAAGTTCGTACGATTCCCAATGACTATTCGATCGAGCGCCTTAATACTATGTTGGCCGAGCTTGAAAACAAACGAGTATCTCTTCTTACGAAGTTCAGGCCCGATGATCGCCTCGTTCAAGAAGTGGATCGCCAAATTGCCGACACCAAGACGGCACTCGCACATGCCGAGCATATGACTTCGCAAGAGAACGACACTGACATTAACCCGGTGTGGCAATCTTTGACCGGATCGATCATTCAGAATGAAACACAGCGCGAAGCCCTGAAGGCGAAGCACGCTGCACTGAGCGCGCAGGTCACCTCAATTCAGCGTCATCTTTCCGGCGTTGAAGGTGCGACAGTGACATTCAATTCATTGCGTCAGCGAGTTGAGGACCTGAAGAACAACTATGAGCTGTACGCGCAAAAGCGCGACGAGGCCCAGATTGCAGACGAGATGAATGCAAGCAGGCTTCTCAATGTTGCCGTTGCGCAGAGTCCGACCTTTGGTGCCATTCCGTATCGGCCTAAGCCCCTGATGGATTCAGCGCTCGGAGCTTTCAGTGCCGTGTTCTTTGCTGCCTTCCTCGTCTTCCTGGCAGAAATCGGGAGGGATACATTTGCTTCTGACGTTGAAGTGGAGGGTGCTCTGAAGTTGCCTGTATTCGCGGTGATTCCTCTGGTGCACGTCAACCGGCGTCAGCGGAATGCGACCGAGTTCCAGCCAGTGTTTATTGGAATGAACGCTGCGCCCGATTCTGCAGGGGACCGGCCAGTGTCTTCGCCAACTCTTGTTCGGTATCAAAGGGAGAAACAGAGCCAATGACCATGAGCTTGCATCCATCTTCGCCATCCGCATCACCATTCCATGAGGCAGAACTGGATGCTTCATTGTTTGATGAGCTCATCTATACGATTTTTCAGGCACCTCGAGAGTCTGAGCACGGCGGGGTGGTGATTGCGATTAGTTCGACAAACCCGGGAGAGGGAAGCACATTTATTTCGAGAGCTCTCGTGCGCGAGCTGGGCCGATCTCAAATGAGCAGTGTGGCTGGTGTCAATATGAGCTTTTTGCGCAAGCTTCATGAGCCAACGCTTGAAGCCATCAGGAGCTCACTGCGGGCCTCACAAAATGAAGACACTTCGAATGATAAATCCATTACGCGACGGCAGAGAAGGGCGCTTTTGGATGGACCAGGCCGTGGCCCCTGGGAGGGAAGCTGGCAATACAGAAGGGACTGCATTGACCTCCTTCGCTCGGAGTTCGACTACAGCATCATTGATTGTCCATCGATAAGTGTGTCCGGCGATCTCTTAAGTATCGCTCGATATGTGGATGGAGTTCTCCTCGTCGTTGAAGCAAATCGCACACGGCGGGAGGAACCGGCACTCGCAGAGCAACGCATTGCTGCGGCAGGTGGTGTGCTTGTGGGCGTCATCCTGAACAAGCACAAGCCGGAGGTTCCAGCCTGGATCGATCGCCTGCTTTAGAGGCCCATGTCCGGTAATCGCACTGGAGGAACCGATGCTAAAAGCGACGACAATCCTGGTCCCTATTCTCAGCCTGATTGCAGGCTCGATTAGCGTTACCGCGCGAGCTGATCAGGAACTGCATCAGCGCCCTGTCTATCGGCTGCACATAGGAGATGTCATCGTTCTAAGCTACAGGCTTACACCTGAGTTCAATCAGACTGTGACCGTGCAGCCCGATGGGTGTGTGGATCTTGAGATTGTAGGCAACGTCAAGGTGGCGGGTTATTCGCTGGAGCAAGTCCATGACAAGATCGTGAATCTCGCAGCGTCGAGGTTGAATCATCCGGAGCTTGCCATCACTCTCAAACAGTTCCAACAGCCGTATGTTGTCGTAGCCGGAGAGGTGGCCAAGCCGGGGAAGATCGAGATCAATGAAAATACGACAGCTTTGCAGGCCATCATGCTTGCCGGGGGATTCCTTCCGTCTGCTAGAGACACGCAGGTCATTCTCTTCCGACATATCAATGGAGATACTGCCGAAGTTCGGCGTCTCAATCTGCACAAGATCCGCAAGAGTGTGCAATTGGAGCACGATGCGGACCTCGAGCCTGGCGACATGCTTCTGATCACACGCAACAAGATGGAACACCTATCACACTTCATGAAAGCCGCGAATTTGGGTGTGTACTTTAGCCCGGTTCCACCCATCCCCTGAGACTTTCGCCTTGGAATTGAAAAGCCCGGAGAACGCACAGCGTGCGCGAGAGAACACGTGTGCCTCCGAATCAAACCCATGGAGGATGTAATGCGAGCAGGAGTGCCATCTCGAAATGACGATTCGCTCGGATTGCGGATGAGTTCAACGGTGACAGGGCAGGAAGAACGCCAAAAAGTCAAACTTCACATTGCAGCGTCGACAGCTCGCTGCATCACTGGCTGGACAATCGGAGTGGTTGATCTCTTCTATCTGAGCGCGACGCTTATCTATTTCGCGCTGTGGGCGGTCAACGAGAGTCCGTTTGTAGATACTGTGACGCTCCTTTCCATGAGGATATCGGTCAAACATGTGTGCATGCTGGCGTTGTGTGCCATCTTGTGGAGATTCATCTTCTACTATTGCGGACTCTATACCTGGCAACATATTCAGGTTGTTACCGGACTCCTGGGGCGGATCGCACTCGCGACAGGCGCCTGCGCTCTTCTTCAGGCGCAGGTTATTGCCGTCGAGTGGCACCACGGGCATTACTTCGAGTTGTTCGTGCTGGACTGGGCAACCACTGCCAGTTGCGCCCTGACGTCACGGGCCTTGCTGATCTGCATTCATACCTATGTCAAGCCTCTCTTTAGAACGCACAGGGCCGTCATCGTTGTTGGATGCGTCAATCTTGCAAGGATCGCTAAGGAGCTCGAGACGCATCCCGATTGGAACTACACCATCCTCGGCGTTGTGGACTCATTCCTGGATGATTCGTCCGACGAGAAGTTCCAGAGACTGGGAGGGATTGACGATCTCGAAGAGATCCTGATGCGGAATGTAGTGGACGAAGTAATTGTTGCCCTTCCAGTGAAGGCATATTACTCGGTGATTGAAGATGTCATTGCCACATGCGAACGCGTTGGCGTGCAGGTCCAGTACCCCGAAGATCTTTTCGACGTGTCGTGGTCAAGCCATTGCCATCGCGTTGATCAGGACCATGACAGGGTAGTTCTCAAGATGGTGCCAGAGGATTACCGGAGCCGGATCAAGCGCGCGATCGACATTGTGGGCGCGATTGGAGGATTAATCATCTTGTCTCCGCTGTTTCTCGTGGCAGCCGTGTTGATCAAGTCCACAAGTAAAGGGCCGATCTTCTTCAGACAGGACCGATATGGGCTAGGAAAAAGGATCTTTTGCATTTATAAGTTCCGGACCATGCATCAGGACGCAGAGGCAGCTCAGTCTGCACTGGAGCACCTGAACCAAAACACAGGCCCGGTCTTCAAGATCTTCAAAGATCCCCGCATCACTCGGGTTGGAGCCATCCTTCGCAAGACATCGATTGATGAGCTGCCTCAATTAATCAATGTGCTCAAGGGCGAGATGTCTCTGGTCGGTCCACGGCCGCTCAATCTTCGAGACGTGGGCCGCTTCTCAGAAGCCTGGCTCATGCGCCGGTTCAGCGTGAAACCGGGACTGACATGCCTTTGGCAAATCAGCGGCCGCAGCAATGTTAGTTTCGATCGCTGGATCGCGATGGATCTGCACTACATCGATCATTGGTCACTGCACCTGGACCTGAGGATTCTTCTCTTAACACTTCCAGCTGTGATCAAAGGGACGGGTGCAGCATGAACGTGCCACGGCAGAGACGGATTCTCTATGTCAATCACACTGGATGCATAAGCGGAGCTGAAAGGGTCCTGATCGAGACTGTGCGCACATTGGATCGAGAGCATTATGAGCCGATTGTCGCCTGTCCCGTCCACGGGGCGCTTACCGAGGAACTGAAGGCACTGGGTGTTGCCACAGTTCCATTGCCCGTGGTTCAAGCGCGCTTTGCATCGAGGCCCGATAGGATAGCTCGATCAGTGATGGCGCTGGCGCGCGCGACTCGAGCCCTGCATGCAATTGTCCGAGGGTTTTCGCCCGACCTTATCCACGCAAATTCTGTCCGTGCCGGCATTATGGCGACCTTGGCCAGGGGGAAGCGTTCCATACCCTTGATCTGGCATGTACATGACGACCTGCCACGCCATCCTGCGAGCACGGCTGTCCGAACTCTGTTTCTGCTTTCACACAATACGTGCGCAATTGCTGTCTCGGATGCGACGAGACGCAGGTTCCAAGGGCACTGTCCAATTGCAAAAAGGATGTTCGTTATTCATAACGGAATTGACTTGAGCCGCTTCTCTTCCGACCAGTCCTCACATAGGAAAGCCTTCCGGGAAGAGATCGGTGTCGGGGAAGAGGAGTTTCTTGTTTGCGTTGTTGGGCAGATTTGCGACAGGAAGGGGCTCCTTGGACTTATTAATGCGTTTGCAAGGGTCCATGAGCAATTACCGACAATGCATCTGGTCATTGCTGGCAAAGTCGTTTTTGAGCATGAGGCGGGTCATCTAGCTCAATTACAGCGTGCTGTGGATGAGTGGCGGATCGGGGATCGCGTCCACTTTTGTGGAGAAGTGCAGAATGTGCCGTTGCTGCTGCAGAGTTCGGATCTCATGGTACTGAACTCAAAAGAAGAACCATTCGGCCTGGTTGTTGTTGAGGCAATGGCTAGCCGGACACCAGTGCTTGCCACGCGCGTCGGTGGCATTCCAGAAATTGTCCATGATGCGGAGAATGGCTGGATCACGTCGCCCGGAGACGTGAATGAGCTGGCAAGCAAACTTGTGAAGCTATCAAGAAGTCGTGATGAACTACGACGTGCGGCAGACAGGGCGCTGCACGAGACCTGTCCAATGTTTTCGCTTGATCGATATAAGAGCGAGCTTGAAATGCTGTATCGCCGCCTCTGCTCACAAGCGCGCTCATCGTTGCGGGCGACTGTCATTTCATTTTCAGGTCGGTAGAAGAAATCATCAGGAGGATGTCATGCCGAGAATTGCACTGTTTCAGGATTATCTAGCGCAGAGTGGAGGCGCAGAGCGTGTGACGGAGGCGATTGCCAAAGCGCTTCCGACCTCGGATCTTCACGCGACAATGGCAGTGCCGGAAAAGCTGTCTCCGTATTTGAGCAAGCGGAAAATCCAAACAACTTGGATGCAGAACCTTCCAGCGAAGGCGAAGCTGTATCGCCACTACTTCCTCTTCTATCCCAATGCAGTTGAGTCTGCTCGGCTTCAAGACTACGATGTCGTGATCACGAGCTGTTGCGGATATGCAAAAGGGGTTCGTCGTGGTCCACATTCAATCCACATTTGCTACTGTCATAACCCGATGCGCTGGGTATGGAGATTCCCCGAGTACATTGCGAGAGAACAGGTGAGTCCCGCGACGAAATGGGTCCTGCAGCGAATGGTGCAGGGGCTCAAGAAATGGGAGATGAATGCAGCTCGACGACCCGACTACTACATCGCGAATTCACACATTGTGGCGCAGAGGCTCCAAACTGCGTTCGGGGTGAATCCCATTGTGATCGAGCCACCGATTGAGACGTCGCGTTTCTGGATCAGTCAGAACATCGCGGACTATTATCTTGTCCTGTCCCGTCTCAGGCCCTACAAGAGGATTGATTTGGCAGTGGAGGCGTGCTCGCGGACGGGAAGGAAGCTCATTGTCGTTGGAGATGGTCCGGACCGCGATCGGTTGGAGGCAATGGCCGGCCCAACGGTGCAATTCCTTGGACGCCAACCGGATCATGTTGTCAATCAACTGGCGAGCAGGTGCCGGGCTCTTCTCTTTCCAGGTGAGGAAGACTTCGGTATGGCGCCTCTCGAGGTGAATGCCGCAGGAAGGCCCGCGGTTGCATATGCTGCAGGCGGTGCGACGGAAACGATCAGGGAGCAGGTGAATGGCATCCTTTTTCGAGAACAGACAGTTGACTGCCTGGTTGAAGCATTGGAGCAATGCGAGGCTCGTAACTGGGATCCACGAGCAAT
>JAJYAE010000076.1 GCA_021779695.1 Acidobacteriota bacterium | reverse complement strand
CGCCCCTTATTGCTACAGGGCTTGTTTGATATTCCGGCTAACTTCCACGTCGTAACCGAATGGCATCCGCTCGATAACGCGAAAGCGCGTAAGGAAATCGCCTCGCGCCGCCGGCATTACCACAACTCGAAGACCAGCTTCGTCTCCAACTTGCAGGACCGTCAGGACACCGGGCTGCGCGACGAACTTGTGGACGATTCCAAGGAGGCCGCGGTTGCGGAACTTGGCAGCGCATTGACTGCGCTTGGCATAGAGGGCAAGAACTTCGGGGAATTCACGCTGTCTGTTGTCATCTATGACGAGGACCGCGCGAAGCTGGAGGCCGCGGTTGCGGAGTTTCAGAAGCTCTTCACTCAACATGACGGCCTGCTCTATGAGGAACGCTACAACCTACTCAATGCGTTTTTCGCCACGATTCCCGGCAATCGCCAATTTAACCTCCGCAAGCAGTGGGCGCTCAATTCCAATTACGCCGACCTGTCGTTTCTCTTCACTGTCGATACCGGCTCCACATGGAACCCGCATCTGGAACAGGAATACCTCGCCGTCCTCGAATCAACGCACGGAACGCCGTACTATCTCAACCTGCATGGTGGCGATGTCGCTCACACGCTGCTGCTCGGCGCTACTGGGGCAGGCAAATCCTTCACATTAGGGTCCATCATTCAGGAGCTGCAAAAATATGAACCGCTGACCTTCATCTTCGATGTTGGCGGCAGCTATGAGACCTTGACGCGCGTGTTCGGCGGCACTTATCTGAACGTCGGACTCAAGACTCCGGGCTTCAGTATCAACCCCTTTTCGCTTTCTCCCACTCACGAGAATCTCAATTTTCTCTATCTGTTCATGCGGGTTTTGATCGAGACCCAAGGAAAGTACACGTTGACGGGCGACGATGAGAAGGCGCTCTTTGCGGCGATCGAGCGGATCTATAAGCTGCCCGATGAGATACGGACGCTGACCAACTTTGCGTCCATCCTCGGGCCGCTGGGTGAGCGGTTACAACGATGGATAGGCAAAGGGCAGTTTGGTTATCTCTTCGATAATGTCGAGGACACTCTGACCTTTGCGCGTTTCCAGACGTTTAATTTCGATGGCTGGTCCGACTACCCGGCCATTCTGGAACCACTGCTCTTTTACGTCCTCCAGCGGGCATCCTCCGAGATCGAGAAACCCGCAAACACGGCCACTTTCAAGGTGTTTCTTGCCGACGAAGCCTCGATCTTTTTGAAGAACGCAATCATCCGTGACTGGATCGTGCGGGCAGAGCGGACGTGGCGGAAGAAGAACGCTGCCATGATTCTGGCTACGCAGTCGGTTGTGGAACTGGCCGATGCGGGTGTGCTCAACATCATCAATGAATCCTGCCCAACGAAGATTTTTCTGGCGAATCCCAACATCGACCGCAAGCTCTACGCCGACATCTTCCAGTTGAACGACACTCAGCTTGAGTTATTCGAGTCGCTTGTGCCCAAACGTGAGCTGCTGCTGATGCAGCCACGCGGGACGAAGAAATTGGTTCTCGAAGTCGATGCGTTGACTTACTGGATCGCCACCAACAATGCCCGCGACAACCAGCGCAAGCAGGATTACTTTGCCCGCTTCGGGCCGGAGCAAGGCTTGCTCCGGCTCGCCCAGGACTACCCCAACCCGCTTAACCGATAAGGAGCCTCATGCACCGTTCACCCATTCTTCTGCTCGTACTTGGCCTGGTCGCCACAGTAGCTCACGGCCAGCAGACCGCGCGCGTGGTTAAATACCACACCAACGACATCGTGAGCGTTCGCGCCAAGATGCGTTACACCACGCTCATTCAGCTTCCAAGCACGGAGAAGATTCTTGAGGTTGCCACTGGCGATAAGGATTTCTGGATCATCGACGCCATAGGCAACTATTGCTTTCTGCATCCGGCCAAGGAGGGCATCCACTCCAATCTCAACCTCATTACCGACAAGGGCAGCGTCTACACATTCACGCTGGACGATGTTGAATCTGCCGATCCCGACCTGAAGGTTGTTATCGAACCGTCCGATCCGTCGGCGCTTGCCGCCGCCAATGGCGTCACCAAACTTGTATCCGCTGGCGAAGTGGATGTGGCGCGTGCCCAGGCACAGCTTGCGCAGAGCCATGCCGCTGCCGCCGTTGAGCAGTTCCGTGCCGAGTATCCTACCGCGGCCCTGAAGTTCGATTACACCTTTCACAACGAATCGCCCTTCGATGTGTCGGCGATCTACCACGACGACAAGTTCACTTACATCAAATCGTCCGCAGCCGAGAAGTTCGCCGTCTACGAGGAGAAGGATAAGAAGCCCGATCTCATTACTTTCCAGTTGAAGGACGGGACGTACATCCTCCCCAAAATCGTTGACAAGGGTTATCTCGAAATCGGCAAACATCGGCTTGAGTTTCAGCGGAAAGGGCAATAAACAATGGCAGACGAAAAATCAACCAATGCAGTGCCGACCTCAGAAACGCAATCGCCTGCATCGGCCCCGGCAGTCCGCGACAAGCGCATTCTGCCGGAAGGCGTTGTCCCCAAACAGGCACAGGGCTATGTTGTCGCTGGACTCGCCGTGCTCATCCTGCTGGCCGTGATGTTCTCAAAGAACCACGCCAAGCCCGCTCCGAAAGAAACCGCCTCATCGCCGGTGGGCATGTCCACGGACGCCAACCAGCGCAAAATTCAGGAACTTGAGCAGGACTTGAGTGCGGACCAGCGACAGAGCCAGCAGCAGGCCCAGGCGCAAAAAGCCGGCTCAGCGGCGCAACCTGCAGCGAATGCCGCGCAGACTGGCGGCGCGGCTCCTGCTGCGCAGTTGCCGCCCGCCACCGAACCGCCCCGCGATCCGGTGGCGGATGCGGAAAAGGCGCTGGCCTTCAAAGCGCGCTTTGCCTCGAATCTCGTCTCCGTCGGTGACGGAGGTTCGCGCCTAGCGGCACCCCCAACGGACTCCGCGAATGCGGATGCCGGCTCGCTTGCGGCGCGTACAACGACGCTGCCGCAGCAGGCTCCTGCTCCGCAGGCCGCCGCTGCGAACGGGCAGAAGCGTGCGCCGGAGGTGAACGTCAACTCTGCGCACGGCCAGCCCTTCGTGCTGTTCGAGGGCACCACTATTGACACCGCTCTGGTGAATCGTCTGGACGGTGAGTTTCCCGGGCCGGTCAAGGTCTTGGTGACCAATCCGGTCTACAGCCAGGACCGCCAGCATGTGCTTATCCCGGAGGGTACGTTCATCCTGGGCGATACGCAGAAAGTCTCCGGCTTCGGCCAGAAACGCCTTGCCGTTGCCTTCCATCGCCTGCTCATGCCGGACGGGTACTCTGTCGATCTCGACCAGTTTCACGGTCTCGATCAGGTGGGCGAGACGGGCCTGAAAGATAAGGTCAACGACCATTACCTGCAAATCTTCGGCGCGTCGATTGCGCTGGGGGTTATCTCCGGCGCGGCGGAAGCCACGACCAACGGCGGCTATTCCGAGAGCGGTTCGGATATGTACAGGCAGGGCATGGCGTCGAGCCTGGCCGCGTCCGGCGCAAACGTGCTCGATAAGTTCATCAACATCCCTCCGACCATCACCATTCGCGAGGGCCACCGGATCAAGGTCTACATCACCCAAGACATGCTCCTCCCGGCATACGAAAACCACGAAATGCCAGGCGTGATGTGATGCGTGTTTTTATTCTTACTTTCTTCGGATTCGCGCTCGTGGTTGGCTGCGCCTCCCCCTCGCGCCCGCCGAAGAAGCCCTCACCCTGCCACTACCCACAACCCGCGCCGGTCAAAGCCCGGCGCTGAACAAGGAGCCTTATGAAGTCGAGATTGCCGTATTTGCTCATCGTCCTTACCGCCCTGGTCGTGCCTGCGGCACATGCGCAGTTCGGCTCCGGCATTGTCTTCGATCCCACGCAATCCGCCCATGCCATCCAGCAGATCGAGCAAGGTATTCAAGGACTTCAAACCGCAGAACAGATTTACACCACCGCGTATCAGACCATGAACCAGGTCATCGCGGCCTACAACCTCGCTTATCAGATGTCACGGATGCCGCAGAACCTCGCCGCCCGCTACCAGTCCGACTTTTCCAAGTGGGCCAGCTTCTCTTCTGCGTCTGCGCCCGATACCTATGGCAACACAACGGCATGGATCAATGCGCTTGACCTCGGAAACCCGACACGCGCCGCGTCCGCGTACAGCGGTGCGGTGGTCCAGGTAAAGAGCTATCCGTCGAGCAGCCTATCCGCGCAGGACTCCACAACTCAGGCCACCATCCAGAACCAGTACGCCAGTTCCGAAATCGGCCAGTCTAACGTGACTAACCTGCTTTCGACGCTTGGTACCATCCGCTCCGATTCGCAGACCTTTCAACAGAAGCTCGCCAACCTCGAATCCGATACTTACTCGACCGATCCCAGCCAGCAGACTGAAGTCGGCGTCCTGGCTAAGATCAACTCGGCTACGATGCTTCAAGTTCACTCGCAGCAGGACGCCAACCAGATACTCGCCGCCGCTGCTGCGCAACAGGCGCTCGACGCCAAGGAAAAGCTGGACGAGCGCAATCGGCTCATCAACCAGGCCATTGATTTCCAGCAGAACTTTACCAATGTGATGCAGCAGACGACGAGTGGCATCAGCAACGCCCTCCAATCCATTTCGCTCAGCCCCAGCGGAAGGTAGGCCATGTCCCAAAACTATCTGAGTTTTCTATCGCAGGCCATCAATGACCTGCTGACCACCAGGAGCACGGCAATTCAGGCCACGGGACTCGACATCTTCCGTGGCCTGGCCGTGATCCTCATTGTCTGGTTCGGTGTGAAATCCGCCCTGTCCGCCGCGCAGGGGCACGGCGGCGGGTTTCACTTCGCCAAGTTCGCCGACCTGATTCTGATGATTGCTTTCGGTCTGGGGATGTTGACCTATTACTCATTCCCTATTCCGGGTGTCGGGATGAGCTTCAGTGATCTCATCACCAAAGAGGCGATTCAACTCTCGGCCCAGATTCAAGCGGACAACACGCAGCAGATCGTCGATTCGATCACGTCCGCTGAAGAGCAGTTGGGTGCGCCTCCGGGTATCTTCAGCTTCTCCGAAGACCTCACCTGGATGATCGCAAGTCTCGCGCTGATGGTCATGCAGGCGTTTGTCTTTGCCGTCATCGCCTATGGTTATGTCGCCACGGCTGTCTGCGTCTTGATCGGCCCCATCTTCATCCCCTGGTTCATCGTTCCCAAGATGGACTGGCTGTTCTGGGGCTGGCTCAAGGCGTTCATTGGCTTCAGCTTTTACCAAGTCGTAGCCGCAGCCTTCGTCTTCATCTTCTCGAAGGTCGTCGTCGGGATGTTCGGCGTGATCGGAACGCTCTCGCTCTCGAACATCGTCACGCTGCTGCCCGCGCTGCTCACGCTGGCCTTCGTCTGCATCTACGGCCTCCACAAGATACCGGAACTGACTGGCGCGATCCTCAGCGGACGCGCCGGCACTTGGGTCAATCTATCGGGGAAATAACACCATGACAAATACAAACTTTGCAACCACCGATGCTGGCCACAAGTTCCTTGAGTTGTATGCGGAACCGGTTGTCGCCAATACCTATCTCAAAGTTGCGCTCCTTGTGCTCTCCGTCGTCGCGCTCGCGTTGCTTGCGCTCCTCTACCGCGCCCAGACCGCTGCCTTGCGGATGAAGCCGCTCGTCATTGCGGTCTCGGACATCGGACGCGGCCAGGTTGTGAACTATACCGACTTCTCGAAGGTTCCCGTCGAGCGTGTCAGCAAATACTACCTTGCCCGATGGGTTGCGCTCCACTACGGACGTAACCACGCCACGTTGCACCGCGACTTCGCCGAATCGTTGAATTTCTTCTCCAATGATTTGCAGAGTGCCACGCTTGCGCGGGTCAACAAAGCGAAGACGCTGGAAACATTTCTCCTCGATCCGAGTGCCCCCAACGTAGACATTGAGATCAAAGCTGTGGTCCTCGACGATACGCGGCAGGCCCCGTATCGCGCACACATCGAGTTTGAAAAAGTCTTCCGTTCCCCCGGCGATCAGGATGAACAGCGGCGTGAGCGTTGGACCGCCAATGTGGTTTACGGCTTCCGCGACGAAGTGCCCAACGAAATGCTCCTCACCAACCCACTCGGCCTCGTCATCAGCTATGTCCACGAAGACCAGGCATTCGGGAACTGACGCCTATGCTCGCCAACGCCATCTTCGTCGCCACTCTCATCTTTCTTGCGCTCGGTTTTGGATTAATGCACGAGCTGCATTTTCTCACTCCCTGGCGCAGCCTCATCCTGCATAGCTACCTCCAGAGCATCGCACTTTACTGCGCTCTGCTCTTCGCCAATCTTCTCGGTCTCACCATCTGGATCGAGCGCAAGTTCTTTCTACGCGATACCGGCCGCAAACTTAAACATCTCGATCAGGAGATTCACAGTGGACACTCGGAACTCTCAGAAGAAATCACCGCGCAGTTCGGCGAAGAGTGAAAGGGGCCATCTCAGCATGAGCCAGGAACACCAGCCGCAGCCGCCCATCGACGACTTCGATCTTGAAGAACACATGGATCGTTCCATCGATCACGTCGCGCGTGTCCGTGCGGCAAAGGAAGCCGCCCAGCACGAGATGGAATCCTTTGGCAATGTCTCCGAGTATGAAGTCACCACCATTCAGGGGCAATTGAAGGAAGAACCCAATACTGTCGCTCAGGCTTCGCTCGATTTCCAGAGCGAGATCCATTCTGAGCAGCGGGAGAAAGACTGATGCGGCTTGATCTGCCGGAGGAACTTCCTCGCAGACGCGCGCCGGAGGCCCGGCGTCCCGCGCCACCGCTGGAACCCTCCCCCGTAGAACGCCGGCGAGAGGACCTCGCGGCACGCGCTGAAGAACATCGCGGACCCAAAGTCTCATCGCCAGGCCGAGAACACACTGTCTCCCACCAGCGGCCACGTGAACAGAAGCAACGCCCGGTTTCCCATGAACCCTCTGTGGAACGGCGGCCCCGGCGCAATGACCTGCCGCACCAGATGATCGGCATTTCTCTCCGCGAGGAAGAGCAAAAAGTCCTCGCAGAGGTTGGACGTTTTCGCGTCATCAGCACCCGCGATCTTGCCGAGACAGTTTATGGCAACAGCCATTCTCAGATGAAACGCGACCTGTCCTTTCTACGGGAGAAGGGTCTTGTGCAGGTCGATGCCGTGAACGCCCGGCGCGACGGTCGCGGTGGAAAAGTGGAACGCATCGAGGTTGTGACATTGACCAAAGCGGGCCGGGATGCAGCCCGGCAGACCTCCGGGCTGCCACAGGACCAAAGACTTTATGCTGGCCTAGTAAAGCCACGCGAGGTTGAACACGACACGCAAATCTATCGTGCGTTCCGCAAAGAGGCGGAACGCATCGAGCGGAAGGGCGGCAGCAATCTCCGTGTGAAGCTCGACTTTGAATTGAAATCCGACGTGCAGAAGGCAATCCATGCGGCGCGCAAAGCCGAACCGGAACGCGACATGGGAGAGGTCAAGCAGCAGGTCGCCCGGCAGTTTGATTTGCCTTACGTCAACGATGGCATTCAGATTCCAGACGCGCGGATTGAATACGACCTCGACCGTAAGGGCGATCAAGACATGGACCAAGGCTCACGTAGCAGCCACGAGGATATTGAAGTTCTCACCGCCGCGTATCGCCCCGGCCACCTTCGCGCCAAGGCGCAGGCCGGGTTTCATGCCTATGCGTCGTCTTCCGACCGTGCGACCTTGACCGCGAAGATCGAGGGCGATCACTACCTGATGGAAAACATTCTGGAGCTTTAGCCATGACCGTCGATCTTGTCTCCGCTCTTGAATCGCTTGGCTACACCGAACGCGAAGCTGCGTTCCTGTACCTGGTTGCGGCCCACTCCGGATATTTTCTGCGCCGCCAGTTTAACTATTTTATCGACCGGCACAAGGGCTTTCTCGCCGCTCGCTTTCTCGAAAAGGCTCAAGACGCCGGGCATGTTGAAACCATCGACTACGGCCAGGGATTCCATGTCTATCATCTCTTTGCCAAACCGATCTACCGGCTTCTCGGCAATGCCGACTCGCAGAACCGGAGGCGAAAGGGCGACGGCATGATCCGTGCGCGGCTGATGGCCCTCGACTATGTTCTCGAAAATGAAGACGAGCATTACCTCGTATCCGAGCAAGAACGTCTGCGATTCTTCACTGAAGTGCGCAACATTCACGCGGAGTATCTGCCCAGGAATTCTTCATTCTCCGCAACCTTTCCGGCTGCGATTGCCGACAGAACACAACCGGCAACATCCCTGGTGCGCTTTGTTTATATCGACGAGGGGTTGCTGTCGATGCGTAAGTTCTCCCGTTTCCTCGCCGACATGGCTCCACTCCTGCATGAGCTTGGGACATTCGAGTTGATCTATGTCGCCTGCGCTGACTACAACTTCCCGGCAGCGGAGCATGAGTTCAGGCGGCAGTTTCAGCCCCTTGTCCCTCCACATCAAAGGCTTCTGCGTCCAGATTGGCGGACGGATGCTCACATGGTTTCGCAGCAGCGTCGTGCACCGCGTAATGCGCAGTTCACCACGCTGCTCTTCCACTACAGCTATCCTTTGCTCCAACGCAATGAACCTCGGGGGTCTGTACATGGGTCTGAGGGTGGGTCTGTTGAACCGCTCGTAAACGATGGAGTGGCATAAGAATGCGCCTGGTACAGGGTCACCACGGGGGTAGTACGTGGGCGGGAGCGACCCGCCCTTGCGGGCTGCCGCGTCGGCCAACGCCGCGCTCGTCGCTTCCGCCCACGTACTACCAGAGGCCAGAGCCGGGACCGAAGTTGGACCGGCACTAGTACAAGCTTCGGTCCAGAGCAAGTACTTGAGTAGTTCTGAAATTGGTACTCAGTGTGGTCCATATCAAGTACCAACTCTGAACGGCAAGCGGGCCGTGATTGCGGCCAGAAAGGAAACCACAGATGAGCAAACTGAAGATAGAGCATGGAGCGAGCAAGATCAATCTTGTGCTGCTCAAGACGAATATCGAGGATGGCATCTCGCAAGACATTGACCTGATGTGCCAGTGGTCGAACAACGACCGCAAGTACATCGTCAACGAGCTACTGCGATTCGCTCTTGCCCAGAACGAGGACTTCCTGAAGTACAAGGCGGGACTCTCGGCAGGCGCAGTCCGCTTCCCCAGTAACGCAAAGCCGGTACAAGGTACATGCAAGGTCGTGCCGGATGTGCCGGCGAAACCAGATCCAGCTTCGGCAAGCCATGTGTAACTGAAGATTCCCAAGTATGCGTCTCGCTTCGCATTTTCAAAACCTGTCGCGTCCGCTGATCGAGTATCGGCTTCTGCTCTCGTTGGGGCTGAGCACCGCCTGCGGCATCGTTCTTCAGAGTCTCTATCCGGTCCATGACGCCGACCCGTTGCTGCGCTTGCTGGAGTTGGAGCAGCCCGCAATCTTTCATGGACTGGTGTGGAGCTACAGCCTGTTTCTGTTCAGCACGCCGTTCCTTGTTTTCTCCATCCTGTTCTCGCTCGCGTATGTCCACTTCTACGCACCGAAACCGAATGAAGTCTCGGGACCGTTGCCGCCGTATCCCGATCCGTTGCTGCGCGACGAATTGGAACTGATCGTCGGGGAGCTTCACCACCAATTGAAACCAAAGCCGTCACCGGCACCGCACTGGCTGTCGATACCGGAGCGCGGTCTGTACACAGGCATCTGCGTCGTCGGGGCTATCGGCTCCGGTAAAACCAAGGCCGTCATCCTGCCGGCTATGCGGCAGCTCTTCGCATATCGCGCCGGCGATCCACTGCGCAGGTTATCCGGCGTGGTGCTTGAATTGAAAGGCGACCTTTGCCGTCAGGTGCAGAGGATACTGGAAGGCTGTGGACGGGGCCAGGATTATGTCGATGTCTCGCTCGACGGCGACATTCGCTACAACCCGCTCAACAGCGATGCCGATGCTTACGCACAGGCGTTCAACATCGCTTCTGTCATCGTCGCTATCTGGGGTAAAGGCAAAGAGCCTTTCTGGCAACAGTCCTACACCGACCTAGTCCGGTACGTGATTATGCTGCATCGCGTCCGCGACGGGTACGTGACTATGCTGGACATCTTCCGCACCGTCATCAGCTCCGGGACCTTGGAACGGATGCTGATTGAAACGGGCCGCCGCTATACGCAGGTCTCGTTTGTCGGGGTTGGAACGACGGAGTATCTGAAGTACGAATCTACGCTCGTACCATTCCGGTTCGCGTGGAGTGAAAAATTGGGTCAGTACGTTGCCCGCTGGACCGAGGAACTGGAAACGGTTCTGATTCGGCGAACCTCCATTGCTGCATCCTTATATAGTCGCAAGGCCAGCGATCCAGGGATACGCGGCAGTTGGGAGAGCGTCCACTACTGGTACTGGGAGCATTGGAAGTTCTTTCGCTCTGAGACCAAGACTTCGATTGTCCAGGGTGTTGCCATCTTTCTTTCGCTGTTCGAGACCGATGCAAAGGTTCGCAAGGTCTTCTGCCCGCCGAAGGAACTGTACGAGGGCAAGCCTTCCTCCGCAGACCCGCACGCCAGCGTATTGCCGCCGTTCGAGGAATTGATCGAGTCGGGCAAGGTCGTGGGCCTGAACTTCCCAACGGCATTGAACCCGGCGCTCGCCAAGATCATCGGCACCATGATGAAGGTTGATTACCAGCGGGCCGTGCTGCTGCGTATTCCACGGATGGAAGATGGGACACAACGCTACTTCCGGCCCACCGTCTTCATCTGCGATGAGTACCAGAGCTTCGCGACCGTGGGCGGCGACAATCCCACCGGCGATGAGAGGTTCCTGTCCCTTTCCAGGCAGCCAAAGTGTATTCCTTTGGTTGCCACCCAGAGCATTTCCAGTTTGAAAGATGCCCTGCCCAATGAAGGCGTGAAGACCTTGCTCCAGGCGTTTCGCACGAAAGTCTTTCTTTCTACTTCAGACCCGGATACGGCGCGGTATGGCGTCGAGCTATGCGGCAAGGCAGACAAGACAAAGGTCAGTTATACCGTCTCCGAGTCCAGCAGCAATGCCAACGTCGGATGGCTCAGTGGCCGCACTTCGTCCAGCAAAGGTTCTGTCTCGGCGTCCAAGCAGTACCAGAAACACAAGGAGCCGCTGTTCGATGAGAACGTCTTTTTTGAATTGAAGAATGCCCAGGCCATTGTGGTTGCTTTCGACGGCATCAACCCGTTGCCTCCAACTTATTGCTACCTGAAGCTGGATTTCCTGCCCATCACAATGACGTGGTTTGACCAGGAACGGATTGAGTTCGACCCGGAAAGGATACGTGCGTGAGTTTTGAGGTCATCATTCCATTTCTGAAACCCATCAAGCATCTGCTCGAATCCGAGACCGTCTCCGAGATCATGGTGAACCCTGATTCGTCCGTGTGGATCGAAGAGGACGGACAGATTCAGTTGTTGCCCGGCATCCACTTTGACGACGGCGCGCTCCAGACCGGCCTTGAGGTCATCGCCAATCGCTTTGGCAAGAAACTCGATGCCGACTCGCCCATCATGAATCTGCGCCTGCCCGATGGCAGCCGCATGGCGGCCATGATTCCGCCCCTGGTCAATCCCCGGCCCCTGATGACCATTCGGCGATTCACCTCGCGGAACTTTGCCCTAGCCGACCTTATCCGGACGGGGATGTTGACGGATATACAGGCTGCCACTCTGACTCAGGCCGTGCGTGATGAACGGAATATCCTCATTGCGGGTGGAACCGGCACGGGAAAAACGACGCTCCTGAACGTCTTGGCCGACGCAATCCCGGAGCAAGAACGTATCCTTATTATCGAGGACACCGCGGAACTGCATATCCGCAAGCCGCATCTCGTCTCCGCCGAGTCCCAGACGGATACGCATCGCAGTCAGATCACGTTCGATGACTTGCTCAAGGCAATCCTCCGGCATCGACCTGACCGGATTATCGTCGGTGAAGTGCGCGGGCCGGAAGCACGTACGCTGCTGGACGCAATGAACACCGGGCATCGCGGTTCGCTTGCCACTATCCATGCCAGCAGTGCGGAGGAAGCTATTCACCGGCTTGCTACTTTGGTGATGCGAGGGAGTATTGGACTGAGCCTTGATGCCATCAAAGAGGACATTCGGCGAGGTATTGATCTCATCGTATACATCCAGCGACAACATGGACGCCGCCGAATTCACCAGGTACTCGATATGCGCGCATAATGCCTCGACGCTGAACGCAGAATCAACGTCTCCGATTGCGAAGCGCATCTGTCCGCTGGCGGACTATATCAAGAAAGTCTTCCACCGTGGCATCGTCTTGGTCCTGTCGTACAAAGACGCCATATTTATGAGTGAACATGCGATCCGACAATGATCTCACTACAACTCCGTCTCCCGAACGGGCCAGCGAAGCTGGCAAGATGCAGATCCCGGTGCCTTGCGCCACGGAGTACAGCGCTTCATTCGAAGAAAAACATTCCTCCACAAACTTCAATTCAAGTCCGAGAGAGCGGAAGTAGTTCTCTGTTTCTTCGTACATCAGAGGGAGAGGGCGACGGCCCACGGCAATCATCGGCAATCCTTCCAGCGCTTCCGGGCGGATGGCATGTTTCACTGAAAGCGGGTGATCGCTGGGCAGACAAACGACCAGTGGCTCCTCAAATACCTCATGCACCAAAAGCTCCGGGTTTTTGACCGGGAGGAATCCGAATCCTGCATGGAGGTCTCCCTGCAGCACTCCGTTTGCGATTCCCTCGGTGAGCCAGCTCTCGAACGCGATTCGTACATCGTTGCGCCGCTCCAGTCGAATATGCTTGATGACGTCGATGAGACGTGGATGTAGGAACGTGGAGTAGCCCACAAAGAGGCGATTCGTTTGTAGCTTGACATGAGACTGCACGAGGTCTAGGCCCATGCGGGCGTACAAAATGGATTGAGAAGCTTTCGGCGCAAACAGCCTGCCTTCCTCATTCAATATCCACCTGCCGGCATGGCGATCAAAGAGTGATGCCCCGACCTCTTTTTCGACGATCCCTACGTGCTTACCTACCGCTGACCTCCCCAAACCCAAGACCTTTCCGGCTCGCTCAAGGCTTCCTTCCTGAGCGACAGTAACGACCGCGATGAGCCCTTCCATCGATAAGTTAAGTTGGCGCATAAGGCACCTGATCAAACATATTCACAAACAACCCACCAAGTTCGATAACCCCTTTCAACCGAGATCGTTCATTTGAGGAACGCGACGGTTCGCCATCCGAGTCTTTCTTGTGCACTGTTGATTTTGGCAAGCATGCATAGGAGACCGCGGCGAGGGCTCGCTCTTGGAAGTGGGCAGTGTTCGCCTTCAAATGTTATCTCTCGATGGCCTATTCAAGTCGCGCACTCGGCTGGCGAAGGGAACTCCGATTTGCCAACACGGCCGCAAATTACCCGCGGCGGCGCACAGAAGAGGGTCGCCGTCGCGTATGCGAGGTAAGTGCGGAAGCGAAATCGAGCACGAAGAACAAACCAATGGGCAAGCGACGAAGGATCTACGGCTTGTACTCCCACAGGTCATTGAACTTACCGCCAGGCGCGATGGACAGATAATCACCACCGCCAAAAAGCCAGAGATTCCCTGCTTGGTCGATCCACCCGACGGCGCTGTCACGCGAGCCTGGTACATTGCCGGGAGCAGGAACACCTTGTGTTCCATATGTACCCAACTGTGCAGGTTGGTTTGATCCACTCACCCAAGTCCATTCACCATCACTGTACTTCCACAAATCATTGAAATCTTCTCCCGGTCCGGCGTCGCCTCCGAAGAGCCAAACGCTCCCGGCCGTATCGATCCAAACAACCGCGCAACAACGAGCCCCCGGTATATTGCCGGGAGCAGGAATTCCTCGTGTTCCATACGTGCCAGGCTGGTTGGCGATATTCGATCCACCCATCCAGGTCCATACACCGTTACCGTAGCTCCATAGGTCGTTGAGGTTACAGTTGCCGTCTGGGCAAGCCAAGCCGTTCGAGTCGTTACCTTGACCTCCGAAGAGCCAAAGCTTGCCAGCCGAATCAATCCAGGTCACGGAATTAGCACGTGCTCCCGGCACATTTCCGGGGGAAGCCATGCCCATGGTTCCGTATACGCCATATTGACCGACGCTGTTCGATCCACTCATCCACGCCCATTCGCCATTACTAAATTTCCACAGGTCATTGAGGAGGCCAAGAGCGCCTGTCGAGTCCCGACCAAACCCGCCGAAAAGCCAGAGATCTCCCGATGCATCGGCCCATGAGCTTGCATCGACACGCGCCCCTGGAGTATTGCCCGCAGCGGGTACACCCTCGCTCCCGTACACACCGGCCTGACCGGTAACGGCCACAGTATTCAATCCACTCATCCACGCCCATTGGCCATTGTTGAATCTCCACAGGTCGTTCAAGTCCCCACGATTTCCAGCGGAATCGATGCCGAGTCCGCCGAAGAGCCAGAAGTTGCCTGAAGCATCGGTCCAACTCACAGCCTGATATCGCGCGCCGGGATAATTATTGGGGGATGGGACTCCCTTGGTTCCGTAAACACCAGGCT
>JAJYAE010000075.1 GCA_021779695.1 Acidobacteriota bacterium | reverse complement strand
CGGAGACGGTTGCGCTGAGGGCGTCGGAAGGCAGGCCGGTGATGGTCCACGTGTACGTTCCACTGCCACCCGTTGCATTGATGGCGCCATAATAGACGCCGCCCGCCGTGGCTGGGCCGGGCACGGTGGTGCTGGGAGCGGACAGAGCCAGTGCGACGTAGACCTGAATGGCCAGATTCGCCGTCGCCGTGTTGCCAAGTGAGTCTTTGACCTGCACGGTGAAGTTAGCGGCACCCGCGGTGGATGGAGTGCCGGTGATGGCGCCGGTTGAGGAGATTGCAAGGTTTTCTGCAGTGAGGCTCGCGGCCCCAGCGGTTACGGTCCAGGTGTAACCGGTGCCGCTGCCGCCGCCGGCGCCGAGTGTCTGCGCATAAGCGACTCCGGCATCGGTGGAAGGCAGCGCCGTCGTCGTCACGGTCAGTGCCGAGTAGACCGTGATGGCCAGCGTGGCATTTGCGGTGTGGCTGGCAGAGTCAGTGACCGTGACGGTGAAGGTCGCGGTGCCGGGGCCTGCCGGAGTTCCGGAGATCACACCAGTGCTGGCCAGCGTGAGGTTCAATGCCGCGAGGCTCGAGGTGCCTGCGGAGTTTGTGGACCATGTGTAACCGGTGCCGCTGCCGCCGGTGGCGGTGAGCGTCTGACTGTAGGCGACGTTGACTGTACCGGAAGCGAGTGTGGTGCTGGAGACGCTGAGCGTGGCCTGCACGGTGAGCGTGACCGTGGTGGACGCCGTGTTGGAAGCGGAGTCAGTGACGGTGACGACAAGGCTGAAAGTGCCGGCTGCGGTTGGCGTGCCGGAGACAACGCCGGCAGTGGACAAGCTAAGCCCGGCGGGCAGTGTGCTGCCGCTTGCCGGCGCCCAGGACCAGGAGTAGCCCGTGCCGGTGCCGCCGGTGGCGGTGAAGGTGGCGCCGGGATAGGCAGTTCCCTGATAGCCGGCCGGAAGCGTGACCTGATTGATGGAGACGCCGGGGGCGATGGTCAGGCTGAATGTCGCAGTGGCGGTGTTAGAAACGGAGTCGGTGACCGTAATGCCAAAGGTGGCCGGTCCGGCTGTGGTGGGCTTGCCGGAAAGCACGCCGCTGGACGAAAGCGCGAGACCTGCCGGGAGCGAAGAGCCGCTGGCGACGGCCCATGTGTATCCGGAGCCGGAGCCGCCTGTGGCTGCCAGCGTCTGCGAGTAATTTGAGCCGACATAGGCTGTGGGCAGCGTGGCACCGGTGGAGATGGTGACCGCGGGATTGATGGTAAGCGTGTAAGTGCCGGTGAAGGTGTTTGAAGCGGAGTCCGTCACGGTGACGCCGAAGCTGGCGGGCCCGGAGGTGGTGGGCTTACCGGAGAGCACGCCTGCCGAAGAGAGCGTGAGGCCGGGTGGCAGAGCGGTTCCGGCGGCCACTGCAAACGCATAGCCCGCGCCGGAGCCGCCTGTGGCGGTGAAGGTCTGCGTGTAGGTGGAATTGACGTAGGCCGTGGGAAGCGAAGCGGGTGCGATGGCGAGTGCCGGGTAAACGACCTTCAGCGAATAGGTCTGAGGTTGCGAGTCGCCAAAGGCGTCGCTGGCGGTGATGGCGATGGGGAATGTGCCGGCGGCGGTGGGCGTGCCGGAGATGACACCCGCGGCGGACAATGCAAGGCCCGCTGGTAGCGGCCCGGTCGAGAGGTTGTAGGTGAGCGTACCTGCACCGCCCGAGGCGCTGACGGTGGCCGAGTAGGCAACCTTATAGGTGGCGTTGGCCAATGAGGTTGTGGAGAAGGTAATGGCGGGGGCTGGATTGATGGTAAGCGAGAGAGGCTTGGCGGCGGTTAGCGCCGTGGGCGTGCCGGAGTCACTGACCTTGAAGGTGAGGTTATAGGTACCTGCATCGGCCGCGGTTGGGGTTCCGCTGAGGACGCCAGCGGAAGAAAGGGTGATGCCAGCGGGGAGAGTTCCGCTGCTGAGGGTCCAGGTGTAGGGACTGATGCCACCGGACTCCGTCAACGATGCGGAGTAAGCCGTGCCGACGGTGGCCGCAGCAAGGGTGGTGCTTGTGACGCTGGGTGCGGCGGGAATGGTGATGGTGACCGACTGAGTTTTGGTGGTGTCAGAAATTGATGTGGCCGTGACGGTGGCGGTCTGTGCGGCGCTGGTGGCCGCAGGCGCGGTGAAGACGGCGGACATCGAGGTTTGGCTGGAAAGCGAGCCTCCGGTGACGGCCCAAGTGACGCCGGCGGATTTGGAGTCGTTGGTGACGGAAGCGGAGAGCTTGATTGTGTCTCCGCCATCAACGGTCGTGCCGGAGGAAGTGATGGCTACCCCGATGGGAGCGGAGCCTCCGCCGCAACCCACGAGTCCCCACGTCATACCGAACCACACAAGGGTCGCCAGAACTGCGACCATGCCCAAGGTCTTTTGCCCGTTCGCCAGCCTTTGCATCAAGCCATCCTCCAGGAGATCGAGAAGTCGCACTTTGCCAGCGCATCGATTGCGTCTGGTCCTGTGCATCTCTGAAGGGGTACGCGGAAATGATGGGCAAAGTCCGCCAGTGGAAAAGGGGGATGGATTGCATGGAGGAAGCACAAAAGTAACGGCTGGCAAGAGTGCGCCATGGTGAGTGCAATCGCGCGAAGCGCGGCGGCTCATTCTTGACAAAGCAGCTGAGATGCAGTTTAGTGAACCTAATTCACCCCCAGAAGCAGGCGCGCCGGAACGTTGCGATGGAGCTAGGGTCCCAGGATTGGTCCAGGGTCAAGACGCTGTTTCAATCCATGATCGAGATGGATGCCGCATCCCGGCGGAGATTCCTCGACGAGCAGGCGCTTTCGCCGAAGCTGGCTGGAGCACTGGATGAGCTTCTGCACGCGCACGACGAGGCGGGCAGCTTTCTGGATCCGCAGGCGCTTCATGCTTCCGCACTTGTGAATGGCCCGTCTGCCGGGCGTATCGCCGTGGGGACCGTTCTGGCGAACCGATTCAAGGTCCTGTTGTTTCGCGCCCGGGGCGGGATGGGCGAGGTGTACGAGGCCGAGGATCTTGAACTGCACATGCCGGTGGCGATCAAGGTGATTCGTCCGGAGATTGCCGATCTGCCGGGCGTGCTGAACCGCTTCCGGCGCGAGGTCCACCTGGCCAAGCAGGTGACGCATCCGAATGTCTGCCGCATCTTCGACATCTTCCACCACAACAAGGAAGGAGTCGATGTTCTGTTTTTGACGATGGAGCTGCTGCGGGGTGAGACGCTTTCCGAACGGTTGCATCGAGCCGGCAAGCTGTGTGAATCTGACGCGATTGTCATTTTGCATCAACTGGCATCGGCGCTTGAAGCGGCGCACGCCGCGGGGATTCTGCACCGAGACCTGAAGCCGGGCAACATCATTCTGGAAGCGGGACGGCAGGGCACGGTTCGGGCGGTGATTACGGATTTTGGGATGGCCTTGCGCGGCGATACGCGCTCGTCGATGACGTGGATGGCGAGCGGGCAAGTTGCGTTTGGGACGCCGGAGTACATGTCACCAGAGCAGATTGAGGGCAAGGATCTTTCCGCGGCATCGGATGTGTATGCACTGGGCCTGGTGGCCTACCAGATGCTGACGGGGGTGCGGGCATTTGATGCGGAGACGCCGCTGTATGCCGCTCTTCGCCGACTGACGGAGTCGCCGCCGACACCGCGCAGGAGCAGGCCGGAGCTGAGCGCGAGTTGGGATGCGTTGATTGCGCGCAGCCTGGAGCGAAATCCTGCGAAGCGTCTGGCCTCGGCTGCTGAGTTTGACGCGGCATTGCAGTCGATTGAGCAGGTACATTCGAGGCGAAGCGGGTTGTCGCGCTGGCCAGCCAGGATGTCTGCACGAATTGTCCGGCACAGGCGATTGGCCTCCGTTCTGGGCATGGCGGCGGCACTGCTGACTGTGGGCGGAGTGGTGGGGCTCCGGCGATGGCCCCGGAGAGCACCTGACGCAGGAGAGCTGACTGTGGTGCTGGCGGATTTTGTGAACACGACCGGCGAGCCGGCCTTTGACCACTCACTGAATGTTGCGCTGGCGGCAAAGCTGCAGCAGACGCCGTATCTGACGCTGATGCCGGAGCAGAAGATTCGGAGCGCCCTGCAGTATATGGGAATGCCTGCGCGCCAGCACCTGACCGAGCAGGTGGCGCTGGAAGTGTGCCAGAGGGAAGCGGGCCAGGTGGTCCTGCAAGGGTTCATCGCGAACAATGCCAAGGGTTACACGGTGGGACTGCGCGCGATCCAGTGCGCCACGGGAAAGCAGATGGCCTCGCGGCAAACGCCGGTAGAATTTCGTGACTCGGTGCTGGAGGCGCTGGACCGGACGACGGAAGAGATGCGTCCGATGCTGGGCGAGCCGCACGAGTCAATCCGCAAATACGATGTGCCTCTGGTGGAAGCGACAACGCCTTCATTTGAGGCCGTGACCGCATTTGCGCAGGGGACAGAGGTGTGGAACGAGCGTGGCGAAGCTGCGGCGCTTCCCTACTTTCAACGGGCGACGGAGATTGATCCCAACTTTGCCATGGCCTATGCCCGGCTGGGCACGGTGTACGGCAACATGGGCGAGACGCAGCGCGCCGAAGAAGCGATGCGGCAGGCGTTTGACCGGCGCGATCGAGTGACGGAGTGGGAGCGCTACTACATCGTCTCGCACTATTACGGCTTTGTAACGGGACAGATTGACAAGGAGATGGAGACCTACGAAGAGTGGGCGAAGTCGTATCCGCACGATATGGCGTGGACGATCAACCTGAGCGTGGACTACGCAGTCACCGGCCAGTACGACAGAGCGATCGACCTGCAGCGCCGCGCGATTCGAGAGATTCCGGGGCTCTCACCGAGTTATGGCAACCTGGCGCAGTACTTTCTGGCGGTGGAGAAGCCGGATGAGGCGCGCGCCGTGCTGGACCAGGCCACGCAACTGAATCTGCACGATGTCAACATCCAGCTGGATGAATACGAGCTGGCCTACTATCTGGAGGATGCTGCCACGATCAGCAAGCTGCTGGGAGGAGCGGCACAGTTCCCCGGCGTGGAAGACACGCTGCTGGCGCAACAGGCGGCGACCGAGGATCGAGCCGGCAGGCTGGATGCAGGCGCGGGATATGCAGCGAAGGCCGGCGCGGTGGCCCTGCACAGCGGCGCTCCGGAGACGAGTGCAACGTGGCTTGCCGAAGAAGCGGTGCGGCAGGCGGAACTGGGCCGGCCTGCGGCGGCGCGGCGACTGATTGCCCAGGCGACCGCGAATCCCAAGGCCGCACGAGGCAGCGATGTGCAGGTGCTGACGGCCCTGGCCGCGGCGCAAGCGGGAGAGACGGGACTGGCCCAGACGCTGTTGCGCGCGGTGAGCGCGGAGCGGCCACTGGACACGCTGATCCAGTCCTATTGGGTGCCTATTCTGCGCGCACACATAGCGTATGCGCAGGGGAATGATGCGCAGGCTGTGGAAGACCTGAAGGGCACCGATCCGTACGATCTGGGGATCTTTACGCCGGGACAGTGCATGGATGCGGCCTATGTGCGTGGCGAGGCGCTCCTTGCCGAGCACCAGCCGCAACCGGCAGCGGAAGCTTTTCGGCAGATTCTAAGCCACCGGGGACTGGTACTGAATTGTCCGGCGTCGGCGCTGGCGCAGTTGGGACTCGCGCGCGCGTTGGCACAGTCCCATGACATCGTGGCGAGCAAGACGGCGTATCAGGATCTGTTGGCGCTGTGGAAGGATGCCGAACCGGGATTCCGGCTGCGGCAAGAAGCGGAGTCAGAGTATCGCAGCCTACACTGAGCCGCAACCGCGGCTGCGGGCGGCAGGGGCCGGCAGGCGCAACCGCGATAAAATGATGGGCAGTCCCTTCCATTTTGAGTGGAGCCCTGCGCCCATGGAGGCCTCGCCGAACGAAGTCACTGCTTTGCTGACCCGCCTTTCGAGCGGGGACAAGAGCGTTATTGGCCGGCTGATGCCGCTGGTCTACGAGGAACTGCATCGCCGAGCGAACCAGTCGATGCGGCAAGAGCGGGCGAATCACACGCTGCAACCCACGGCGCTGGTGCACGAGGTCTATCTCAAGCTGGTGCAGCAGCGGGAGCCCAACTTCAAGAATCGCGCCCATTTCTATGCGATTGCCGCGCAGCTGATGCGGCGCATCCTGACGGACCACGCGCGGGCGCGGCTGGCGGCCAAGCGCGGCGGCGCACAGGAAAACGACACCCTGATGGATATCCACGCGATTCGAACCGATCAGCCTGCCGGCGTGCTGGCCGTAAACGACGCGCTGAACGAGCTCTCCACTTTGGATGCACGGCAGGAGAGGATTGTCGAGATGCGCTTCTTTGGCGGGCTGACAGTGGAAGAGACGGCCGAAGTGCTGGGAGTTTCCGTGCGCACAGTGGAACGCGAGTGGTCGATGGCGCGCGCGTGGCTCTACACGCGGCTGAAGACGCGACCGCAAGCGGGTTGAGCCGTGCGGAGAAGCTGATGAACCACCGCAAGGAAGAGGCAACTCCAGAACGATGCGGCTCTTCCCTGCCGGACTTGCACGCAAGAGCGTGGTTCTATTGAATGGCAGTGCTTACCGCAACAATCGGCAACAGCACGGCACTTGCCCCCTGAGGCCCGTGTTCAAGCGAGATTGTCTCTGGCTTGAAGTCCTCAGGCCGGGCAAAAAAGATATTCGGCACGAAGGCTTGCGGGTTCCGGTCGTAGAGCGGAAAGAGCGATGACTGCACCTGCACCATGATGCGATGCCCGGGCTTGAAGACGTAGTTCACTGTGGGGAGGCGGAACTTGAATTCCTGTATCGTGCCAGCTGGAATCGGCATCGGCGCTTCGAAGCTCTTCCGATAGCGACCGCGAAAGATGTCCATGCTGATTGGCAATTCGTAGCCGGCGAGATCCGGTTGCTGCGCGTACGTCGGCGGATAGACGTCAATGATCTTGACGACAAAGTCTGCATCGGTGCCTGTCGTTTTTGCGAAGAGGTCCGCAAATGGCGCTCCTTCCAGACGCACCGGGCGTTCAAGCACCGGCGTTTCGTAGCTCAGCACATCGGTGCGCGTTCCGACGGGCCGCTGATCCTGCACCAGCCAGGTGGACCATCGCTTGCCGCCATCCTTCTCCACCGGTGGAGTCAGGAACGGCACGGGCCTGGCAGGATCGGAGACGTAGCTATCCTCGCCGCCATTGGGCTTCTGCAGCGCAAGAGCGAAGTTTGCCTGAAGATACATGGGCGTCAGGTGCTTTTCATCGACGCCGGGCCAGTCAGTAAACCGGTCCCAATGATTCTCCGACGGGTTGTAGATCATCACCTGCGCCATGGGCTCCGCCGGCTTGCGGTCCTTCAGATAGGTATCGAAGAACGGAATCAACACATCGCGCCGGAAGTCGGCCGCGGTGTCACCTTTCCACTTGAGCGGCCCCAGAGTCTCTGCCGCGCGATTGACCTGACTGTGGTACCAGGGACCCATGACAAGGTGATTGTTCTCCTCGTGCCCTGCGGCTTTCAGCGCCTCCCAGGTGTGGACAGCGCCGTACATGTCCTCCTGATCCCACAGGCCCTGGAGCCAGATCGTGGGAACATTTGAGGGCCTTTCGGCGATAAGTTTGTCGAGAGCCTGCAATTGCCAGAAGGCGTCATAGGCGGGATGCGCGGAAAGACGGTTCCACCAGGGCAGCTGGCCGAAACCGTGCTGCTGTGCCCAATGGCCCGCGGTGCCGGCATCCAGGAAGTTCTGATAATCGTCATCGCCTGCCCGCGGCACGATGCTGCCCTCTCCGCGCTTGCTGGTCTGTTCCGTGAAGTAATCGAGATTCACCTGGCGGAAGGCGCCGTAGTGAAACCAGTCATCTCCCATCCAGCCGTCGATCATCGGGCTCTCTGGCGCGGCCACTTTCAGCGCCGGGTGGGGTCCCAGCAGCGCCATGGTGACGGTCCATCCGTCGTAGGATGAGCCGATCATGCCGACGCGACCATTCGACTCCGGCACGTGCTTCACCAGCCAGTCGATGGTGTCGTATGCATCCGTGGTGTCATCGGTCTTTGTCGGATTCAGAGGCCCCATGGGAGGCCGGGTCATGATGTAATCGCCCTCCGAGCCATACTTGCCGCGAATATCCTGGTCCACGATGATGTAGCCGTCATCCGCCCAGGCGCGCTGCGCCGGCCAGACCGCATCGCGCATGTGGGGCTTGTCCGAGGTGAAAAATTCAGCGTTGTACGGAGTCCTCTCCAGCAGCATGGGCAGGTGCTGGGCTCCTTTCGGCACGATAAGGACGGTGTGGAGTTTTACGCCGTCGCGCATGGGAATCATGACTTCGCGTTTCTCGTAGTCGTACCCGGGGCGTGGCTCTTCCCATTTTGCCGGGATATCGCTGCCGGTCTGCACCATCTCGGGGGTTACCTTCATCGATTGCGCAGGGGACGCAAGCACCAGCCCCGAACAAGCTGAGGCAAACAAGATCACCAGAAAGACTGTGGAGGCTCTCCGCATGACATCTATCTTGCCATCTCAATGCGCCGGCCGGGGAGCCCTTGCGTCGCATTGGAGATCGAGACCATTTTCGAACTCGCGTGTTGCCAGCTTGATGCTCTCCGGGCGGCCGAGATCTCGCCAGTAGGCATCCTCTGCCGGAAAAGCGAGGATACGTTCGCCGAGGGCGGCCAGGCGCAGATAGACAGGGATGATCGAAAATGCACCGTCCTCCTGCATCAGAGAGAAGATGCGCGGCGAGAGAACGTGAATTCCGCAGAAGGCGCGCGCCTGCGCATCGCGCGCGGGGCGGGCCCATTCCGGCTGGCCTTCGAGACCGGCGCGACGGCCGCAGAGCAAGCCGCTGGAATCAAAAAGCAGATAGCGCGAAGTGCTGCGATCCTGCACGGCGAGCGTGGCAAGTGCGGAGTGCTCGCGGTGAAAGTGCAGCATGCTGGCGAGATCGACTGAGCTGAGTACATCGACGTTGTGCACGAGGAAGGGCTCGTCGGGGTCGGCGCTGTGCAGGAAGAAAGTAGCCGCCTTCTTCAAGCCTCCGCCGGTGTCGAGCAGCTCTTCTTCGCGGGAGATTTCAATGCGCATGCCGAAGCTGCCGCGTGCGCGGAGGAACTCGGCGACCTGATCGGCGAAGTGATGCGTATTGATGATGACTTCGTGGACGCCGAATGAGCGAAGGCGCAGCAGCGTGAGTTCGAGCAGCGTGTGGCCGGCGACCTCGACGAGCGCCTTGGGGCGGTCGTCTGTGAGCGGACGCAGGCGCGTGCCCAGCCCTGCGGCGAGAATCATGGCCTTCATCGGCCCATCTTCTCCAACTCGATGTGACGCAGCTCCACCTGCACGCCATTGCGGCCGCGCAGGTGCTTTGCCAACTGCTCAGCGAGAAAGACGGAGCGGTGCTGCCCTCCGGTGCAGCCGAAGGAGACCATCAGGTGCTGAAAGCCGCGCTGCTGATAGGCGCTGACACTGGCGTCAACGAGCGCTTCCGCGCTGGCAAGGAAGCGGTGCACGCTCTCCTGCTGCACAAGGTATTCGATGACGGAATCGTCTTTGCCGGTGAGCGAACGGAAGCGCTCTTCGCGGCCTGGGTTGGGGAGGCTGCGCGCGTCAAAGATGAAGCCGCCGCCGTTGCCGGAGGGGTCGGTGGGCGGTTCACGATGAAACGAAAAGCTGCGGATGCGCACGGTGAGCTCGGGTGCGGGAGCGGCGAGGGCCTGCAATTTCTCGGATGCGAGCATGCCCTGTAAGGCTTCCATGAGCGTGGGCAGGGCGACGGGCAATTGCACATGATGCGCGAGCCAGCGCAGGTTTTTGAGCGCATAGGGAACGCTCTGAAGGAAGTGGGCCTTGCGCTCGTAAAAGCCGCGGAAGCCGTACGCGCCGAGCGCTTGCAGGATACGCACGTAGACGTAGGCGTAGTAGTGATGGAGGAAGGCCGTGCGATCGACGGGGATGTGGTGGCTGAGCGCGTCGAGGTAGTGGTCGAGCAACTGCTGGCGCAGGTCCGGGGGCAAGTCGGCCTTGCCGTCGAAGAGCAGCGAGGCGATGTCATAGTGCAACGCGCCGCGGCGGCCACCCTGGTAATCGAGGAACCAGGGATCGCCATCGCGCAGCATGATGTTGCGCGACTGAAAATCGCGGTAGAGGAAGTAGTCGTGGTCGGCGGTAAGGAGGAAGCGGGTGAGCCGGCCGAAGTCATCTTCGAGTGCCTGCTCGTTGAAGGGGATTCCGGCGAGGCGGAGGAAGTAGTACTTGAAGTAGTTCAGGTCCCAGGCGATGGACTGGCGATCAAAACTGGCGCGCGGATAGCAGACTTTGTAGTTGAGATCGCGGCCTGCTTCAACTTGAAACCGGGGCAGCGCCGTGACGACCTTGCGGTAGGCTTCGACAACCTCTGGCGCAATGGCGTCGCCGGAGCGGTGCTGGCCGAGGAATTCATAGAGGGTGGTGCTGCCGAGATCTTCTTCGAGATAGGCGCCGTTGTCCAGGTCTTCTGCGTAGATCTCCGGGACGGGCAGGCCGTGGCGGTGGAAGTGGCGGGAGAACTCGAGGAAGGCGATGTTCTCTTCGCGCACGGGATTGACGATGCCGATGGCGGTGCGGCCTGCGCCGGTAAGCCGCAGGATGGCGCGCCCGGAGCCGCCGAGCTGGCCCTGCACGGGCGCGATGGATTGCGGAGCCGCATGAAAGTGCTGCTCGAAGAGCCTTGCCAGAACGTCCATTTGCATCTTCCCAAAGATAGTTCGAGTGCTCTTCTCACGTTATCGGTCGCAGGGATGGGGGTGCAAGACGGACGGGGCAGAATTCCATTCACACGATTGAATTGGAGGAGACGCACGGTGAGTGGCTATACTTGGCGTGCATTTTGGAAGTGAATCCAACCGGTGCTTTAGAGATTCCCATGACCATAATCAGCCGACGTAAATTTCTCGCCACTACTGCTTTGACGGTTGCCGCCACACGCCTGGGCGCGCAGGCCCGGAGCGCCACCCAGGTTACGCTCGCCATTCCTGCGGAAGCAACAGGGCCGCATATGCCAGTGGACTTTGTGGGGTTGTCGTATGAGGTGCAGCAGCTCGCCGACCCGAGCTTTTTCTCCGCGCAGAATGCGGGGCTGATTCGCACATGCAAGGGGCTCTCGCCGCACGGAGTACTGCGGCTGGGCGGCAACACGAGCGAGTTTGGCTACTGGAAGCCGACGCCGGAGTCGCCGGAGCCGGAGCATCCGCAGACGCGCGAGGTGGTGGGTGAACCGAAGCCGCAGTATTATGCGGTGACGGCGGAGGCAGTGCGCAACCTGGCGGAGTTTCTGAACGCGACAGGTTGGACGTGTCTCTACGGCATTGGAATGGGGACCAACACGCCAGAGCGTGCGGCGGCCGAGGCGGAGTTTGTGGCGAAGACGCTGGGGCCGAGACTGCAATATTTCCAGATAGGCAACGAGGTGGACCTCTTCGACAGGCACCTCCGCGATCCAAAGACATGGTCGGCAAAGACGTATCTGGACGAATGGCTGACGCTGGCGCGGGCGATTGTGGCGCGTGTGCCGCAGGCCAGATTCGGCATGCCGGATGTGGCGGGTAAGGTGGAGTGGCTGACGGAGATTGCTGCGATGTGGCCGTCGATTCAGAATCCTCCGCATGTGACGACGCTGACGCATCATTATTATTTCGGCGGGCCGGCGACGAATCCCGAAGTGAACATTGCCAACCTGTTGAAGCCGGAGACGATGGCGAAGGTGCAGCACACGGCAGACATTGCCACGGCCGCGGCGGACAAGGTGGGCGCACGGGTGCGCATGACGGAAGGAAACACCTGCTATCGCGGCGGCAAGCCGGGCGTTTCGGATGTGTTTGCGGCTGCGCTGTGGGCGGCGGACTACTCGCTGCTGCTGGCGAGCAACAACTACTCCGGCGTGAACCTGCACGGCGGAACGGGCAAGTCCGTGGCGAACTCGGTGGGTGGATTTTTGCCCGGTGATGTGATGCTGAAAGATGCGGGCGCGACGCCTGAGCAGATTGCGAGTCACCCGCATCCTTTCTACACGCCGATTGCAACGTTCGGGTCAGAGTACCGCCTGATGCCGGTGGGTTACGGGCTGAAATTTGCCGGGTCGCTAAGCGGAGCGAGGCTCGTGAAGGCAGAGCTGACGCAGACCTTGCAGGCGACGGGCGTGGATGCAACGGCCTATGCAGCGAAGCTGGCAAGCGGAGAGACTGCGGTGATTGTGCTGAATAAGGATGCATCACGCGACCTGGAGTTGACGCTGGATTTTGGCAGCGGCAAGTCTGGCAGCGTGAGCTTGGAAACACTGCATGCGCCTGCGCTGGACAGCCGCGAAGCGCGGATTGAGCCAGGTAAAGGACGTGCGCTAAGCGGAGGGAAAGTCACGCTGACGGTGCCGCGAGCGTCTGGAGTGCGGATCTCGCTGGCGTAATGGAGATGAAAAGCGCGAGCAGAACAAAGACGGGATGCGACGGACTCTGGGATCGAGGCGGGCGCATGCGTGGGTTGAGAGCGGTGCTGGGCGCACTTCTGGTGCTGGCGTTGTGCGCTGCGCCGCTCGCCGCGCGGGTGGTCCGCGTGGAGGTGCAGAGCCGAACGGACGTGCTGGCCGGCAAGGCGTTTGGATCGGCGGGCGCCTACGAGCGCATCACGGGGCGCGTCTATTTTTCGGTTCCGATCGCCAACGTGCACGATCAGGGGATTGTCGATCTGGACCATGCGGTCAACTTGCAAAATGGCGAGGTTACGTTCTCTGCCAACGTCATAGTGGTGCGGCCCAAGGAAGCGAAGAAGGGCAATGGCACGATGCTGCTGGAGATTCCGAACCGGGGCCACAGCTTCATCATCTCCCTGGTGGACGGCGGCGACTGGAACCTCGCGGACGACGCGGGCGATGGATGGCTGCTGCGGAATGGATACACGATTGCGTCTATCGGATGGCAGTGGGATGCGCCGGGGGTCAATGCGATGGCGCTTTCTGCGCCGATTGCGAAGGATCACGGCAAGACGATTACGGGCCTGGTGCGCGGCGATCTGATGCCGTCGCAGGGGATGGCGGAGATCCCGCTGGGGCATTTGACCTTGGGGCACATAGGCGGCACGGAGTATCCGGCGGCCGCGCCGGACGACCCGCGCAATGTGCTCACGGTGCGCGACTCACGCGAGGGCGAGCGCACGGTGATTCCGCGCGCGCAATGGCAGTTTGCCCACAGCGTGAACGGGAAGCTTGTGGCGAGCGATCGCTTTATTCATTTGGACGGCGGCTTCAGGCCTGGCAAGCTGTATGAGTATGTGTATGTCGCGGCGGATCCGGTGGTCGCGGGTCTGGGCTTTGCCGCAGTGCGCGACTTTGCCTCCGATGCGAAGCATGCGCCGGATGCAGTGGCGCCGGCGGCGCGCGTTTACGGCGAGGGCATCTCTCAGGACGGGCGCTTTCTGCGCGACTTTCTTTATGAGGGATTCAACGCGGACGAGCAGGGCAGGATGGTGCTGGACGGCGTGCTGGCGCATGTGGCGGGTGCGGGGCGCGGCAGTTTCAACTACCGGTTTGCGCAGCCCTCGCGCGATGCCGAGCCAACCTCATCCGTCTTCTATCCCACAGACATTTTTCCGTTCACTGACCTGCCGGAACGCGACCCAGTGACGGGCGAGACGGGGGGACTGCTTGACCGGGCGACGGCCGAGCACGTGGTGCCAAAGATCTTCTTCTCCGATACCTCATTTGAGTATTGGGGTCGGGTGGCATCGCTGATTCACACAAGCGCGGACGGCAAGCGCGATGTGCGCATCCATGATGCAGTGCGCATCTACCACTTCACCGGGCTGCAACACTTCTCTGGGCCGTTCCCGCCGCGCAGGGGCATGGGCGAACTGATGGGCCAGGAGGCGCAGTCGCCGCTGCCGGTGCGCTTCTATTGGCGGGCGATGATTACCAACATGGATGCGTGGGTGCGCGCGGGCACGCCGCCGCCGCCGAGCAGCTATCCAAAGATTGCCGACGGGACTCTGGTGCCGCTGAGCGCGTATGCGTTCCCGAAGATTCCTGGCGTGAATGTGCCGCATGAGGCGAACCGGGCTTACCGGCTGGACTTTGGACCGGAGTGGACGCGCGGCATCCTGAGCGTGCAGCCACCTAAAGTTGGCAAGGCGTTTCCGGTGCTGGTGCCGCAGGTGGATGCCGATGGCAACGAGCGTGATGGCGTGCGGCTGCCGGAGATTACGGTTCCGCTGGCGACTTATGCAAGCTGGAACCTGCGCGATCCTTCGATTGGCGCGCCGGACCAGCGCGTGGCCTTTGAGCTCTCGTACATACCGTTTCCACGCACAGCAGCAGAGCGTATCGCGAAAGGTGATCCGCGCACGTCCATTGCCGAGCGGTATGCGGGCCGCGACGACTACATGAGCCGTTACGCAAAGGCTGTGGACAAACTCGCCGCTGAGCGATGGATTTTGCCGGAAGATCGGGGAACTCTCCTAGAGCTGGGCGCGCGCGAGTGGGATTTTGCGACGCAGTGAGAAAAACCAGGCGGGGATGGGCCGCTCCGTCCGGGGAGGGATCACGCAGATCTCGGGCAACCCTGAGTCGTTATGCTTTTCCGGGGCGAGCCCCCGAAGCGGGCGCAAAGGAGGACG
>JAJYAE010000412.1 GCA_021779695.1 Acidobacteriota bacterium | reverse complement strand
GCTCTCCGCCGCCTCCATCCTCAACGCCATCGACCGGCGCCGGTTCGACGTCGTGCCCATCGGCATCACGCGCGAGGGCCGCTGGCTTGCCGCCGCCGACGCGCACAGCCTGCTCGAAGGCACCCACCCCACCTCCGCGCGCCATCTCCGCGCCGGCGACCCCGAGGCCACGCCCGGCGCACGCCTGCTCCATGAGGGCATTCCCACGCTGCTCGCGCCCGAGCCCCGTTCTTCCGCAGCGCTCGTCGACAGCCAGGAAAAATCCCTCGACGTCGTCTTTCCCGTGCTCCATGGCACCTTCGGCGAAGACGGCACCATCCAGGGACTCTTTGAGCTCGCCGGCATCGCCTACGTCGGCTCCGGCGTCCTCGGCTCCTCCACCGGCATGGACAAGGACGCCATGAAACGCCTCTTCGCGCAGGCCGGGCTGCCCATCGTCAAGCACGTCACGCTTCTCCGCAGCGAATGGGAGAGATCCCCGCGCAAGGCCGTCGCCGCCATTGAGTCCGCGCTGCGCTATCCCGTCTTCGTCAAGCCCGCCAACCTCGGCTCCTCGGTCGGCATCAGCAAGGTCCACGACCGCAAGGAGCTCGGCCCAGCGCTCACCCTCGCCGCACGCTATGACCGCAAGCTCGTCATCGAAGAGGGCGTCGGCGGCCCGCGCGCGAAGGCCCGCGAACTCGAAGTCGCCGTCCTCGGCAATGACGATCCCAAAGCCAGCGTCGTCGGTGAAATCATCCCCGGCAAAGAGTTCTACGACTATGAGGCCAAATACCTCTCCGAAGGCTCCGTCCCCATCATTCCCGCCAAACTCACCCGCGCCCAGTCCGCGCAAATTCGCGCCATGGCCATTCAGGCCTTCAGGGCCTGCGACCTCGCCGGCCTCGCCCGCGTCGACTTCCTCATGGAGCCAGGCGGCCGCCAGCGCATCTACCTCAACGAGGTCAACACGCTCCCTGGCTTCACCCAGATCAGCATGTATCCCAAGCTCTGGGAGGCCACCGGCATCCCGTACCGCGACCTCATTACGCGCCTCGTCGAGCTTGCCCTTGAGCGCCACCAGGAGAAGAGCCGCACCACCTACACCCTCGAGGAGTAGCATGGGCGTGGAACAAAAGCGCGAGGTCCGGAGTCCAATTCAGACATCCGTACCCTGCCGCCTCCATGCCGTATCCTGACCACGAGGGACCCGTCCAATGACTCTGCTTGATGCTCCTGTTTTCGACGAAGCCCGCGCCCGGCGCCGCACCATGATGTTGTACACCGCGGTGGGCCTTTTCTTCGTTCTTCTCATCGGGGGCTGGTTCACCTCCGGCATGCCAGTGGACTGGCCTTGGAACTGGTGGACGCATCTCCGCGGCCGTATGACTGCCAACCACTTCCTTGATGCCATCCAGCAAAACGATCTCGAAAAGGCCTACGCCATCTGGACCCATGATCCAGCCTGGAAGCAGCACAGCGGACAGCACGCCGAATACCCGTTCGCGCGCTTCCAGCAGGACTGGAGTCCCACCAGCTCAGCCAATGACTACGGCCCCATCCACAACCACAAGATCCTCGCCGCCCGCCGCTCTGGCAATGTCCTCATCATGGGCATCCGCATCAACAACCTGAAGAGCAACGCGCTCTTCCTCGACTACGATCCCCAAACGCACACCCTCGGATTTTCGCCTGTCGAGCTCTACCTCGGACCATAGTTCGCATTCTGCAGCGGTTCGCCAACACCCAGATTGTTCATGACCGATGAACTCCTGACCCGCGCGATTCCAATTCCGCGCGATGCAGGGTGAGCAGCTTACAAGGGTCCAGCACGTGAGTCATCTCGTCCTTCTTTCGATTGTTTCTCTCGCCATCGTCCTGCTTTGTCTCGTCATCGCGCGAGCCGCAACAAGCGCGGCCTCGCAAACAGGCGCCTACTACGCGTTGAGGAGAAACTGGCTTTCCCTCTGGCCTTTTCCCAGGGGCAAGGGCCTTCCGCGCTTCCTCAAGCCATTCCTCAAATCGTCTGTCCCCGTGTGGGTTCAGGTTGAGCCCGGTGTCCGCATGCAACTGGACGACAGCGATCTCATCGCCCGCGTCATTCTTGAGACCGGCACCTGGGATCAAGACACCTGGTTTGCCATGGCACAACACCTTGCCCCCGGCGCAACCTTCGTCGACATCGGCGCTCACGACGGATATTGCTCGCTCAAGGCGGCGAAAGTCGTGGGTCCGTCCGGACGCGTCATTGCCGTGGAACCAAACCCGGAGATGCTGACGATTCTCCGCAAGAACATCGAGGCCAGCCAGGAGAAAGACATCGTAGTGGTGCCCATGGCCTGTGCCGACAAGGAAGGCACGCTGACGCTTTTTGCGGCGTCGCAGTCGAACACCGGAAGCACTTCGCTCTCCCAGGCCAACGCAACACAATATGGGCAAGGTGGAAAGAGCTACCAGGTTCCGGTCCGCACCCTCGACGCCATCCTTCGCGAAGCGGCGGTCTCGCAAGTCGATGTGGTCAAAATCGATGTGGAAGGTGCGGAGCAGCTCGTACTGAGTGGCGCTCTCGAGACCCTCAAGCGATTCCGCCCCGCAGTGCTCATCGAGCTTGATGATCTGCTCCTGGCTCCCATGGGATCCAGCGCTTCGGCGATCACGGAATTTCTGTCTGCGCAGGGTTATCAGCGCAGGGGACAGTTCGACACCGCAAACTTCTTGTTCTTGCCCCAGGTTGCGCCAGTCGATGCGGTCCCGCACTTGTGAATCGCAAATCTGTTTCCGTGCCTCCGGCCGCGAAGGATTCACAGTCGCGAGTTCCAGGCAGGCAAGGCTGATGGTTCATTCCGCGGGAATGAGCCGTCAGCCAAGTACCTGCGCGTGTGCAAAATTTACGGCAAAGCCGCTCTAGCCTTTCAGCTCCGCCAGCGTCTTCTCCAGGCTTGCTGCGTCTTCCACGTTCAGCGCCTTCTGCGTGCCGTCAATCTGCTTCATCAGCCCGCACAGCACCTTGCCGGGGCCCACCTCCACAAACGCCGTCGCGCCCGCGCTCACCAGCGTCTGCACGCACTCCACCCAGCGCACCGCGCCCGTCACCTGCCGCACCAGCGCATCGCGCGCCGCCGCAGCCGTCGTCACCAGCCCGCCCGTCACATTGGCCGCCACGGGAATCCGCGGCTCGCTTAGCGCGATGCCGTCCAGTACCCGCGCCACTTCTTCCTGCGCCGGCTGCATCATCGCGCAGTGGAACGGCGCGCTCACCGGCAGCATCACCGTGCGCCGCGCGCCCTTGGCCTTGGCCAGCGCCGCGGCCGCTTCCACTGCCGCCACCGCGCCGGAGATCACCGTCTGCCCCGGCGAATTCAGATTCGCCGCCTGCACCGTCAGGCCTGTCTCCCGTGCAGCCTCAGCGCATGCCTCGGCCACCTGTGCCGCATCCAGCTGCAGCACCGCCGCCATCGCGCCCTGGCCCGCCGGAACCGCCTGCTGCATTGCGCGCCCGCGCGCCTTCACGG
>JAJYAE010000411.1 GCA_021779695.1 Acidobacteriota bacterium | reverse complement strand
GGACGGCCCCTGGGGTTTGACCCAATGCAAATGGGCCAGTGGTGCAAAAGTAGATTGCGGCAAAGCCTTCCTGTGGGCATGCTAGTATCAGCCTCAACCTCGAGTGTGCGCAATGAGGATATTCCCCAATTGGCGTTTGAATCGAATCGTGACTGGCTTAAGCAGGGCCATCTGCGTCTCGGCGCTGATCTGGCTTGCCCTTCCGCTGGGCGCTGGAGCGCAGGAGGATCCCCTCAATAAGACCAATGTGGCGCCGCCGGCCTCCGCCACGCCTGCCTCCAAGTCAGAGCCGGCCGGAACGGAAGCCCAGCCCCTCACCGGCCCTGCCGCCCTGCACGCCCGGCCTGGGGCAATGCTGCGCATGAACGTGGACATGGTCCTGGTGCCGATCACGGTGACGGACCCCATGAACCGGCTGGTCACCGGCCTCGAACAGGAAGATTTCAAGATCTACGAAAATGGGCGGCAGCAGAAGATCACGTCATTTGCCAGCGAAGATGCGCCTGTCTCGATCGGGATCATCTTCGACCTTTCAGGGTCGATGACGTCCAAACTGGTCCGGGCTCGCGCGTCCATCCTGCAATTCATCAAGACGGCCAACCCGGAAGACGAATTCTTCGTCGTGGGCTTCAATGACCGCCCTGAACTGATTGAGGATTTCACCAGTTCGGTTGACGACATCCAGGCGCGCCTGGCCACGGTACGCAGCGGCCACCGGACCGCGCTCCTGGACGCGATCTACTACAGCCTCATCAAGATGCGAGAGGCCCGGCACGAGCGCAAGGCCCTGCTCGTTGTTTCCGATGGAGGAGATAACCGTTCCCGCTTCACCGAAGGGGAGGTGCGGGCCCAGGTGCGCGAATCTGACGTGGTGCTGTATTCCATTGGTATCTTTGACCCTTACGCAGCTACTCCCGAGGAGCGGGCGGGCCCTGTGCTCCTCAATGAGCTGAGCGAGCAGACCGGCGGCCGTATGTACCGGGTCGACGACATCTCCGAAATGGGCGATATTGCGGAGAAGATCTCCACTGAGCTACGCAACCAATATGTGATTGGATATTCTCCCAAGGATCTGAACCGCGACGGCAAGTGGCGTAAATTGAAAGTGAAGCTCGATGCTCCTCCGGGATTGCCGCCTCTGACGGTCCATGCACGTACGGGATATTATGCGCCTTTGCAATAACGCCCTTTTTACCCTGATGCTGGTCGCAACGGTGCTGCCGCTCAGCGCCCAGCAAACGCAAACTGCTCCTGCACCGACTCAGGCTCCGCCCTTGACGGTGGACCGTGACCCGGTGCGCTCTCCCGATGTGGAGCCTCCTGAACCCTCGGGATCGGGCAAGCCCCTTCAGAAAGAAGGCGGCCAATATGTTCTGCGGACTGATGTGGAAGAGGTTGAGCTGAGCGCAACTGTGCTTCAGGGAAACCGAATCGTCCAGGATCTCAATCGGGACGACTTTCAGGTCTATGAAGACGGAGTCAAGCAGACCATCATCAGTTTTCAGCACACTGACCTGCCCGTCTCCATCGCCCTGGTCGTTGACAACTCAGGCTCCATGTCTAAAAAGCGCCCGGCAGTCAATAAGAGCGCCCTTGACCTCATCGCAGCCTCCAATCCCCAGGATGAGGCGTTTGTGGTCAATTTCTCTGATGAAGCTTACATCGACCAGGACTTCACCTCCGATGTGAACCGGCTTCGGGATGGGCTTTCGCATATCGAGTCCAGGGGCGGAACGGCACTGTACGATGCGGTGGTGGCCTCCGCGGATAAACTTGCGGCCGACGCCAAGCGCCCCAAGCAGGTTCTGATCCTCATCACCGATGGCGAAGATAACGCCTCAACCTTGACTCTGGAGCAGACCATTCGCCGGGTACAGCAACTCTCCGGGCCGGAGATCTATTCGATCGGTCTTCTGTTCGGCGATGAGATGACGCGCTCTGAAGTGCGCCATGCGCGGCGGGCACTGGAAATGCTCTCGACCGAGACCGGTGGTGTGGCCTATTTCCCACATTCGATGGAACAGGTGGACGATATCGCAGCGGAGGTGGCGCGCGATATTCGCAGTCAGTACACGATCGGGTACCATTCCACCAAGCCGAGCAGTGTGCCGGGATTCCGCCGCGTGCTGGTTACAGCCGAAGCTCCAGGCATGGGAAAGCTGATGGTGCGGACCCGTACCGGATATTTCCCGTCGGTTCGAAAGCCCAAGCGGAGTTCAAGCGCGCGGTAAGGGCTGACGACGATCGTTTGCTTGTGTCCGTGGCCATGCCACTCCGTAACACGGCCGGCTGGCTCGCATGCCTCCGCCGCGTTAATCTAGAGGCAGGAGCATCCGAAAAACCCCATCATGTCCCCATACAAGTACGCTACTCTTGCCGTGCATGCCGGCCAGCATCCGGACCCGCAGACGGGTGCAGTGAACGTGCCGCTTTATCTTTCATCCACCTTCGAACTGACCGGGATCGGTACGGACCGCGGATGGGACTACTCTCGCGCCGGGAACCCGACACGCGACCGTCTTGAGATGGCCCTTGCCACCCTGGAGGGAGGCACAAGCGGCCATGCGTTTGCCAGCGGCATGGCGGCAATCTCAGCCTTGGTCGCCATGTTGCGTGCCGGGGACCATCTTTTGTGTTCCCACAACGTGTACGCGGGCACAGTGCGTCTTTTCAACCAGATTGTGAGCCACTACGGCATCCAGATTGAGTACGTCGATACCAGCAATCTGAAGGCTGTTGAAGCGGCCATCCGCCCGAACACAAAGCTCATTCACATCGAGACACCCAGCAACCCCCGCATGGTCCTGAGCGACATTGCTGCCATTAGCCAGTTGGCGCACGAGCACGGCATTGAGGTCAGCGTCGACAACACTTTCATGTCGCCCGTGCTTCAGCGCCCCATCGAGTTGGGCGCGGATATCGTGATGCACTCGACGACGAAATATTTGAACGGACACTCAGATGGCATTGGCGGAGCGCTCATCGGCTCCAAGCCGGAACACAAGGAACGGTTTTTGCTTGTCCAGAAGGCCGCGGGAGCAATTCTTTCCCCGTTTGAGTGCTTCCTGGTCCTGCGCGGCATCAAGACAATGCCGCTCCGTATTCGCCAGCATGAGGAAAACGGAAGGGCCGTTGCAGAATATCTCCTTGCGCATCCAAAGGTAAGCCGGCTGGCCTATCCAGGCCTCAAGAGCCATCCCCAGTACGAGCTCGCGGTGCGCCAGCAAAAGGGCTTTGGTTCCATGATGAGTTTCGATATTGGCTCCAGAGATGCTGCAGGCCGTTTCCTCGGCGCGCTCAAGATCTTCCTCAATGCGGAATCGCTCGGCGGGGTTGAGTCGTTGGCTTCGCACTCGGCGACAACGACTCATGCAGCTCTGACAGATGCGGAAAGGGAAGCGGCCGGTATCACCCAGGGCACGATTCGGCTTTCCATCGGCATCGAGGATAAGGAAGACCTGATCGCAGATCTGGCGCAGGCCCTGGCCGTCGCCTGACGGCAC
>JAJYAE010000410.1 GCA_021779695.1 Acidobacteriota bacterium | reverse complement strand
GCCGTCATCTTTCTCCTTTGTCCATCGAGGCCATCAACGAAGGTCGCTGACCGTTACGGGGTCCATATCGGTATAGACCTGATTCTCTCCACCCATGCCCCAGCAGAATTTGTAATTCCGCGTGCCAACGCCTGCGTGAATCGACCATCCGGGAGAAACCACGGCCTGTTTGTTCGCGACGACCAGATGACGGGTCTCGTTTGCCGGGCCCATCAGATGCAGAACGCGCTCCCCGGGCATGACATCGAAGTACAGATACACTTCAGACCTCCGCATGTGGGTGTGCGGCGGCATCGTATTCCATACGCTTCCTTCAGCAAGTTGCGTGAACCCCATGACAAGCTGGCAACTGCGGATCTGTTCCGGATCGATCAGCCGCAGAATCTCCCGCGAGTTGGCGGTCTCAGGGGCTCCAGCCTGCATGCGCGTCGCGTCTGCCTGAGAAATCTTGGTGGTGGGATATGCAGCGTGAGCTGGATAACTCAAGAGGTAGAACTCCGCGGGCTTCTCGGGGTTGTCGCTGGAAAAGACCACGCGTTCTTCACCACGGCCCACATAGAGGGCTTCCCGCGTGCCAAGCTGGAATTTTTGATTGCCGACCTCGATGGTGCCGGGCTGGCCGATATTGAGGATTCCAACTTCGCGGCGCTCGGTGAAGTACTGCGCACGGAAGGCCGCCGGCGCAGTCAACGGGATGGGATCTTTCGTGGGCACGGCTGAACCCACGACGGTTCGATCCAGATCAATGTAGACCAGCGAAAGATGGCCGGGCTGGAAGAGCTCATCCAGCAGGAAGGCACTACGCATCTCGTCAGTGCTCATGCGTGGATAACGGACTGGATCTGGAAGATTAACGAATTTCATGGAAATGTTCCTTATCAAAGCTGTGGATGAAGCTGAATTGGCATTGTCGCCTGGCTTCTGTCCCTTTCCCATGCTGAGCCATGCGGGGTTGGTTCGGCAAATCGCAGCGGGGCTTCCACCGCATGTGTCACTTGCAATCGCACGGCGCTATCTGCCTGCCCTCGGCGGAAAGAAAGCGATCCACCGGATGATCAGCGAGAGCCTGCAATCCAGATACAACCGCTTCGGCATTCAATTTGGCGCCGGCAAGGCTTGTATGTGTGTGCGGGTCGGCGAACAGTGCCTCCACGGCTTCAGGGCCGAGCGCGTCGTAGCGCCTGGCGATGATTTCATCGAGATCGATAAAGTCCACGTGGAGTTCGCTGGCCACCTGCTTTGCCCAGCCACCATAGTTGTCCGCATTCCGCACGACTTTGCCATCCTTCCATATCTTGCGGGGAATCGGTGAGCAGACGATTGGGATGGCGCCTTTGGCGAGCGTGTCGGACACGTACTTGCGCATGTACCAGCCGTACGTGTGGACGACCTCCTGCTTCTGGGTGATCGGATTGAAGATCTCTTTGGATTCATCGCCGATGCCGGGCAGCGTGCCGCGTGCGCGCGAGGTGTCATCGAGCGGGCCGGAGTCATTGTGCCCGAATTGCATCACGACGAAATCTCCCGCCTTCAGCAGAGCAAGCACGTCATCCCAATGTCCCTCGGTGATGTAGGTTCGGCTGCTGCGCCCGCCGATGGCGCGATTGACCACGTTGATGCGGGCCGCATCAAGAAGGCGACGAGTGGCTCGCCCCATCCCCACTGACCATTGGCGCCATCGCCACGGCCATTGCGGACGGTGGAGTCTCCAATCAAAAACAATGTCGGTAAGCTCGGATTTTTGGGAGTGGGAAGAGGATGAGCAAGGCGAAGGCCAGGGTCGGTGCCCGGTGCGGCTTTTGGCGCGGTCTGGGGCTCTGCCTGCGTGCCTTGTGCAGCGGGCGTTTCCGGCGCGGCCTGTGCAGCAGCGCGCCCGTGCAGACACGACGCGATGACAAGGGAAAGTGCGATCAGCCAGCTCTTCACGGTACTGCTTTTCCTCTTAGTGTCTGTCATTGCCTGCGCAGAAGTTGCGTTTACTTTGGCTCGCCAAAGGGCTTGTCATTCGTTTGCGCATCCGGCGCTTCAACAAAACGTGGCTGCGTGCCATCGGCAGTGCGGATGGAATTGCTCTCAAGAATCCAATCGCTGGCATCGGCAATCGTTCCTGCCGTCGCCGCCTCAATGTCCAGATGGTCGAAGCGGAAGTGGTCGAGCTTTGCATCACGATATGCGGACACAAGGAACGCACGTCGCGCGCCGGTCGCTTTGATGTTCCACATGTGCACATCGCTGAAGTGAGGCAGTCCCTCTTCCGGCGGTACCACGCTGGTCATTGTCTTGTAGTAATCCGGCACCGTGCTGAGACCGGCGGGAATTGTGGCGTAGCTGTAGCTCGGGTTCCAGTTCATCGTGATGTGGATGGGGATGGCGACGCCTTCGAGCGTCAGATCGTGGATGCGAATGTCACGAGCAACTCCGCCGCGCGTGCGAGCCGACTTGAAGAGGACGCCGGATGGCACGCCGCTCAGCGCCTCGATACGATAGGCTTCAATGTTCCGGAATCCGCCGGAGGTCTCGCTGCCGATGGTAATCGCGGCAGCTCCGTGGCGAACGATGCAATCCCGGATCACAATCTCTTCTGTAGGCCGATTGACGCGCAGACCATCGGCATCCCGCCCGGACTTGAGACACAGCGCATCGTCGTTCACGTCGATGTCGGCGTGCTCCACAAGAATCTTGCGGGATGAGTCAATGTCAATGCCATCCGTGCTGGGCCCTCTGCCGCCTTCGTTGTTGCGGATGGTGACGCCATCGACATGGATGTCGTGCGAATAGAGAATGTGCACGGTCCAGAATCCGGAGCGGCGCAACTGAAGCCCGCCGCCGATGAAGACGTCGGACGAGTTCTGGACAAGAAGAAGTCGAGGCCGCCGCGCATCGTAGTCCGAGGCCCAGCGAAGCCCGCGCGGCTCGTAGGATGCGCGGAGGTCCCAGTACGACTTCCACCAGATCGGGCCATCGCCGTCGATCGTGCCCTGGCCAGTGATGGTGACGTGATGCTGATCGCGCACATTGATAAGCGCAGCGGGCCAGGTCATCTCAATCCCAGCCACCCTGGTAGGCAGCATGGGGTAGTCCTTCAAGTCCTCTGACCCAACGATGGTCGCACCCTGGGGAAGATCGAGAGTGGTTCCGGTGTGGAGAAACAGCGAGCCGGAGAGATAGACTCCTGGCTGGAACGAAACGGTGCCGCCAGTGGCCGATGCCGCATCCAGTGCCTGCTGGATGGCTGCTGTGTCCAGATGTTTGCCATCTCCCACCGCGCCATACTGATTCACGAGATAGATTTTCGGCGCAGGAGAAGCCGTGCTTGCCGAGGAGACGGAAGCAAGGCTCAGGACAAGAAGGCACCTGTTGAGGCGATTCATTGCGATGGCTCCTCTTCCAGGTGGATTGGGCCGAAGAGGCCGGAAGGAACAGGCTTCAGATGGTCCATATCCTGCGGCTCAAAGCGCTCTCCGTACTTTGCGTACAAGGCTGAGTAGTCGCGCTGAGGCTGACCTGCAAGCTCATTGATTGCGGTG
>JAJYAE010000074.1 GCA_021779695.1 Acidobacteriota bacterium | reverse complement strand
GGGTCTTCCTGCACACCTTCGAGCACATTCCCGATCCCGGCTGGGCAGCTTTCGCCTACTCCGTCACGTTCACCGCCATATGCTTCATACCGGTCTGGATTTTGTACCGGAAGAAAATCTTCTTGAAAGTCTGATAACGCCCGGCGATTTAGGCTGTCCATTCTCACACGAGGCGCACAAGATGCTCTTCGATGCCCATGAGCCACGTTGAATCGCAAGCAGGCAATGCTGCGGAAGCCACTCCGGCTTCGGGGCGCGTACAGGCGCTGCTGGAGCTCGGCGTCTGCTACGCGCTCATTCTGCTTACCATTTGGACCGCACGCCCGCTGCAACGCTGGTTCTACTGGGCCGCACTCGCCTGGGTAGTGGCCACCACGATTCATTCCTTCCATGGACGGCATGCCTACGGCTTCCGCACCACCGGATTCTGGCGCGCCGCTTGGGTCGTTGCCGTTGCTGCAGTGCTCTCCGCCATCGGCGCCACTCTGGCGGAGCACTTCGCTACCCTTCACACGCCGAATGGTGCCTGGGACTGGGTTCGTACCTTCGGAGGCTACTCCGTTTGGTCATTAGTCCAGCAGTTTCTTTTGCAGGGCTATTTCCTGCTCCGCATCCTGCAATTCATTCCCAATCCTCGCTGGGCTTCGTTCATCGCCGCATCACTGTTCGCTTTGGCCCACCTGCCGAACCCCATTCTCGCGCCGGTTACTCTGCTCTGGGGCATCGTGGCCTGCATGGTCTTTCTTCGTACACGCAACATCTATCCCCTGGCCCTGGCGCACGCCATCTTCGGCATCTCCATCGCCGTCATGCTGCCGCCTCCGGTGATTCACAACATGCGCGTCGGCCTTGGCTACCTGCATTACCGCGCGCCACGCCCGCTTCACTTGAGCCAGAGCGACCACATCGTATCCACGGTCGCATGCGTAATCGCCGATGCCCCCACTCGCTTCTCCGCGCGCCACGCACGCCCATAGAAGATTCCCGCCAGCGTCGCCAGCAATACGTACTCCCAGTTAAAGCTCGTCGTCCGCTTATTCCAGTGCGCCAGCCCAAAGAGGACCGATGTGATCAGCAAGGAAGAGCCGCGGCTCATGCGCCGTTCCAGAAGATTCTGCACCCATCCTCGGAAGTAGAGCTCTTCCGGGATTGCAATAAAGAAGAACGTGAACAGATACGCCACCAGCGACTGGCTGAGCGTGGGCCATCCTGCGCGGAAATGCAGGAATCCAAGCAGTAGACCAAGAGGAATCGCAATTGGCGCGTAATAGAGAAACTCCCGCAGTCCTATGCGAAGATCCGACAGACGCAGCCGTATGTCGAAACCCACACCCCGCAGTTGCCGCACTCCCAGAAAGCCATAGATACCCGCATCCACCAGCAGCATCTTACCCATGGCAGTCAGGCCGTTCGGCCATGCAGGCTCCAGCCAGCGCAGGTCAACCGCCAGTCCCAGCCCCGCCAGCAGAAGGTAGTCGCGCCAGTTGCCACGCTGTTCCGGGTCCGATTTCGCGGCCTGCTCTGTCATCCACGCAATGAAAACCGGCAACAGCGCATACACAGCAAGCCAGTATGCAGAGAAGCGTCCCACTGCCAGCGCTGTGAGTGCATAGGGCACAAAGAGCATGCCAGGCACAATGATGCGTGCAGTGCTGGGCAGCCCCTTCACCGCGGCGCAAAATCGCTCAGGCACGATTCCAGCGGCCAGCATCGGGAGCAACGCCAGGCTCGCTGCAAACACCACTGCCGGTCGCGCCAGTATCAGAGGGAGCATGGTTCCCTTAGATGCGCCCCGTGCGGTGCACCGGCCGGAAAAGCCAGATGAGCAGCAGTGTAAAAAGAACTCCCCCCACCGTGAACTTGAGCCAGATCGGCGCATGAGACGGTGAGAAGAATCCCTCCAGAAGTCCCGCAATCACCAGTAGCGGAACAATACCGGAGATCAACTGTGTCGCGTCCCGGCCGCCCAGCGCCACGGACTCCCGCCACCGCATCGTGCCGGGAAACAGCATCGCTGCGCCCAGGCGAAGCCCCGCACCGCCGGCGATGAGAATTGAGGGCAGTTCAAGCGCGCCGTGCGGCGCCACAAAGCTCCACAGCGCCAGCGACATCGCATACTGGTGGCACGCTGCTCCAATGACTCCCAGCATCATCCCGTTGACGTACAGATAGAAAAGCGTGCCCAGCCCAAAGACAATGCCACCCGCAAACATCGCAAAGCTTACCGTCAGGTTATTGGTCATGATGTAGCTCGATGCCGTGGGAGCAATGCTCACCACGGATCGCGTCCACATCTCGTGGCGCTCCATCGTGGCAATCATCGCCGGCCCCACAAAGTGCCGCATGAACTCCGGCCTCGCTGCCGTGAGCAATGCGCCAAACATGCCCCACGCGGTCGAGAAGAGCAGCGCCGACGCCACAAACGGAAGCTGGCGCTGAAAGATGACAGGGTAATCGTCACGCAGAAAGTAAAGCATCGAGCGGACATTCGTTCTTCGGCCCGAATAGATGATATGGTGAGCCCGAGCGAGAAGTTGATTCACATGGTCCGCATACGAACGCGCCGTCGCATCCCTTCGCAGCACCGAGAGATCCGCCGCTACCTGCCGGTAAAGCAACGCAACCTCTTCCAGCTCCGCGTGACTCAGTTGCGAAATCCCGCCCTGATCCAACTGCGCCAGCAGCCGCTCCAGCCGCTCCCAGTGCGGTCGCCGCTTGCCAATCCAGCTGTTTGAGAGGACGTGAGCCATGGAGTCGCGCAAAGACCTGAATGCAGATCAGCTTAGCATCGATACTCCCGAGCTCGTGCCCATACGGGTGCCGCTCGCAGGCATCGGTAGCCGCTTCGCGGCTCTTCTGCTTGACAGCCTCATCTGGCTGATCGCGGTCCTCGCACTCTCGTTCCTCTCCTGGCTGCTGCGTCCCGCGCTCGGCGCATTTTCCAGGCGCTCCGCGCAGTGGGCCGCTGCGTTCTATGTCTTTGCCATCTTTGCTCTCAACTGGGGATATTTCACTCTCTTTGAGGCCTTCTGGAATGGTCGAACGCCGGGCAAGCGCATTGCAGGCATTCGCGTCATTCAGTCTTCCGGCCGGGCCATCGGCCTCTTCGAGTCCATGGCGCGCAACTTGATCCGTTACGTTGACCAGATTCCGTTCTGTTACGCAGTGGGCGCCATCGCAGTCTTTGCCAACCGCCAGCATCAGCGGCTCGGCGACCTGGCGGCAGGAACCCTGGTCGTGCGCGATGAACCAGGGCAGATCCCACTCTGGGCAGACCTTGCAAAGCGCCCCCTCAGCGCTCTACAGACTCCGGTTTCCGCCCCGGGAAGCCCCCGTCCGTCGCTTCTCCCATTCCCTCCCGGCGCCTTAGCGCCCCTCACCACCGACGACCTGGCCGTCCTGGAGGGCTTCTTTGCGCGCCGCATTGACCTGCCCATGGCAACCAGAGAGCAACTCGCCGGCCGCATCGCGGCCGCCATCCAGCAAAAGTGCGGCGTCACACCGCCCCCCGGTGTCAAGCCAGAAGAGCTTCTTGAGCTCGTGGCTCATCAACTCAGGGAGCGCAGCCTCTTTCGGCAGACTGACGCATCTGCCTGACCCCTCGGAAGTCGCCACCCATCGGGTGCTGCGCAATCCACCCCCTCCATCCCGTGCACTCACCCCGTTCCCCGCTCCGAAGATGACAATAAGTACATAGTTAAGATCCATTAAATGAACATGTTGGAGGAGCGGCATTCCAAATAGGCAGAATGACGATCCTGTCCATTAACTTCCTCTTGACAATTTATGTCTCGCGGGCTTTTAATCACTGCGGTCTCGACATTGATGGCTTCTGCTCAAGCAGCTCAAACGTTTGAGCAGGAAAATTCCAAAAGATGTATTTTGGGGTTTCCCTTCCTCCAAATCTCTGGAGAATCGGCCCTCGATGTGGCTTCCGTTTACGGATCATGGGGACGCGAAGCCGGGCAAGAAGCAAGTGTGCCCGTCAAGGTACTGAGGAGCGCCTTGACGGGTTAGGAACAGACGAAATAAACCCCGCTAGCCGGTGTCAGATGAACACCGGGGTCGATCGCCGGAAACCTGGAGATTGGACCGTGAAGAAGGGTTGAACCGCAGAGCAAGTGATTCAGTAAAGGGATTTTCTTCTTGACATTTGTTGTGCGGCACGCATTAAATGGCACGGTTGTTGTTCAGGGGCTTCTGGAAAATCGATGTATTTGAATGCAAGTCGTTCAAAACCAGCGCAGCGATCATGGCAACTGCCGCAGGCGGCAGTTTCTGCGATCGCCTGGTGTGCTTCATCGCACAGCAGCGCCAGCATCGAGTCCGGATGCCACACTCCACACAACGTCCAGGAAGTGCATCAATCGGCTTCATGCATACCAGACGGGGAAGCAACAACACGAACGAAGTGAGCAGTACAAACTTGAAAAGGAAGGTCACATGAGACATACGAGATACAGGTTCCTCCTGTTACCGGTGTTGTTCGTGCTGGCTTGCGTAGGAGCGTTTGCGCAGGCTAACTCGGATATCACGGGTATCGTGACAGACCAGACGGGAGCAGTGGTTCCAGGCGCGACCCTCACGCTCACCAGTCAGGCCACGGGCTTTACCAAGGCGACCGTCAGCAGCGACACAGGTCTCTACGATTTCGCCGGCCTGAATCCTGCGAACTACGACTTGAAGGTTACCGCCAAGGGCTTCCAGTCCTACGAACAGAAGGGAATCGTGGTAAACACCTCGATGACTTTCCGCGTAGACGTCAAGCTCCAGGTGGGTACCGAAGCGCAGACTGTCACGGTGGAAGCCGATGCACTGACGGTGCAAGCTGACTCCAACGTCGTCAGCACGCTGATCAGCTCCCAGCAGATCACGCAGCTCGCCACGGAAAACCGCAACTTCGCAGCCCTCGCGGCTCTGGGCCTCGGCGTCAGTTCCGCCCTGCCCGCCAGCAACACGCCGACTTCGGTCGCCTCCAACTTCTCAATCAGCGTCAACGGCCTTCGCGAAAGCCACAACATCTGGCTCATCGACGGTGGTGAGTCGGATGACCGCGGCGGCGCAGGCGGCATGGCCATCATGCCTTCGCAGGATGCCATCGCCGAGTTCACGATGATGACCTCCAACTATCCGCCGGATTACGGTATTTCTTCGGGCGCCACCATGAGCCTTTCGCTCAAGAGCGGCACGCAGAAGTTCCACGGCGAACTGTGGGAGTTCAACCGTACGCCGAACTACAACGCCATCCAGGACCTCGCCGGCAGCAAGACTGACGTCCACTACAACATCTTTGGCGGCAACATCGGCGGCCCGCTGTTCATTCCGCACGTCTACAACACCAACCGCCAGAAGACCTTCTTCTTCTGGAATGAAGAGTGGCGCAAGATCCTCACCGGCGCCGGCGTCAACGTCCAGAACACTCTGGACAACGCCGATCGTCCGACTGCGGGTCAGGACCTCGCCTATGTTCCGCCGGCCTTCGCAAAAAACACCGTGCTGAAGGTTCCCAACGTTGCGGGCAACTCCTACTACGCGCAGCACGTCCTGGCTCCCATGGGCCTGGTCCCGGGTGCAGCTCCCGGTACGGCGGGCGGCTTTGCCACCAATGCCAACGGCGATGCGATCATCCCGCATCAGCTCTTTGACAACAACGGCATGCTCTACCTCACCAGCCCCGCCATTCCGAAGCCCACCAACACGGCAATCGACCAGGTGGTCTCCAACCCGGCGAACGCCATCGACGTCCGTGACGACATCGCCCGCATCGACCACAAGTTCAACGACAAGTGGGCGATCCTGGGCCACTACATCCACGACAGCGTGACGCAGGGCAACGCCCTCCCCATGCTCGGCTGGCTCTGGGCAAGTTACAACTCCATCACCAGCACACTTTCAAACCCGTCCTACAGCGCGGCCATCAAGTTGAGCGGAACCATCAATCCGAATCTGCTTGTGGAAGCCAGCATGAACTACGACGGCAATATCATCAACATCATCAACAGCAACGCCGGCAACCTGCCTTCCGGTTGGAACTCCAGCAATCCGCTGACGCCGTCCTTCAAGGTGACGAAGAACTCGCTGCCGGGCATCGGCTATATCGGCCCCTACAGCGTGGCTGAGGATACCGGTTCGGCTCCGTGGCACAACGCCGCTCAGGACTACGAGCCCCGCGTGGACATCTCGTACACCCAGGGCAAGCACGCCATGAAGTTCGGCTTTAGCTACAACCGCTACACCAAGAACCAGCAGTTGTTCGGTGACCAGCAGGGAACCTTCAACTTCGGCCAGCTCTCCGGCGACAGCTTCATGGATATGCTCATGGGTCTGAGCACCGGCTACGGGCAGTTCCAGGCCACCCCCATCCGCCACTACGTCAACCAGACGCCGTCGGCGTACGCCATGGACAACTGGCACGTCACACCTCGCCTCAGCTTGCAGCTCGGTCTTCGTTATGATGCCCTGCCGCACGCCTGGGAGCGCAACAATGACGTTGCCAACTTCGATCCCACCAACTTCCTGTCGAGCCAGATTCCACAGTGGAATGGCAACTTGATTGGAAGCAATACGCTGGGCCTCTACAGCTACCAGGGATCCTCGTTCTACCTCAATGGCATGGGTCTCGCGGGCCAGAACGGCTTCCCGCGCGGTCTCGTGAACAACGACTATCGTACGCTGCAGCCCCGCGTCGGCTTCTCTGAAGATCTCTTCGGCGACGGCAAGACCGTTCTCCGCGGCGGCTTCGGCACCTTCTACGAGCGCTTGCAGGGCAACGATATTTATAACGCTGCCACCAACGCGCCCTTTGCCAACAACGCTGGCATCAGCAACACCTACTTCAGCAGCCCGGGCCTCAGCTGGAATGACAATTCCAACGCTGCCGCATCCGGCTTGCCTGTCTTCGTCACCGGTGTCACCAGCCTGGCGCACAGCTACCCTGCCCCCGCCGTGGCGCAGTTCAGCCTCGGCGTGCAGCGTGAGATCACCCCCTCGGTCGTCTGGGTGGTCCAGTACGTCGGCAACCTGGCATGGCACCAGAACATCGAGCGCAACATCAACAACCTGCCTCTGAACATCGACATGGCCGTCCGTTGCGATGCCGGTGACGGCAGCAACAACTACAACGCAGGCGCGGGTCCCAAGGGCAATGGCGACATCTGCCCGGCCTCGACCGGCAACTGGACGGGCATCTATCAACCCCCAGTTGGCGGTCCGAACGTGCCGAACACCTACGCCGGCCAGCCGCAGACGCTCTCCAACCTGAACATTTACCGTACCTATCAGGGCTGGAGCGGCATCAACGACCAGGAAAACAACACCAACGGAAACTACAACGGCTTCCAGACGGGTGTTCGTATTCAGAACCGTTGGGGCCTCTCGGGCGAGGTGGACTACACCTGGTCCCACGAGATCGACCTCACCAGCTCTGACCTCACTGGCGTCAGCAACCCCTTCAACCTGAAGTATGACCGCGCGTCTGGTAACCTGGACCGCCGTCAGATCCTCAACATCAACTACATCTACGAACTGCCCATCTTCGCCAAGAGCTCCGGCCTGCTTCACGCCATGCTCGGCGGCTGGCAGGTCGCAGGTACCGCAGTGGATGAAACAGGTCTGCCAGGCCCCGGCTCCCTCAACTACCAGGGTCCCGGCGTCTCCATGTCCTATGACTCCATCGGCCTCGGCGGCGGATACACCAACCGTCCAAACGTCTCCGGCAAGGTGCATCACATTGGGAAGGCGAGCCAGTTCTTCGATACGACTCAGTTCAGCTTCCCGATTCCTGTGTGGGACGGCGCCCCGAACCAGGGCTTCGGCAACGCGGGCAGAGACTCTATCGTCTTCCCTGGCCGCGTGGACTTCACCACCTCGCTGTACAAGAACTTCGCAATTCGTGAAGCCGCTCACTTCGAGCTTCGCTTCGAGTCCTTCAACACCTTCAACCACGCAGAGTGGAACAACGTAGGCACCTCGTATGGATCGAGCAACTTCGGTACCATCGTCGGTGCATACGACTCCCGTACTCTCGAACTCGGTGGCAAGTTCGTGTTCTAAACTCCACCTCAAACAGGAGCGCGGCGGGCAATCCGCCGCGCTCTCTTCTTTTCTCCCGGCGTTGCATGACCGCGCCGCGGAGAGAGACAATCGACTCGTAACCCATCTGCTGACCCCGCGGCAACGTCCTCACGGCTCCGGGCAGGGAAAGGACCCTTCGTGCTGAGGACCATCAGCCTGGCGGCCAGCTTGGCATTTCTCTCCGCCGGCATCTGTTCCGCGGGACAGACTCATGCGGACCCATCTGCCCTGCGCAGTTCAGCCTTGGCCCTGGAGCAGCAAGGGAAGAATCAGGAAGCCGCCGAAGCTTGGCGTTCCCTGAGCGCTCTATATCCCGCCAACCCAGAGCCCTATGCCCACTTGGGACTGCTTGAAGCGCGCGAAGGCCACGATCTCCAGGCCGTTCCCTATTACAGGAAAGCTCTTGCCCTCGGTCCCAAGCTTCCAAGCGTCGAGCTCAATCTTGGCCTTGCACTTTTCAAAGGTGGAGACCTGAAGCAGGCCATTGAGGTCCTCAGGCCGCTCCAAAAAAGCCTGCCGCCGTCCTCACCCCAGGCACGGCAGACCACCCTTCTGCTCGGCATGGCGCATTACGGCCTCGCCGAATATGCCGATGCCGCGCCCTATCTCAAAGAGGCGGTTGCCGGCAACCCAGGCAGCCTTCCGCTCCTGCTCGCCCTCGCTCACAGCTACCTCTGGTCCAGCCAGTTCCAACAGGTGCTCGACGTCTACCACCAGATCCTCTCCATCAATCCTGACTCCGCGGAAGCCGACATGCTCGCCGGCGAAGCCCTTGACCAGATGAAGGATAACGATGGCGCCATGAAAATGTTTCGCGCAGCCGTCAAGGCGGACCCCAAAGAGCCCAGCGTCCACTTCGGCCTCGGTTATTTGCTCTGGACACAGAAACAGTATCCCGAGGCGGCCAGCGAGTTCCGCGCCGAGCTCGCCAACGATCCCAACCACGCGCAAGCCACGCTCTATCTTGCTGACTCAGAGTTGCAGATGAACCATCCGGAGGTCGCCAGGCCGCTTCTTGAAAAGGCTGAGAAGCTGGACCCCGCGCTTCCCCTCACGCACCTCGATCTCGGAATCCTTCTTACAGAGGCTGGCGACAAGACCACGGCACTGCGCGAGCTTGAAGAAGCCAAAAAGCTGAATCCAGACGACGTCGATGTGCACTGGCGCCTTGGACGGCTCTACCGGGCCATGGGCGATAAGGACCGCGCCAAGGCTGAGTTGGAAAAAGCCAACCAGCTCAACAAGGCAGCAGACGAGGCCCTTTACAAGAAGATTGCCGCAGGCGCAGCCCGTGGGCATCAAACCGACGCAACTTCTAATCCGCAGTCCACTGAAACCCAGGCCGCGCCTGCAAGACCCGCCACCACGCAGCCCTAAAGTGCCTGCGGAGCCCTCACGCTCTCCTGGGCCTGCAATTGCGCCAGAACCTTTTCCGGACAAAGATGGTTGCTTTCCATCCCTTCCATCTCTTCGGGCGTCTCAACTGCAAAGGCAATGGTCATAAAGCAATAGAGGCAACGCGTATTGAATGTTCCGTTCTCATTCTGGGTTCGAGCGTACATGGCCCTTTGCTCCATCAATGCGATCCTGAGATCGTAGCGGAACTTTGCCTCACACAACGTGATCCTGGTCACGCAATTTGGTGTGGAAGACCCAAAATGGGCGTTCGCAGGATAAGTGGAACTACATCTGGATCCCCTTGTCCGCATTCCGCCGCACCTGCCAGCACGGCTCAAGGCCTCTCTGCGGAAAAAGCGCCTCGGCGCAGGGAACATCCACCTCGCCCTGAAAATCGAACTCGCTCTTGTTTCCCTTCAGCGGCACCGTCATGAAGCGGTTCACGGTGACCTTACCTTGCGGCGAGCCACGCAATAGGAAGACGGCGCTATCCCCTGCATACACCGCCACAAATAAGCCTGCCAGTGCCAGAAGCCCACGCACTGTCCAACGCCAGATCATCGAGCGGCGCCTCCATGCCCTGCCTGCGTCAAACTCGGCCGGCGCCGCTGGTTTTCCTCAGCGGCTCCGGCAAAGGCGCATGCCTAGTGGTGCATCGATGCCGCCCGGGCTGAGATGCCGCTGATCTCCGCTGCCCGCGCCTCGGCATACGCCGCCGCTCCCATCAGGGCCGCACGGCTCTCCAGGATGATGCGCACCGGCATATTCACCAGCAGCTGGCTCAGCCGGCCCTTGTCCGTGAAGGACTTCATGAAGATGCCATCCTTCAACCGCTCCAGAATGCGCGGCGCAATGCCACCGCCCACGTAGAGTCCGCCCACCGAGAGAATCTTCAGTGCCAGGTTCCCGGCCTCCGCGCCGTAGGCAGAGACGAACATATCCAGCGCCTTCTCGCAGATCTCGCTCTTGGCCGCCAGCGCCAGCTCGGTAATCACCGCATTCGGGTCTTCGCCGGCGATCCGCTCGGCCAGCCACGCCGGCTCTTCCAGCCCGCGCACCTCGCGCAGAAACTCGTAGATATTGGTGAGCCCCATGCCGCTCACAACGCGCTCAAAGCTGATGCGTCCGTTGTATTTCTGCTTCAGGAAGCGCAACAGGTCGATCTCGTCCTCATTGCGCGGGGCAAAGTCCGCATGTCCGCCCTCGGAAGGGAAGGGCAGATGCATCCGGCCATTCCACGCCAGAAAGCACTCGCCCAGCCCGGTTCCAGCCGCCAGCAGTGCCCGGTTCCCAATCTGGCTGGCATCACCCTCGTTGAGCGTGTAGATCTGGTCCGGAGCTAACTCGGCAATCCCGTAGCCATTGGCCTCCAGGTCATTGATGAGGAATACATGCTGGATACCCAGGTTGGCTGAAAGCTCGCGGCTGTCCAGGGTCCACGGCAGGTTGGTCAACCGCAGTCGCCCGTCGCGCACAGGCCCCGGCACGCCAAAGCATGCCGCCGTCACCTTGTCCGCCGCCAGAAACTCCTTCACGATCTCCTGCAGCCCGGTATAGTTCTTTGCCGGATAGCGCTCTTCGCGCGTGTGCTTCAGCTTGCCATCCGCAAAGTCATACAGCGCCAGGTTGACCTTGGTGCCGCCTACGTCGCCTGCCAGAATCATCGTTCCATCTCCAACACCCCGCAGCCTTCCCCATCGGTTGCGGGTAGAAGCGCAGCAGCGGCCTTATCCAGAATCAGAGTGAGTATACCGCCTGAGGGCCATATCAGTTGACTCGGCAGCCGCTCCGGATCGCGCGGTCCCAGGAAGACCTCATGAATCCGCGCAGCCTTCTCCGCGCCTCCAATCAAAAAGAAAACGCAGTCGGCCTGGTTGATGACTGGCCACGTCAGCGTAATTCGCCAGGAGTCCTTCTGCTGCGGCACGTGGTTGGCCGTCACCAGCCGGCCCATCTCGTGAATCGCCTCGGTATGAGGAAACAACGATGCCGTATGCCCGTCATTGCCCATTCCCAGCGCAATCACGTCAAAACGCGGGCTTTCGGCGCCCTCCAGCCGAAACGTGTTGCGCAGGAGTGACTCATAGCGCGCCGCGGCCACCTCCGGGTCCAGTTCGCCTTCCATCCGATGCACCTGCTCGGGTTTCACCGGCACATGCTCCAGCAGCGCCTCCCGCGTCATTCGATAGTTGCTGTCCGGGTGGTCCGGCGGCACGCAGCGTTCGTCTACCCAGAAGATCTCCAATTTGTCCCACGGCATAGAACTGCGCCATCCCTGACCCGGGTCCGCCAGCATCTGGAACGCGGCCTTCGGCGTCGAGCCGCCGCTGATCGCGATCCGTGCCCGCCCCCGCCGTGCCACCGCCTGCTGAACGCCGTCGATCAGTTGCTTCACGGCGCGTTCTGCCAGCTTTGCCGTATCTGGCTCCACGCAATAATTCACCTTCAATTTGCGTCCCATCCCGCTTATCCTTCCCGTTCTCGCAGTGACCCGCAATCCGCGGAGTCATTGCGATGAACCCGGTCCCGGTCATGCTTTATTGCTGCACATGAGCAGCCGTCTTCCTGGCTATGCGCGCCGCTTATGTGCGAGCCGCCACTGACTCATGGGGGCGTGCTGCATCGGCCACAGAGGCGCACGGTAGAGTCAAAACAATTCGCGCGCCGCCAGCTTCCCGGTTGGAGGCAGTGACGCTCCCTCCATGTGCCCGAACCACCACGTCCACAAACGCCAGGCCAAGACCATGCCCGCCCGACTGCTTGCCCTTCACGCGTTGCTCGAACAGGTGCGGCAGAATCTCCGGCGAAAATCCAGGACCATCATCCTCCAAAACCAGGCTCGCCGCCTCGGCCTCGAGCTTGAGTACGATTCTCACGTTGCAGCCTGCCGGAAGATGCTTCAGTTCATTGTCAAAAAGATTTGAGACCATCCGGTGCATCAGCCCCGCATCCGCCGCCAGCAGAACTGGTCCCTTGCTCTCCAGCGCAAGATGCAGGTTCCTCTCGCTCATCGAGGGCTCATACAGATCCACCATCCCGCGCAGCAATTCATCCAGATCCAGCACGCTCTTTGTGAGCCGCAGCGCGTCCGCTTTGCCTTCAGCCACATCGAGTGACGTATTCAGGAACTCAGTCAGGCGATCCAGTTCGTCAATGGAGGAGACCACAGCCTCTGCTTGTTCGCCTGGCGTCACAGCGGAAAGAGAGATCTCCAGCTTGCCGCGGATGGCAGTCAGTGGGCTTCTCAGGTCGTGCGCCAGCGCATCCGTGATGGTGTGCAGCTGGTGCATGGAGCTTTCGATGCGGTCCAGCATGCGATTCAGGGTCCTTGCAAGATGCGCCACTTCGTCGTTGCGCCCGCTTGTCGGCACACGCTTGTCCAACTCGGTATGGCCAATGCGCGACGCAGCTTCCGTGATATCGCGCACGTGACTCAGCATGCGCCGCGTCGTGTAAAACACAATCGCAAAACCCAGCAGGACGAGCAGCAGCCACCAGGTGAAGAAGCGGAGTCGCAGATTGCGCAATACCCGCAGCTCGTCGTGTTCTGAGAGCCCCAGGTAGATCAGGCTTCCATCATCAATGCGCAGCGACACCACGCGGAACGGCGCGCTCGATCCCACAACGTGAAGATCACGAGGCTGGTCCGGCGGAAATGGCTGCCGCTGAATCGCGCGCAGGTAAGATGCGCCGTTGCCTTCGCCAACCCAGAGCGTCTGCGTGCCGTGCGCATCTGTCTGCAGAAAGAACACCAGGTCGTTGCGCTGCCCCTCGGATTGCAGCCGGTTGGGCACTTCCTTGCTGGCAAGTTCAGCCACTTCGCCCACCACCCGGTCGTAGAGCGCGTTTTTGGGCGTATGCTCGGCCACATCCCCCAGCACTTCCACTTCTCCGGCAAGCCAGGCGTCCGTGCGCTGCTGGATGTCCGCGGCCACAAAGCGGTGCAGAAACACAAAGACAATCATTGTGCCGCAGGCAAACGCGAGCGTTGCCCACAGCGAAATCCGCCACGCTGCTGAATGCATCACCGGACTAGCGGTCTTTGAGGACATACCCTACACCTCGCAGCGTGCGGATCAAAGGCTGCTGCCCCTTGGTGTCCACCTTGCCCCGCAGCCGGTAAATGTGCACATCCACCACGTTCGTATCCGGTTGGATGCGCATGCCCCACACCTTGTCCAGAATCATCGAGCGCGTCACCACGCGCCCCGCATTCCGGCACAGGTATTCCAGCAGCACGAACTCCTGCGGAGTCAGTTGCAGCACCTGGCCACCGCGCGTAGCTTCGCGGCGCAGCAGGTCCAGCTCCAGGTCCTGCACGCGCAGCCGGGTCAATTCCCCGGTCGCCGGATGATTGCGCCGCAGCAGATTGCGGAGCCTGGCCAACAGCTCAGCCAGCGCAAAGGGCTTTGTCAGATAGTCGTCCCCGCCTTGCTCCAGGCCCAGCACCCGGTCGTCCACCGATCGTCGCGCGGAAAGAATCAGAACAGGCGCGGTGACTCCCTTTTCTCGCAAACTCAGAATGAGAGCAATGCCGTCCCGATCGGGCAATCCCAAATCGACAATCAGAATGTCGTACGGCGACCTCGTCGCAAGCTCCTCTGCCTGCCGCGCATCTCCGGCCACGTCAACCTGATAGCCCGCCTCCCCCAGCGAATTGCGGAGAAAAGCCTGGATCTCCAGCTCATCTTCCACGAGCAAAAGCCGCATACAGGGATCTTATTCGATTCTGCTTCGATTCTGCGCGCCTTTGGCCCCGGTTCCTGCCACGCAATGCTTTGAAAGTGCGCGCCCCATTGCTCTTTCAGCGGCGCCTTCCACCGCATGCCCACTCCGTTGCAGGTCGCGCCCTTCCAGCCATGGTGTCAAATCCGAACTTTAGTCTCTTTGACCTTATCCAAGGGCAAAGAAATGAACAAAACTTCATCCAGTTTGACCCCGATCTCTGTTTCCAGCGACGAATACGCAGCGTCTAAAACTGTGTGCCATACGCAACGCGCTCTCAGCTTTTTCGCCGGCAAGCCTCTGGCGCCACCAGTCACAGTCTCCACTATCCACGCATCACGAGGAAGAATGTGCCGGCGGAATCAAGTCTGGACAAAATGAATCCGGCGCAACTGGAGGAGTTGTTTCGCCGCTCCCTGCCTTTGCCGTCGGAGATTGATCCTCACTTCGAGGCATCGCTTTCTCACGTTCTTGAGAACCCCGGAAGCCTCGTGCGGCCGCGCATGGTGTTGCAGGTTGCCCTGGCATATGACCTGGAAGCGGGTCGCGCCGCGGACCTTGCCATTGCGCTGGAGCAGTTTCACACCGCATCGCTCATCTTTGACGATCTGCCATGCATGGACGACGCGACCCACAGGCGC
>JAJYAE010000409.1 GCA_021779695.1 Acidobacteriota bacterium | reverse complement strand
CACGCGCAGACTGCTCTCCGCGGCCGTGCTTGCTCCGCCTCGCGCCCTCGGCGCTTCCGGTTCCGGTACGCTTACCTTCTCCATCGCGGCCGCCGGCTCAACCCGCCCTGCTTCCTCGTCGTCCGGTCGCGGCGCGGGCACTGGAAGCGGCGACGCTGCGGCCACAGGTGTCTGCAGCCCTTCCAGCAATGCGATCAGCGCTCCATCCTGCCCCTCGCCTTCGCTGCCGGTCTCGTCAATCGATTGCAGGATCAGCCGCAGCCCGTCCAGCAGTTGCAGTAGCCCGGTGATAACCGCGGCAGTAGCCTCCAGCTTGCCCTCGCGCAGCAAACCAAGCAGGTTCTCCCCCGCATGGGCCAGCTTCTCAAGCCGCTTGTATCCCAGAAAGCCCGTCGTTCCCTTGATCGTGTGCACGGATCGGAAGATCTCTGCCAGCAGAGCCTTCTCGCCCGGTTGCTCCTCCAGTTCGGTCAGGCAACGCTCCATCCGGTCCAGGCCTTCCTGGCTCTCAATCACGAATTCACGCGTCAATTCATCCATGTCAACCCACCGCCTGAAGTCCACACACCACCCCTCCGTGTCCGTGCCCGCGGCATGGGATGCACTCGATCCCTTTATCGGTCCGGCCGGCAGAGACTTGAATCCACTTCATCCCCCGCAACCAACCAAGCGCGGGAACCACTCCAGTCATGTACAGAACCGCAGCCAATGCTTTAGCCTCAAGTTGCATGGACCCGGGCAACGATCTTTCGTCCAGTTCCGGCACTCCGCTCGCGCCGCTCCTCGCCGCCGCGCAGGGGGCCGCCCGCATGGCCTACGCGCCTTACTCCGGCTTCCGCGTCGGGGCAGCTCTCCAGCTCGCAGACGGATCCATCGTGACCGGCGCCAACGTCGAAAATGTTTCCTACGGCCTCACCATCTGCGCCGAACGCGCCGCCATCGTCCGCGCTGTCGCCACCTTCGGCCCCGAGCTCCGCATCACCGCTGTCGCCATTGCCAACCTCAACCACGCACCCAGCCCGCCCTGCGGCGCCTGCCGCCAAATGCTGGCCGAATTCACCCCACCCGACACCCCCGTCGCTTTCCCAGCTCCCGACGGCACCAAGGTTCTTCTCTTCGGCGCCCTCCTACCGCTGGCCTTTCACATGAAACATCCATGAGGCATCCACTCGCATGATCGAACGCAGAGCTCATCCGGCCGGCTCACATCCGACCGCGATGCACATGATCGACCTCATCCGTAAAAAGCGCGACGGCCTCGTCATGACCGCGCGCGAAATCGAATTCCTCGTCCACGGCTCGGCGCGCGGCATCTTCCCCCCAGAGCAGATCTCCGCCTGGCTCATGGCCGCCCTGCTGCGCGGACTCAGCCGCGAAGAGACCCATGCGCTCACCATCGCCATGCGTGACTCCGGCGCTCGCTTCGATTCCTCCCACCTCGGCAAATTCACCGTCGACAAGCACTCCACCGGCGGCGTCGGAGACAAGACCAGCTTCCTCGTCGCTCCCATCGCGGCCGCCTGCGGCCTCGCCGTCCCCATGATCAGCGGGCGCGCCCTCGGTCACACCGGTGGCACCCTCGATAAACTCGAATCCATTCCCGGTTACCGCACTTCCCTTTCCATGCCTGAGTTCGAGCGCGTCCTCGCCTACTGCGGATGCTCCATCGTCAGCCAGACTCCCGATCTCGTCCCCGCCGACCGCGTCCTCTACGATCTCCGCGATCGCACCGGCACCGTCGAAAGCCCCGGCCTCATTTGTGCGTCGATCCTCAGCAAGAAGCTGGCCGCCGGTCTCAACGGGCTCGTCCTCGACGTCAAAACCGGCTCCGGCGCCTTCATGCGCCGCCAGCAAGACGCCGAGTATCTCGCCGCACTTCTCGTCGCCACCGCAGAGGCCGCCGGAACCCGCACCGTCGCCCTGCTCACCGATATGGGCCAGCCTCTCGGCCGCATGGCCGGCAACTGGATCGAGATCATCGAAAGCATGCAGTTGCTCCGCGGTGAGCAGCCCCGCGGCAGTGAGGACTTGCGCGAGCTCTCCCTCATCCTTGCCGGATGGATGCTCTTCCTCGGCGGTAAGGCAGACTCGCCCCAGACCGGACAGCTCAAGGCCAGCACTGCGCTCCACGACGGAACCGCCGAACGCGTCTTCCTGCAGATGGTCGAAGCCCAGGGCGGGGACATCTCTGTCTTTGAGAAAATGCACTCCTTCCATCGGCCCGGTGCGCGCCTTGAAGTGCCGGCATGGGAGTCCGGCTTCATCGCCAAAATGGACACCACCATGCTCGGCTGGGCCGTCCAACGCCTCGGCGCCGGACGCGTGCGGGCCAGTGAACCTCTCGATCCCCACGCCGGCATTGAATTCCATGCGCGCCGTGGCGACTGGATCGAGCAGGGCCAGCCCATCGCCACCCTGTACGCCACACGCCCAGGCCTTTTCCCCGAGCCCGAAGGCCTCCTGCGCTCTGCCATTCGCTTCTCCCACCTCCAACCCAAGCCCGTCGAACTCGTCAGCCGCGTCTGGACGCGCACCAACGCTGAGGCCCACCTCCGCAATGCGTTAAGGTAATGAGAAAGCAGATCAGAACCACACTGTAGGAGGGCCAGTTTTGCAACGATTCACTGGTGTGCTCGGAATCCTGGCCGTACTCGCCGCAGCCTGGCTTGGCTCCACAGACCGCAAGCACATCCGCTGGCGTACCGTCGCGTGGGGCATCGGCCTCCAACTCATCTTCGCCTTCATTGTTCTGCGCTTTGACTACGGCCAGCGCGCCATGGCCTGGGCCGGAGACGTCGTCAACAGCATGCTCGCCTCCACTGCCGCGGGCACCAAAGTCCTCTTCGGTGCGCTCGGCACGCCCAACACCTCGCTCGGCTCCATCTTTGCTTTCCAGGTACTGCCCACCATCATCTTTATATCCGCATTCTTCGCCGTGCTCTATCACATCGGCGTGATGCAGATCGTCATTCGCGGGCTTGCCTGGATCATGCTCAAGACCATGCGCATCTCTGGCGCGGAAAGCATGAACGTCGCCGCCTCCATCTTCATGGGCCAGACCGAGGCACCGCTCACCATCCGCCCGTTTCTCTCCGGCGCCACGCGCAGCGAGCTCATGACCATCATGACCAGCGGCATGGCGCACGTCTCCGGCGGCATCATGGCCATGTACATCGCGCAGGGCGTCGCGGCGCGCCACCTGCTCGCCGCCGTCATCATGACCTCGCCCGGCACCATCCTCATCTCCAAAATGCTCGTGCCAGAGACGGGCACCCCCGCCACCGAGGGCCGCGTCATCATCCCGGAGCAGGAAGAGCACAAGGATGAAAATCTTATCGGCGCCATCGCTCGCGGCACCATCGACGGCGGCAAGCTCGCCATGAACGTGGCCATCATGCTCGTCAGTTTTCTTGCGCTCGTGGCGCTGCTGGACAGCCTGCTCGGCTGGGCTCACATGCACGCCGGCTTTCACTGGATTCCCGGCAGCCTCGGCGAGATTCTCGGCTTCGTCTTCGCGCCCGTCGCATGGCTCATCGGCGTGCCCTGGCGCGACTGC
>JAJYAE010000408.1 GCA_021779695.1 Acidobacteriota bacterium | reverse complement strand
TGACACAGCCCGCTCTGCCTTCGCACCCCGCTCCCTCCAAAGCCGGCCTCATCCCAACCGTTTCTGCCATCGAGGTCGTCGCTGACATCGTTGTCGGGAATCTGTACTGAACTCCTTCGCACTGGCGCTACGCCGTCAAAAGACTCGTGCGGCAGAGCACTGTTTTTTTGTCGCTATTCGAATACTCATAAGTCAGAGGCTGAACCAGCGCCACCGGTCGTCACTGCGGGGCGCTGGAGGAGCGCGGAAAGGTTGTCCTGGAAATGCGCGTCGTTGTTGGCAGGGCCCTTCGAACACAAACGCCTGTCTTCTCCGCTGAAATGACCCACATCATCTTCCAACCATACTGGAATGTCCCGCGAAGCATTCTGCTCAACGAGATTCTGCCTCAGGTCGTGCGCAACCGCAGCTATCTGGTTCGCAAAAAGCTTGAAGTCACAACCCACGATGGACGCGTTGTTACCAGAGGGAATGTTTCCGATGAGATTCTCAAGTAGCTTCGTGAGGGCTCATTGACGATCCGCCAGACGCGCGGAGCAGATAATTCACTTGGGTTCGTGAAGTTAGTCTTCCCCAATGATAATGATGCCTATCTTCATGACACCCCGGCCACTCAGCTTTTCGCACGGTCATGCCGCGACTTCAGTCATGGCTGCATTCGTGTGGAAAGGCCCGCTGAACTCGCAGCTTGGGCGCTGCGCAATAATCCCGGCTGGAGACTGCATCGTGTACAAGAGGCCATGCAACATGGCGATGATGACATGACGGTCTATCTCGCCAAGCGCATCCCTGATCTTATTGTCTACGGAACAGCAATTGTGCACGAGAACAACGAAGTGCATTTCAAAGAAGACATCTACCGTTTCTCTCTCGTCTCGCCACAGCACTTGCAAAAGGATATCCCTACCCGCAATAAATCTGCCTTTACGGATGCGGTCCATCAAGATGCGAGTTGCTGCTATGGGCAGTGTCTCGAGAGCATTGGCACGACCGCAGGGCATAGGCTGCCGCGCGCCGAATTGAATGAGCCCAACGCCTGCGCGGTCTAGATGCGTTGGAGGTCTTCTACGGAGCACTCAACGCCTGTGGACTCGTCGGCTTCATGAAGCGGCTTGCCCGCGAGTGCAAGCAGAGAATTCTCCTTGTCCTGGACAACTGGCGCGCACACCACTCGAGGACGGTGCGCAAGTGGCTCAAGGACCACGAAGACACGATCGTGGTGCACAACCAGCCGGTGACTCGCCGAAGCTGAGCGCCGACGAACTGCTCAATGCCGACCTCAAACAACGGGCCACACCGGCTGCACCGCCAGGACCAGGATGGCTCTGACACGCTCCGCCATCGCTGCCCTGCGCAGTATACGGAAACAGCCGCGACCAGTTGAGGGACTTCAAGGAGAAAGACGTCTGCTATGCAGCACACGTCTGACCCTGCAAGGCAGGATCAAAAGGATGATTTACCAGCTTCTTACGCGCCCCACATCCACGTGGACAAAGTCATTCTCTCGATAGAAGCCGACTCCACCCCGGTGTAAGGCAATTACCGCATTTCTCAATTGTGTGATGGAAACGCACGGGATCCGGATATCAATCGCCATCGCCTGCATATGAAGGCTGTGCACCGCAACGTGGTGTCCATACGAGTGGAGGTATGCATTGGTCCAAGGTGTTCGATAGCCGTAAATCACGTCGATCTCGCCTTGCGGCCGTTCGAGCGAAGTCAGAAGATCATGCAGTAGGTCGAAAACACGCGGGTCTTAGCGGTGTTCTTGACCGGTCCTGCGGTCGCGCAAATCGCTGTTGAGTTGATTCAGCGCATCCTGATTGTATCCCGCGCGGTTGCGGTAGATGATTTCAAGCCGATTCCCGGTATGAATATCGAAGAAATGCAGCGAGTAAGGATTGAATTGGGGTTTGAGTGGGCCCGACTCTGCGGTTGATGTGCGAATGAAGGGCCCGGCAAAGACCAATGCCAACAAAGAGAGAAGTGTAATGCAATTGCGCATCAAAACTGGCCTGAATCTCCCTGGGGACTATTTGGCAAATGCGCAAGAGCCGGATCGTCAGTGCATCGCGGAACAACGGGAAATATGCAAGGCCGGTTCGCGGTGAAAATCTTGCAGGCGATGGAAATCTCAACTTAAGGCGGTCTCGGTTGCACTTTTCAAGAGGATCTCGCCCCATTTTGATCGATGTGAATCGAGGTTCGTTGGAGAAGACTGTTCGCAATTTGATCTCAATGATAAGTGGAGTAAGATGCTACCTCGTAATGAAATCCGATCTAGAAAAGGCACCCAAATCGATGAAGATACTCTTTGCGCGATTCGTTTTAGTTGCTGCGTCATTGTTGGCTTGGCCTGGGCTCATGGCGCAGGTTCCAGGGATGAATCCTCCCAGGCACTTTCCTTGGTCAGACAAGAGCCTGTCCCCCGACCAGCGTGCCGAAATGGTCATCAAGCAAATGACCTTGGATGAGAAGATCCAGTTGCTGCACGGACCTGGATGGCAGGCAATATTTTCCCAACCGGAGTGCGGCCCCACGACTCGCGCCATTTCAATACTGGGATTCATTCCGGGCATACCGCGGCTCGGCATCCCGGATCTTCAGATGACGGACTCCAATCAGGGGGTCTCCGGAGCAGGCGAGAAGGGACGCTATGCTACTGCATTTCCTTCTGATGAGGCGATGGCGGCTGCGTGGGATCCGGCGCTCTCGTATGAAATCGGGACTCAGCTTGGTCACGAGATGCGGGATATGGGATTTAACATGTCGCTTGGCTCGGGAATCAATATGATCCGCGAACCCCGAGATGGCCGAACCTTCGAGTACAAAGGTGAAGATCCACTGCTTGCGGGAACTCTGGCCGGCTCTGAATTGAAGGCGGAAAAGGCTCTTCACCTCATTACCGACGTGAAACACTATGCCGCCAACGACCAGGATGCGGGTCGCATCGTTGTCAATTCAATCATCAGCAAGCGTGCCATGCAGGAGAGTGATCTACTGGCGTTCAAGATTGCGCTCAAAGATTCGGGTGCAGGCGCGGTCATGTGCTCCTACAACAAAATCAATGGCATATATGCGTGCGAAAATCCATATACGCTGCATGATGTGCTTGAGAAGCAATTTGATTTCAAAGGATTCGTCGTTTCGGATTGGGGCGCTACGCAGAGCACTGTCAAGGCAGCCATGGCCGGCCTGGATATTGAAATGCCAGGTAACGACTCCTTTGGCGAGCCGCTTAAGAAAGCCGTGCAGACCGGCGAAGTCCCCATGGACCGGCTCAATGATATGGTGCACCGTGTTCTGCGAACGGAATTTGATTCCGGGATCGTGGACGATCCTCCGCATCCCGGATCTCCGGATGTGATGCGTGGCTTCGCCATTGCGCAGAAGACTGAAGAAAGAGGAGAGGTCCTCTTGAAAAGCAAGGGCAGTGTCCTTCCCTTGCGTTCCGAATCCATACAATCGATTGCGGTCATTGGAGGCCACGCAGACGTTGGAGTCATGTCCGGAGGCGGATCGTCGCAAGTCTCCCCAGCGGGCGGCAATCCAGTTCCGC
>JAJYAE010000407.1 GCA_021779695.1 Acidobacteriota bacterium | reverse complement strand
CATCCAGGCATTTTCCCCGGATGTCGCGAATGTCCGCTTTATTCCTGCAACTCGTGTCGGAGGTTCCAGATTGTCTGATAGTAGTCTTCTGCCGGCAGGTTGGGGTACGCGTTGGTTTCCCGGGCGAAATTCTGGTCGATGGCGAACCAGTCAATCTCCTTGACCGGTTCGTTGTTCTTGAGCGAGTCTTCCAGCGCGGAGAAATAGATGGACCAGCGCTGGTGATAGAACTCCAGCAGTCCGTTCCATTCGCGATTGGCGTAGTCATGCACGCCAGAGTTGCGAGAAGCCTCCGGTCCCCATTCAAGAAGCAGGCTGCGGGCATCGAATTCGAACTGGTTCTGCTCGACGGAGTTGCTGCCTGCGGCCCTTGCGGAAGCGATCCACGCTCCGAATAGGAATGCCTGATCGCACGCGACAATTCGATTCAATGCAGAGATGCGGTCGAGCCACTGTCGGCTGAGCTGACGAAACGCCTGCGCGTCCTTCGCTATATAAGCAGCGTTGATCTTTGGCAAAAGGACGCGGCTTTGATTGGCAAGGGTCTGGCGAGCCAGGTCTACCAGATCGTAGCGATAGGCTGAGCTTATGCGGAGCGATGGGGGAACCTTCAAAAGGTATTCGACGGCGGGCTTGAACGCTGCAAGGTCGTAGCGTGGGTGCTGCGGGCTCCAGCTGCAGGCGGACTTTATGGAGAGGCCGGGCTGAGCCGAAAAAAGGTTATCGTGAGACTCGCTCCACTTGCCGCTCTTTTCGCCATAGGCGGTGCTGCGCAGGATCTCCCATGCTTGAGCAGCGTTTTCGTCCTGGGCTCCGTAGCGATAGGCGGCCCATTGAGCAAACCAGGATGGCAGGTCAAGCTGGTGCTGTCGCCAGGCCATTTCAGTCAGGCAGGCGAACGCAGCGGGGTTGTTGCAGCTGGCCTCAGGCATGACGGCGATACCGTTCAGGCTGGTGCCGGGCTTTCCCAGTTGGTGGAAGTAGCGGTCATTCCATACGCTGATGTTGGCGCCGATGGTGGTGTGACCGCCGAAGTTCCAGATGACTCCAAAGGCGTAGGGCGTGTGGTTCCATTCAACATCGCGATCTTTGTAGTCAAATCGGTCGGATTGTCCATCGAGGATGAGGACGTGGCTTTTGTCCTTGATGCCGGCGAGAAGTTCCGGCTGGGGATTCTGCAGCCAGCCGAGGATGGCCCAACAGGCGCCGGGATTCGCCAACTGCAGTTGCGCTTCAATGCTGGCTGCGGCTTTGCCAATATTGATGTTGCCGGCGCGGCCACCTTCGTGCAGCGGGTCCATTTTGAACATGGTCGCAGGGCCGAGGAGTTTTTGCTGCGCGCGATAATACTCGCCTGCGACGTCGGCGAAGACTGCGCAATTTGGATCGAGCCAGTCGGGGCGCTTGAGCCCCTGCCATGTGCCCTGCGGAACCACGGGAGCACCGGGATGCTTTACGGCGAATTTGTCCGGGACCATACCGAAGTAGCCGGGCAGAACGGGCGTCATGCCCAGGTCGCGAAGGCGGTTGGTTATTTTGGCGGCGAGCGCGAGGCGGGAATCGATGAGATGCTGCGAAACGGATGGCCCAACCCAGCCGGAAAGATTTTGAAGCAGCCACCAGGGCTGATGTGCGGGCGTGGGCAACCAGTTGCGCAGCTCTTCCGTGGAGAAGCCGAAAGCACGGAAGGTCTGCTGATAGACGGCCTCGGCACCCATGTAGACCAGCACTTCATTGATGCCGTGCAGAGCGAGGACGTCAATGAGGTGCTCCCATTGCGACCATGTCCAGTAGGGCCCGGTGTAGCCATCGTTCGTGTCATTCAGCGCGAATCGGTGGCGCACGACTGCCCGTTGCGTGATGGATGCCGTGGGCGCGGGGAGCGTCGCGGGAAGCTGGTCAAGGCAGTCTCCGTTCCAGCTGATACTGACCCCTGCAACATATTTCAGATACCAGTTGACACCCATCATTGCGGCCGAGGGAGAGGTCGCGTGAATCAGGATGTGACCGGGCGTACCGGAGATGTGGAATTCTTCGGAGTCTGCGAGCGGCGAGAGGCGGAGTTGGATCTGGTTCGCATGCGCGCCAAGCAGGCGTTCGACTGCGCCGGCAAGTGCCGCTTCGCGGGCCGTGAGTGTGTCAGAAAGGGTGGCAGAATGGGCATCCGGGGCGAGCATGGCAGCGGCAAAAGCGGCCGTTCCGGAGAGCTCAAGAAACTTGCGGCGCGAGAGAAATTTGTCGGAATTCTTCATCGAGTTTATCGATCTGATTTGAAGATAATCTCTTCCTCTATTTTGGCTGCTTTCCTGCGATGCGGGCAGGCAATATCAAGCGTCGCCATTTGACTGCACCTGCCGGTTATTCGGCTGAGAACTATGCAAATATATCCCAGCGGGCGTGGGTTGCTTTCGGAATTGGGTATCTGAGCAATCCCTCAATTTCAAGATCTCAAGGATCTCCAGAATTTCAAGGGTCTCAAGAGCCGCTTTCGGCCCTTAACGCGATTTCGCTTGCAGACCGGCCGGAAGCGGGAGTGAGCAGTGACATGCCTGGAGAGGTAGCCAGCGTCCAATGCCCGGCGGTTTGCCTGTTGCCCGGGTCCCCAATTACGAGGGATCGGATGCTGCTCAGGATGTGAGTGGAGCGGGCGAAAGATCGGGGCAACTCGCCTGCTGACCGTCAATCGACTCACCGCATTCGCGGCAAACACCCGTGGCTTCCGAATCAGCCTCTCCGTTGGCTCGACGGAACTCGTCAGCAGGCTTCTGTTGCTATTTTTCGGCTCATTGGCAGTAATGCCCGGCGAAGATCTCAAGGGGCCACGCATGACGATTATTTGGCCCAACCTCTTTGGCGATGAGCCGAGTGTCTGCTTATCGATCGGCTGGCCTGTAGTGACAACGCTTCATCATGGCCGCCCACGAAGCTCGCTTTGCACGACAGGATTGATCTTGCCCGTAACCCAGACAGCAGGCCAGGCAGAGGCGGGCTCAGGCTGACGCCATGCAGTTCATGTACGGGCGATCTGGCATCCTGGCCCTTTTAGGCGTTTTCAACGACGCAGAACGTACAACTTACTTGTTATCAAATGTTTATGGAGACCGAATATCGCCGTCCCCACCGGCCACTCATCCAGGGTTTCTGTCTTAAGGCGTTGATCGTGTGCGTCGGATGCTCCATCTTTTTTCTGCCGGCCGAAACACGCAGTGGGGATTGTCCAATCGATTCCAACGCGGATTTGACCCGGGCTAGATACCGGCCAGATTGTCTTTTGGTAACCCTCGCTGAGGCAGAGCGTCCTAATGGAATGGCAATGCCTGTGTAAAATCAGGTTCAAGTAGTGCGGATTCATTTCGGAAGGGGTCGATTCGGATGAAAAGGGCACTGGTGAATGGCGCAGGCGGATTTATTGGGAGCCATCTGGTTCATCGCCTGCGGCGTGAAGGTTATTGGGTGCGGGGCGTGGACGTGAAGCACCCGGAGTTCTCAGAGAGCGCGGCGCATGAATTTCTCCTCGGCGACCTGCGCGACCCAAAGGTGGCAGAGGCCGCCGTCGATGGCAT
>JAJYAE010000406.1 GCA_021779695.1 Acidobacteriota bacterium | reverse complement strand
GCGCTCGTGTCGAGGGCTTTTTCGCCGACGAGAATGGTGTTCGATAGCCCGTCGGTAATGGCTTCCACGCTCGTCGTCTGTTTGGGAAAGGCTTGGAGCCGGAAGGCGGCGTGGGCTTGGACGTAAGCGGGGGTGAGTGTATACTGTGGTCGTCGCATGGCTTCCTCCTGAAATGCCCTTGCTTGACACACAAGTCCTTATCGGGAGAAGCCTTGCGATTGTCTTGGCTACATACCGCCGCTCGGAGCGAACCGGAAACTACTGAAATTCGACGATCTGCTCAATGATGCCCTGACTCTGGCTATCCTCGCTTCGATCTTGTCGAGGTCCGATTCCGAAAGACTTTCCACTGCCGTAAGCACGGCGTCCAGTATGGCACAGTCGTACAGTTCATCGGATTTTGCAGCGCTCCCATCGGCGGATTTCCGTAAGTCATTGCATTGCTTGGGCGTTGCGTCCATCGATTCTACCTCCTTGGGGTACTTTGTACACTGGAATGATGGAGACTGGGTCGGGTGGGGTGAGTCAAATGTGATGTACAGACCGAGTTATCGGAATGCCGCGCCGGCCTCATTTGGAGTTACAGAAGAAATTGAAGAAGCAATACCCGAAAACTTAGCTTGGACAGCACACTAGAAGCCCAACATCGCTTTGAGTTTCTCGAAGGCAGCATAGCATACCGCTGGATCGGGGAGAGCTTGCACTGCACCATAGACCATCGACCAGAGGGTTTTGACGAGGCCGGGATTCTTTTTCTCGCCCTTTTTCAACTCTTCAGTCAGCTTGTGGAACTGCTCAATCAGCAACGGTCGAATCGCCGCATCAATGTCCGACTTCTCCAACCCCTCACGCGCCTCGATCAACGCCTGTTTCAAATGGGCGGCGATCATGGCTCCAGCCTGATCGAGATCCTGTTTGTAGATGGTAATGTCGCGAACGGTTTGAGTGCCGCCAGCATTCACGCCGGTCATGTCTCCCCCAGCCGTCTGCTTAATGTTCCGCCCGCCGGAAACATTATCTTGGGTCATCTCGGTATCTCCGTAAAAAGAAAAAGCATTGTTCACCTGATTCGGTGGCACACCAGCCTCAAATAGCCACAACACCACCTGAGCCGTTCGCGGACCATGTGCCGCTTTGGCCTTGCTATACCATTCCAACTTCGTAGCGGCAGGATGATTCCCTCCCTGCATGACCAGGCGCAATTCCACCAGCAGTTCGAGAACCGCCTCGGGAATGTCCTGTCTACGCGTCATCCCTATTGCCCCCACCGATAGCCACTCACGACATCTCCCTCTTCAGTCGAGACCATATGGCTATAATCGCGGGCCGGAAGTTGCGGTGGGATTTGATCCGGTTCGTCAAATTCGCTTTCCAGCAAGTCCCCTTCGGGAGATCGGACGCGGTAGGCAGCAGCCAGCATTCCCTTATCGATCATGGCTTGCAAAGCGAAGATAAAAGCGAGACGATCAATCTTTGGAAACGCGCGCAGCAAAACCGACAACTCGACATATTGCTTACGCGAGTTGCGCTTGAACCACTCGCGGAGAACGGACCAGACCGTTGCGTACTCCGGGTATTCAGCTTGCAAAATGTCGAAGTTGATCGGTGACATAGTTCACCGCCCGCTCCGTGGTCTGCGCCCTGACCACCAGTTCGTTCGTTCCCCTCGATCCGGCATAAGTCCGCAGGCTGCCGTCGAGTATCCCTTCAGAGCCAGTGGCCATCCAGTTCATCACCAGGCGGTCACACTGCCCGCCATCGTCCAGCAGCTGATGAATCGTTTTCAGCCGCGTTGGATTCGTGTCAATCGGCTCGTGTTCAGTGTACGGAGTGTAGCGCACGTTGCCCTCTCCCGAATCCTTCAAATTCACAAGTCCTATCTGGTACAATTCGCTATGATCCTGGCACTTGCGAACCATCCGATCAAGTATGTCTCGCAGATCCCAAAACTCAAAATGTTCTTGCTCGACCGCAGGCTTCAACCGCGACCAGAGAGCGTTAATATCCGTCTTGAACCGGGGAAGGCGACCCGCTAGCTCGATGCGCAACTCCAGTAACGGGTGCTCCCGGTGCGAATTCCATCGGGCAATGCATACGGATTCGATTACACGGCGCTCATAAATGACCGCGTATTCGTTTTGCTTGAGTTTCAGAGCGAACTGTACCGCTGCCTCGTCCTCAAAATCCTTGACCCGCACTTTACTTTCCTGAAAAGTGTAAATCTTCATCAGCCAGTCGGTGCCTTTGCCCGCGTAGGGCGACCGGAAGTCCACCACCTCGTAACCACTGGTCAGGCGAGGCAAAAGTGGAAACCCGGCTTTCGTCCGCCAGTCCGCCCCGAACAATCGCTTTGCCACCTCCTCCGGGTTGGAACACAAGTCGCGTATCGCTTCCGACTTGGGAGTGTAGTATAGAATAGTCTGAACGCCATTTTCTTCGGCCTCTTGCAAGAGAGCGAAGATCTGCTGCCTAGCAATCGCTCGATCGCTCGCCGCTCGTTTTAAGTGATCAACAAGCTCCTGGTTGGACCCACTGATGCCAAAGTCACCGCTCGGCATCTCTTCCTTCGCCTTCTCCAAAAGTGCCTTTATGGGATCGGCGTTTACCTTGTTATAGATTCGCTCAAATAGATCCTGCTGTTCCGGTCGCCCCTGTTGTGGAGTGGACTCGTCGGTCATGGATGGGTTCCTCGTGCCCTTGCCATCGGGACAAAGGGAAAAAAGCGGCCCGTCGGCTCTGCCCATCCGTGCAGTGGTACAGTTTAGAAACCGGACACGCCGTTCCCAGGCTTGTAAGTGGTAAGCCGGGTGCCGCGCAATCAAGTATACTTAACACTTTTACATCCTATACTTTACTTAGGTGAGCAACGCGAGTCAACCGCCTCTCCGCCCCCGAACACTTCTGCGCCGTTGACAGAGAATCCGTGGCAAAAGACGCATGAAAACACGAGAGAACGATGTGTACCCCATGCAATCTTCGTGTCAATTCTTTCGCCAAACAGTACCAACCCGAGCCTATGGATCCTCAAAGTCACCTAATCGGCACTTGACGCAACTGCAACAATATCAGCAAATTTTGCCTTTCTCCCGGAGAACTCGGCAAACGTCGGCTGGAGTTTGATGGTGACTCTGGATGAGTTGGTCTCGTGTCATGCACAGACCAGGTTTTCAGGTAGTGTCGATCCCATTTCAGCAGCGGACTGTCGGTTTTGGAATGCCCGTGGATCTTTTCGATTGCGGCGTCGCTAGGTCGCGGATCTTCCGATTCGACGGGCAACTCCATTCGCGCTGTGCCACACAGTCTCGGGCTTGAGCGAGCCAACAACCAGCCGCGGTTTATGCGACTTGCCCTTTTCTTCCGGTTTTCAAAGATGGACAGGTCGAACAAGCTGAACCCTATTTGTCTGGAAGAGGTACGAGGTACCGCCTTCCGATCATTGCCTTCCGATCGCTTAAGCTGTCACATTGACAGTGGAGCGGTACACTCTGGCAGGTGGAGCGAGGTGAACGAGCCTCGCGGCAAGGGAGGCTTGATTTTATCTCGACCTCATGTTCTACTTAAATAAGCAGTTAGGTCGATC
>JAJYAE010000405.1 GCA_021779695.1 Acidobacteriota bacterium | reverse complement strand
CCGATCTGTGTTCTCATCAGCTCCGCCAACGCAGTCTGCGTGTAGGCATTGGCGCGCACAACCCACACGTCGGCCTCGGCCTCGATGATCTCCGCGCTTCCGGGAGCTGCCTGCGAAATCTGCTGCCCCATCTGATTCGCTTCGTTCAGTTCCGCATCGGCGAGGGCATCAATTTCGATGGCCCGTTTCATCGCGTCTTCTGCCTGCGCGTCCGTCATATCGGTCATCGTCCTCATTTGCGGGGACGCAGCATTCTGTGGCATCACAACGCCGTACACGTTCTGAAACTGGTCGGATAGGATAGGCACGTTTCCCGCGTTGCGCGAGAGCAGGAGTGCTTCGAGATTCTGCGACTGTGGTAGGGTAGCGCTCGATACATTGACACGGAACATGCCGCTGACCTGGTTAAACTGGTTTTCAAACTGCATCACCGAAGTTTTTGCCTGATTGATCGCATTAAGGGGGTACATGACCTCCTGCTCGTACTTCGCCGTACTTTGCTCGTACTGGTTGATGGCCCTGAGCGGAGCCGCGATGTAGGTATCCATCAGTGACTGCATTTTGGAGAGCGCCGCCAGGATCGCGGCCGTGTCGATCCCAAACTGTCCATTCGCGTGGGTTGGCAGGATTGCGAGGACTCCAAGCACGACGACAGACACCTTCAGCAAAGTGGGCCGGTACCAGGGTCGAACCGCGCTCGGCGCATCCTCTAAGGGGGCGGGCTTCGGCGGCTCCGGCAGGAGTTGGGGTCTGCGGCGCCAGAAGAATGACCTGCGACGCTTGTTCGGGTTTTTCTTGGGATCGGTCATAGAATGCTCCCTATCGCGCTGTCAGGGCTCCGGTGATCAGACTGTTGATTCCATTAGTAGCGGCTGCTCTGCGTTTTATAAGGACGTTGTCGTGCGCAATGCGGCCTGCTTCCTGACGCAACTCCGCCGCAAGCATCTTTTGCATGTAGGCCTGGCAGCGGAGGTTGGCGACCTGCGCCTGCGCAGTCAGAAAGGGATTGGAGCCGGGAGTGCTGACCGCGACTTGGTTTTCCATCTGGTTGGCGGTCTCAAGGATGACGTCGGCGCCCTGATCGGCGATCAAGGTTGTCTTGAGATTCTCCTGTCCAAGGGCATCGTCGACGTCCATCAGCACGCGGTCTTGTGGCGCGGCGACATTGACCTGAGGAATTGCACCGTAGTTCGAGATAAAGCTCGACTGCAATGCGGGGATCTGCGTCGACAGCCGGCTGTGCAGAATGGTTTCAAACTGTTGGGGCCCAGGCGTCACGGCGCTCGTGAACGGCGTGTTGAACACCTGATTCATCCGGCCGCGGTAGGTGTTGATTGAGTTTGCTACAAACCCGCGAGCCTGATTGATCGCCGCCAATGGCGCGACCGTAGTCTGATAGAGCTTCTGCATCTGCTGAGCAACCTGATTGATCGCACCGAGTGAACTGCCGATGTCGTTCTGAATCGAACTGAAGATCGCGTCGAAAACACTGAGGAATTGACCGTGAGCCAGCTTCGGCAGGGCAAAGCATGTTTCGACCAGCAGGACCACAATGAGCACTCTCCTCTTCCAGACTCTCGGCTTCGGAGCGAACTCTGGATCGCCATCATACGGCTCTCCATTCAGGAGCGGTGTCGCTTCGGGTTGGGCATGGTCCGTCATTGGCTTAGCGCCTCCTGCATCTCTCCGGACAGTTCAACCGGCAACGGCGCCAGTTCCGCCAGGCCGCGCGGATAGCGCACGGCCAATTCTTCGTAGGCCCGAATCAGCGGTTGCTGTTGGTGTTGGCGAAGCCACCACTTCCGGAACGACCGTTCCCGCGCGTACGTGGTCGTGATCCAGTAGTCCACGGGACTGGGAACGATCCGGATCGCATGCGTCGATTCCGCCTTTTCCCCGATTGCAATAAGAAATTCGGCACTGTGCCCCTTCTTCGGGTGTGCGAACGTCTTGATCTGGTTGAGTGCGGTCTCGTTCAAGTGAACGTGTTCCCGGAGCGCAGTCATGTCCCCAGGCTGCTTGCCGACAATCTTCGTGGTCGCGTTTTTAACGATGCCGGCACCGTGCTCATTGGGGCGGTCAGGCGTGCCGACGAAGTCTTCCGGGGTCTGGCTGATGCCCCAAACACTTGCATTGCGCTTGCGTGCGGTACGAAACAATTGCACCACCACGCCGGCGAGGATCGGGGATTCGAGCAGCGCCCAGCATTCATCGAGAAGGACGATGCTCGGCTGCCCTGTTGTCCCCGATGCGCGATACGTGGCTGTGTGTGCGATGAGAAGGCTCATGGCCCGTTCCAGGCGGGGATCGTCCTTGAGCTTTTCCACATTGAAGTAGAGCCACGGATTGTTCAGCTGTACCGTAGTTGGCCTGTCGAAGAGTCGCGCATACGGCCCCTCATCGACCCAGGCCCGCAGTTTGGTCGAGGCCATCTGCGCCATCGCATTGATCTTCTGATTACGATCCCGGTCCTGCCAGTGCGCCAACTCAGCAGCCAGATCGCCGAAGAGTGGAATCGGATTCGAGGTCTTCGCGCTGCACCTCTTGTACGTCGAAGCGATGGCTTCGAGCAGGACGCTGTCGAGCAGGTCGATGTCGAGGTCGGGCGGCGTGTTCTCGCCCAACATGTGCCGCGTGAGGTTCTTCAGAAATGAAATCTGGTCATTGGAGGGCTTCGTCTCTCCTCGAGGCAGATCCCAGGGGTTGATCGTCTGATCGCTGTCGAGCGACATTTCGATCATCTCGCCGCCCATCAGTTCGACAAGCGGCTGATACGAGTCCCCACGCTCAAGAATCGAAATCAAGGGATTTGCGCGAGCGGCCATCAACAGCATCTGTTGCGCGGCAAGGGTCTTGCCGCCGCCACTCTTCGCCATCAGAAGTCCGTTCGCATCCGATAAATCGGGATCGAACATCGAGAAAGGAATGAGTTGGCGGTACGGCGTCTCAAACAGGATGAGGGGGCATCGGCGTGTACCTGTCCATGGCATCTCGACGGGAACCAGATCGGCGGCATTCGACGTAAGCATGTCCTGATCCCGTTTGTCGGCCTCGGCCATCCCCGGCAACGTCCCAAGGAAGATGCGCCGCTTGGCGATTGTCTCCGCTACGGCTTTCGCGCCATTCATATGCGTGAAGGCATTCAGCACCTCTTGCGTGCGGTTGGCGAGTTCCCGTTCTGACCGCTCAAGATCACCGAGCGTAACCGCGGGTTGCGAGGTACGAACGACAACGGACAGACTCAACTTCGCTGTCTTTAGCGAGGAGGAGATGATGTCCCGCTGCACCTCGATGAGCTGCGCTTGCGCGACTTCGGCTTCGGGGTTCGATTTGAAGTTTCCATTCGCATCCTTTTGCGCGGCTGTCATCTTCTGCAGGCGCTTCTTGTAGCTCTTGAGCACCTTCACCTGATCCGGGATCACACTTTGCGCGCTAACTACGACCGGAAAGCCGAGAGTTGCAAAGTTCTGCAGCATGCCAGGAAAGGTCGCATCGGGAAGTTCCTTGAGGCTGACGACGGCATAGAGATATCCATCGATATTCAGATAGGTCTCGGTTTCGTTGAGAATGCTCGCTTCGGTCGCCTGT
>JAJYAE010000404.1 GCA_021779695.1 Acidobacteriota bacterium | reverse complement strand
GGGACTGGGTGAAAGTCTCGTCCGTGTACGGTGAAATGGTCGCGATTGCGGAGGTCTCCCGCAACGTTCTGAAGGGTTCGGTTGCAATACCAGCCATGTTTCCGAAGGCAGGCCAGGCCAGCGGAAATATTTGCTCCCCTAAGATGGCGAATCATCTGGGAGATATCGACACTATGGTCGCGGTACAGGTGTCCAAACAGGAAAAATCACCTTGACCCCCATTCCGAAGGTTTTGGACGCACAACTTGCTGAAACCTGATTCGCGCCAAGATTCACCCAATGGAAGAAACCGAGGGATTTCAGTCATGGCGGACAGCGATTTAAGAATAGAATTTCATGTTCTCCATTATCTACCTGCGGAGACAGCACTTACCTGCGAGTGTTTCTCGCGGGAGATAAGGAATTCGGGCCGTGAGCGATTTAGATGAACACAAACGAGAACTGCACCACTTCCATGTATGTGTTCATTGCGGAAGCGCCTTTCGAAGAGAAGAGTACGTAGGCAGAGCGATAACCTCCGGCATCTATCACTGCCCAAAGTGTAGCCTCGATGGTCCGTTGAATATCGAGATACGAGAGGTCGAAGACCCCGCCGAGAGCACGGACTATTCATCGGACGCAGGATCATCCAGCTAGAGGCAGCCTCCCCTGTTGCGGAGGAGGGATGCTCCGCAGCTTGCGTCCGGCAGCACGAACGAATTCACTCACCAACCTGGCTTTATTGTCAGACCGCGTAGCCAGCCGGGTAACAAGTTTCAGGCGATCCTCCACGAGTGGCCGCATCGTAATGCCTTCAGAGGCGATTCGCCAAGCTGCATCGCGGGGCAGGAATGCCACTCCTTTGTGCGCCAGCACCAGTTCCGACGCTTCCTCTGCGGTCATAACGTAATGCCGATCAGAAGCAGTGATCTCTTTTTCGGAAGCAACCTTCTGGATCATCTCGAAAACGTGCGGGTTGACGTAGGAAGCGAGGAGAATCCACTCGCAGGCGCGTAAGTCTTCCAAGCGCAGTTCTTTGCGATCCGCAAGGGAGTCCTCTCTGGACAGGGCAATGTAAGGAGGGACTTCGGCGATCGTCAGAAAGCTGAGAGTGGGCGTGTCCGGAATGGCCGTAACCAATGCCATGTCCAGTTTTCCCGTTGCAACCATGTGTGCAAGTTCGTGCGAATAGTTGCTCCACAGTTTCACTCTCAGGCCAGGATAGAGAGGAAGCTGAATCGACTGGAGCGTTGTAACTAGAAACGGATCGGTGTAGGCAGACTTACCGAGATTAAGAACCTCGTCGGCTCCGCGCGATGCCGCCGTGGCACTCAAAACCGCGCGTTCAGTGTGCAGTAGGGCATTTCGCGCTTCCTGTACGAAATGACGGCCAGGTTCGGTCAATTCGACAAGCTGGTGATTGCGCTTGAACAAGCGCAATCCGATCATCCCTTCCAGTTCCATGATTCGCTTGCTCAACGTCGATTGGTCGATGCGTAGCCGTGCGGCCGCTCGGGAGAAGTTGAGTTCTTCGGCCAAGACTATTGCCGCTTGAAGCAATCGGATTTCTGGTAGCACCATAACAATCCTCCGAGATTGGGACCAAGGCAGGACGCCAAGTACATCAGTTCCGCGTTTCTTGCGACAAACCCAAGATTATCGTTCGATGCAGCTCTGGAAAATCCGGTTGCACGAATTGTTCCAAAAATGCCCGTTATGACTGGCGCGCCTAACGCGTTCCCTACTTTTCATTGGACGATTATTCGGTCGCCGACGAATCTGTTCGTAGCCAATGCGAGCATTCACGCTCGTAAAGCGCGGCAGATTTTAGTGCCACACAGAGGTCAATGGAGGTCGCCTTTATGGGGTCCATGTCAACAACGATTCAAGAGGCAATCGAACTGCTGCTGACCGCCGAGGAGGTCGCCCTCATGCTGAAGGTCAGCAAGGATTGGGTCTGGGATCATTCCTCGCGGAGACTGCCTTATTTACCGGTTATCCGCATGAGCGACGGCGCGCTGCGCTACCGCGCAAGCGGGATCGAGGAATTTCTGAAAGAGCGGGAACGGGCCTCCACTTTACGGCGCAAACGCCGGTAAAATGGAGTTGGCCCGCTTATTCCCCACACAGAATCCGAGGAATAAATGGGAAACTCGCATCAGAAAGGCTGGGTCCGTCTTCGCGGCAAGAAGTGGTATGGATACTTCCGCAGAGCGGAGTTGGACCCGGAAACGAATCAATCGAAACTCAACATCGCGCAGGTCATCCTTGGGTCGAAACCGGAAATGTCGAAGTATGGGGCCAGGGAAAAACTGGAGCGCGAGATTGTCAGACTTGGCGGCCAATCCACTGGTGACCAATCCGTAGTCAACGGCTCGGTCACTTTTGAGTGGTTCGTCAACAACCGCTACGTGCCGCTGAAAGAGGCGGACTGGAGAGAGGAGACGGCCAAGGTGAAAAAGCACCTGATTCAAGCCGATCTCGTCGATACTTTCGGGGACGCACGCCTTGAAAACATCGACAAATTCTCTTTACAGGCGCACCTCAATCGGTTGGCCCATACCCGTTCGCGTGATCGTGTGTTGCAAGTGCGGGCGTATATGCAGGCCATCTTTGCCGAGGCTGTGGACCAAGACTTTATCGGAAAAGATCCTGCGCGCACGATCAAGGTTCCGGCACATCTGAAAGAGACTGACAAGACTGTACTGAACTGGGATCAGTTGCGGGCTGTTTTGTCCAGGCTCGAACGCCGGGACCGGATTTTGCTTGAACTCGAAATGACCAATGCGCTTCGGCCCAGTGAATTGTTTGGGCTGAAGTGGAAGTGCTTCGACCCGGCAGCTTCTTCGATCAAGATCGAAGAGACCACCTACAAGGGGAAGATTCGCCCCTGGGGCAAGACCAAGGGAAGTCTCACGACGATCCCGATTGCCTCCGACTTGGCGGAAGAACTCCAGGTGTGGCGCGAGCAGTGCCGGGAAGAACAGCGAAAGAAAAAGCATTGGCATGGACCTACCGCCGACGACCCCGAAGGGTTCATCTTTCCGGGACGTAACGGTGGATTCATCGATTCGGGCAACTACCGCAAGCGCGTGCTGCACAAGTTCGCCAAAGAATTGGAATTGCCGAAGCTGACATTCCAAGTAATTCGGCGCACCATCGCCACCCTGGCTCGAAAGAAGGGCGACGTGAAAGACGTGCAGGGCGTATTGCGTCACTCGCGAACGGCCACGACGACCGATGTCTACATGCAGCAACTTCCAGAAGGTGTCCGGGCGACCGTGAACTCCATTCACCAGGAACTGACGCACAAGAGCGGCGGACCTGACAAGGGAGGGCCGGGAGCTTCAAAACCTGTCGTGAGGAAGGCCAAGGTTCTGAGCTTCAGTACGAGGAAGCCGGTATGGCGGGCTGCTGTAGGAAGTGGGAAAAGTGAAGTAGCTTTGGAAGGCCGTTGAAAATTTGCTGCCAAAATGCTGCCAAGCCGGGAGGGGGAGGGTGCCACAAGTTATTGATTTAATTGGTGGACCTGGTCGGGATCGAACCGACGACCTCTTCCATGCCATGGAAGCGCGCTCCCAGCTGCGCCACAGGCCCACACACAAGCAGGCG
>JAJYAE010000073.1 GCA_021779695.1 Acidobacteriota bacterium | reverse complement strand
GCTTGCATCATCTGGCGCATCCGGGCTGAAGGCTCATCCTCGTCAGTGACAATGACCGAGGGGCTGTCGGCAAGCCGCGATGATGCGCGCACTTCTTTGACCGCATCGCCCAGCATTGCCTTGATCCTTTCGAGCAGCGGCTTAAGTTCTTCCGCCTTCTCAGGAGTGGACTCATCCTTCAGGTCTTCCGAGGTGGCCGATTTGTTGACTGCTTTCAGATCAGTTTCGCCGAACTTCGTCACGGTCGAAAAGACGATTTCGTCGATATCGTCGTCGAGAATGAGAACTTCAATATCCTTCTTCTTGTAGATCTCAAGCAGTGGAGAGTTGCGAAGCATGGACTCCGAAGCGCCGGTGATGTAATAGAGCGCCTTTTGCTCCGGCTGCATGCGTTCCTTTGCTTCCGCCAACGATGTAAGCCCTTCAACCTTGGAAGACTTGAAGCGGATAAGGTCAAGCAGCGTCTCCCGGTTGGCGAAGTCGCCATAGAGACCCTCCTTGAGTGGACGATTGTACTCGGCGATGAACTTCAGGTACTTCTCGGGATCGCTCGCCGCGATGTTCTTGAGCTCGGAAAGGATCTTCTTGACGCTCGCTGTCTTGATGCTGGTGAGCACCTTGTTCTGCTGAAGGATCTCGCGTGAAACATTGAGCGGCAGGTCCTCTGAATCGATGATCCCACGGACGAAGCGAAGATACTGCGGCAGCAGATCCTTGGAATCCTCCATGATGAAGACCCGCTTGACGTAGAGCTTAACGCCTCCCTTGTAATCGGCCTGATAAAGATCGAGCGGAGCCTTGGCAGGGATATAGAAAAGCGTTGTGTACTCAAGAGTGCCTTCAGCGCGGGTGTGGAACCAGAAGAGCGGGTCTTCCCAATCGCCAGTAATGGACTTGTAGAACTCTTTGTAGTCGTCCTCTTTGAGCTCGGACTTAGGGCGCTGCCACATCGCGCTGGCAGCATTGATTTGCTCCGTGACTCGAGTCTTGATGGATTCCTTCTTCTCAGCATTCCACTCACTTTTGTCGTGAGTGAGGAAGATGGGGAACGCGATGTGGTTGGAGTACTTTTTGATGATTTCCTGGAGGCGCCAGCTATTCGCGTATTGCGAGCCTTCGTCGTTGAAGTGAACCAGAACCGTAGTTCCGGCGCTCTTGCGCGCTTTTGTGCCACCGACCTCCTCTATATCGAAGCCAGTCTTACCATCGCTGGTCCACTTGTAAGTCTTGTCTTCGGCAGCTTTACGAGAAATGACTTCCACTTTATCGGCGACCATAAAGACGGAATAGAAGCCAACGCCGAACTGGCCGATGAGATTCGAGTCCTTGCGGGCGTCTCCCGAAAGCTGTGCCAGGAAGTTCTTGGTGCCTGATCGGGCAATTGTGCCCAGGTGCGAGACCAGGTCTTCCTCATGCATGCCGATACCGGTGTCAGAGATGGTGAGAGTTCTGTTAGCTTCGTCCAGTTCCAGGTCGATTCGCGGCGAGTCGATGCTGTTGCCAACGAGAGCTTTGTACCGGTCATCAGTCAGAGTGAGATAACGCAGTTTATCGAGTGCATCGGAGGCATTTGAGACGAGTTCGCGGAGGAAGATCTCCGGGTGAGAGTAGAGAGAATGAACGATCAGCTGGAGTAGCTGGCTGACTTCGGTCTGGAATTGTTGTTTAGACATTGCATCTCTGATTATTCCGAAGGAACTGAAAATCCTCAACCGTGGCGAATTTGAGATGTTGTTCGAACGCCATTTTTAGCCTTTAAAAGCATCTTAAGCTATATAATATGCTTTTAAAAGCACTTACTATTGACATGAAACAAAATCGGCTTATGCTTTTAATAGCATCTAATGAGCTCTAAGATGCTTTCAAAGGCATCCCGATATGCGTCGAAATCAACTCCTTGCCGCTCAACCTTATCCCGTAGAAAACGCCCTCAAACGTCTGGGAGCAAGCCTCCGGACAGCGAGGATTCGGCGGCGACTAACCATCGCGCAGGTTGCCGAGAAGATCGGCACGGGAGTGCGTGCGGTTATGGATGCCGAAAAAGGCAATGCATTCACCGGCATTGCGGTCTACGCCTCCCTGCTCTGGCAGTATGATCTGCTTCGAGGCTTCGAGGATTTGGCCGATCCTCTCAAAGACACGCAAGGAATTGCGCTGGCAGAACGCAGCGCGCCTGAACGCGCGCGCCCTGCTCGTGGACTCGACAATGACTTCTGATTTTCAAGCCGAGTGCTTTGTCTACATCACCTTGCCGCGTGCAGAAGCCCCCACTCTTGCAGGCAGATTTGTACTTGAAAAGACCTCGAACGGCGAACCCTTGGGCCGATTCGTCTACGGGCGATCCTATCTTCGAAATCCAAATGCGGTCGAGATCGATCCCGTGGAACTCAAGCTCTCCGACATCACATATGAGACCACTCGACTGAACGGCGTCTTCGGTGCCCTCCGCGACGCCGGGCCGGACTTCTGGGGTCGTCGAGTCATCGAAAAGCGCTCCGGAAAGACACAGCTCAGTGAACTCGATTATTTGTTGCATTCGCCAGATGACCGCGCCGGGGCGCTGGGATTCGGTCTGGGCCAGGTTCCTCCCGCACCGAAGCGCGAGTTCAATCAGACGATCGAACTCGAGAAACTTCAGGAGCTGGCGGACGCACTCGTCAAAGACGAATTACCCGTGAGCCCCGATGCGGCACAGGTTGAAGAGCTGCTCTTACTCGGAACCTCCATGGGAGGTGCGCGTCCCAAAGCAGTGATCGAGGCTGAGGATGCGCTCTGGGTTGCGAAGTTCTCTCGGCCAGACGATCGATGGAATTACCCCCGTGTCGAGCATGCCATGCTGCGGCTTGCCAGAGAGTGCGGGATCGAGGCTGCAGAAAGCCGGCTCGAGACCGTGGCAGGCAGGGACATTCTACTCATCAGGAGATTCGACCGGCAGAAGGCTGCTGCTGGATACAACCGAGCCCGGATGATCAGCGGCTTGACTGTGTTGCACGCCGACGAATCTTCGCAGACAAGAACCCGTTGGTCTTATGTGGTTCTGGCGGAGGAGTTGCGTCGCATGGTTTCGAGGCCGAAGGACGATGCGCGGGAATTGTTCCGTCGGATGTGCTTCAACGCGTTGATTTCGAATCTTGACGATCATCCCCGCAATCACGCCTTTATTGCCTTCGACCAGGATTGGAGGTTGTCACCGGCATATGATCTGACACCATCGCCTGTCGTAAGCCAGGATCGCCGAGACCTCGCAATGGAGTGCGGGGATCAAGGCCGGTTTGCAAATGGACGAAATCTTCTCTCGCAATGCGCTCGTTTTCTTCTCGAGAAGGACGAGGCGAAAGGAATTGTTGTCGGGATCAAGGATCAAATCGAAAAGAACTGGTACAGCACGGTTCGAGCCTGTGGAGTTTCGGAAAACGATGCCGAAGCTATTCGAGGAGCATTTGTCTATCCCGGGTTCACCCGGGACTGAATTCACTCATTTCTTCGACGAACTCGCAGGTGCTGCATCCTATCTCCGGATGGCGTCATCATTCGGTGCCGCGAGCCCCGTCCAGCTCTTCTGAAATTTGTTGGCCTTGTTTCCACGCGGCTCCCATTGGACGGTGCCTGAGCCAAGAAGAAGCGTGCCGAGCAGATCGTCACCTCGAAATCCTTCTTTCGAAAACATTGTCATCTCTGAAGAGGCAAGCAACTTTGCCGCCGCTTTCCGGGAAGCTGCCCGATCGGGAGCTTCGAATTGAATGCTGCGCAGCCGAATCTATAAGTTCGCATCAGCGTTCATGGAAGGACTCTCGCAGCGATGGCAAAAGAACTTGGAAATTCATATCAAGGACAGAAGACAGCGTGCCTGAAATTACTAGTGCCGGAAAGTCTTCGGATTGATTATTACGAGCGAGTAGGATGTGCTTCGTCCACCGGCTGAATCTTTCGTCAAGACGCCCCTCTTCATGAGGTCCTCAATATCGCGTAGCGCGGTGTCTTGCGAGCATTTCTCGAGCTTTGCCCATTTTGAAGAAGTTAACTTGCCTTCGAAGCCGTTCAGTAGCCGGTTAATCATGCTGCGTTGTCGCTCGCTGAACTCTGCTCCAGCAAATTGATCCCAAAAGCGTGCCTTGCTGAGCACGGTGGCAAGGATCGTCTCGGCACCGTCGAATGCGCGACCAAGACATGCGAGAAACCACTCAAGCCAGCGCGTAATTTCAAGATCGCCCTTTTGCGTTAATTCAAGGATCTCGTAATACTCCTTGCGCTCCTGGCGAATCTGCGCCGACATACTATAGAAGCGTTGCGGGCTACGTTCCGAGCGCGCCAGCACCATATCGGCGATGGCGCGCGCAATGCGCCCATTGCCATCGTCGAATGGGTGGATGGTCACGAACCACAGATGCGCAACTCCCGCCTTAAGCACAAGATCCGTCGAGTTCTCTCTTCCGAGCCATTCCAGGAATTTCTTCATTTCCTCGCGCAGTCGGCTGGCTACTGGAGCTTCATAGTGAACATGTTCCTTTCCAATCGGCCCCGAAAGGACCTGCATTGGGCCCTTCCTATCGTCTCGCCAAGCACCTACGCTGATTTTGGACATTCCGCTTCGGCCGGTCGGAAACAGGGCGGCGTGCCAATCGAACAAACGGTGCGCTGTTAATGGCCGATCGTAGTGCTGGGTGGCGTCCAGCATCATTTCGACCACGCCCTCGACATCGCGATCGGCCGGCATCAAGCCGCCAATATCAATTCCTAGGCGGCGAGCGATCGAGGATCGGACCTGGTCCCTGTCTAGCTTCTCGCCTTCAATCTCGCTCGATTTGAGGACTTCCTCGGTCAGGCTGTTCAAGACAGCTTCCTTTCGGAACTGGAAGCCAAGCCCCTCCATCCGGCCAATCAGGCGTCCCTGCCTATGCCGCACCTCTGCCAGAAGTCGGGAGATGCGCTCAGAATCCCATCGGAAGACCGGCCATTCTGTTCGTAGGTGGATATATGTTCCGGTCTCTATTCTCCGCATCATTTGCAGAGAATATACCGCTTATTCGCAGCAACCTCAAGGATTAATCTACGCACATTGCGCGGTGAATATGGCGACGATTCTCCGCAGAGATCTTTGCCAGCCGACCGTCAGCGATTGAATTAGAACCGGGTAGAATCAGCGTTCGGTCCATAGGCATCTTGTAAGTCAGTCGCACTTGAAGAGCTGACTGATCGGTGGATAGAGTTCGCCGGATCTGCCGGTCAGCCACGCTCTGGCTCAGCCCGTTATCCAACCCGTTATCGCTGGCCGCACCCCATTTCTAAAGAACTTAACTGCACGTCAATGTGCTTGCCTGTTCTTATAAGTCATTATTTTCAATATCTTCATCCCATGACACGGAAGAGGTCGCTGGTTCGAATCCAATCGTGCTTCGGCGGACTCACAGTGGAGGAAACTGCCGAGGTGCTGGGCGTCTCCGAGCGCACGGTGGAGCGAGAGTGGTCGCTGGCGCGGGCCTGGCTCTACACCCGGCTGAAGCCCAGAACTCAACCCGGTTAACCAGCGATGCACCCACGCCATGCTGAAGTCTGATTTTGGCTACGCCTGGATTGCGGGCGCAGCGCAAATCCGCCGATGCCATGCATCCAAGCGCAGGAACGCCAATGATGTTTCATGCCGGAATGCACGGCCACTAGGCTGGAGAACTCTTGGCAATCGACTCCTCAAACGAGCGCATCATGATCGCAAACGATGCAGCCCCGGGGTCGACATGACCGAGTGTTCTTTCGCCCAGTCGGCTCGCCCGACCCATCTTGCAGACCATATCTGCTGTATTTTGCGCCGCTGCTGCGGCCGCTGCCGCTACGCTTTTCAGCGCTTCGTCCAATGCCTCGTTTGCTCTCTCCGAGAGCTCTGCCGCTTCGCGCGCTGCGTGTACACCGTCCAGAATGGTCTTGTCGCCCGGCTTCGCTTTCCCTGCCTGGCTAATGGCTGTCTCCATCGCCGCGAGCATCGTTTTCAATTCAGGAGTGGCGAATTCCTTGGCGTCGCGCAGGCTGGTGCCCACCGACAGAAGGCTCTTGCCAAGAATAATCCCCATGGTACCGCCTGTAACGCCGATGAACGTCTTGCCAGACTCGGTAAAGAGCTCTTGAAAGCCAGCAGAGACGTCGAACATGGCTAGTCGGTTCCTTATGGCTTCAAAGCCGAGCCGCATGACGATACCGTGATCGCCATCCCCAATTGCAGCATCGAGTGCGTTCAAGACGGTTTCCGAGTTGATGATTGCATCGGCCATCGCGAGGAGCACTTGCCGCATGTCCACTGGAAAAAGTTTCGATCGCATCATTCTTGCACCTGAATAAATGCTGGGCAGCGCGCTGGTGCGAGCAGAAGACGCTTCAACATCGGTGTAAGCCGCAGCAAGCTCACCGAGCATCCCGCCATATCCAAAGACGTTGCGAAGTTGCCCACGTGGGCGCGGCAGATGGAGATTCCCGCGTCCGCAAGGAGCCGATGGGCAGCGCGGTAGACGATCAACAGCTCAGCCAGTGGGGTCGCGCCCATGCCGTTGACCAGAATACTGACTTCACTTCCAGACGGCACGGGAAGATCCTCAAGGATGCGACCCAATATCAGGTGGGTGATTTCGTCGGCGGGAAGCATTGGCTCGCGCCGGATGCCCTTCTCGCCGTGAAGCCCCATGCCGAGCTCCATCTCTTGATCAGAGATGTCAAATATCGGCTTACCGGAAGCCGGGATAACACACGAGGAAAGCGCAATGCCCATGCTGCGTGTGTTTTCATTCGCTGCCTGGGCAACGGCGCTGACTGCGCTGAGGTCTGCACCCTCTGCTGCGCGCGCTGAGGCGCTCTTGATCACGAAGAAGTCGCCGGCGATGCCACGACGCTCCTCCCTACGGTCCGGAGGCGCCGATGCGACGTCATCGGTAATGCGAACGGTCTCGACCCGAATACCGTCTGCCTGCAGTTGCTCCGCGGCCATATCGAAGTTGAGAACGTCGCCGGAGTAGTTTCCGTAAAGGAAAAGCACTCCGGACCCGCCGTGTATCGCCTTCGCGGTGGATACGATCGGATCGGGCGGCGGTGAAGTGAAGATGTGGCCAGCGACGCTGCCATCGGCCATTCCGGGGCCCACAAAACCGGCAAACATAGGCTCGTGACCACTCCCGCCGCCAGTGAGCACCGCAGTTTTCCCCTGGACCGGCGCATCGCGGCGAACAACTGCCTGCAATCCCGGAAGCTGCTGGACATATTGTGGATAGGCGAGCACCAAGCCTTCAATCGCTTCGCGGGCAGCTTGATTCGGATCGTTAATCAGTTTCTTCATAATGATGGCCGCCCTCCTCAGATCTGAATAAGAAGCTCCGGTCGTATTGCATTCTTTGTGGCGAGGACTTTCGCGAGTTCGACTTGCTTCCGGAGCACATCTCCTCATTTCATTGCCGCACCCACGGTCTCGGGTAGTTCCTGGAAGAATCCCGCGCTTGAGCGTCCTGCGCAGAACCCAGTATGCTCCGTTCTCCAGACTGACGGGGCAAGAAATTGAAGTTAGCCGGAAACAGGGTCTCAGCCATCATCAAGGGCGGTCGACCCTATCGCGCCGAGATGCGCATCGACAGCATCGACGAAACCCGAGCTCGCCTGCGCACCTCGGAAGACGCTGACGGCTTCGTTGAAGTCGACCTCTCAATACCAATCAGCGCTCACTGATGGGCCTGGCGAAAACTGGACCAAATGGACGGTTAGTATTTTGGCAAGAACCAGCCTGAAGAAGGTCTAGGGCCCAACTATCTGTGACTCCGAGTCAGGGCTCATCACGTACAATTCGTTTTGCTCAATTCAAAGTGAGCTCTTGCACGCATCATCTAGGAGAATCCAGATGAATTCCTCTGAGCTTTCAAGACGATCCTTTCTCGCCAGAATCGCTGCCACAGGCGCAGTCGCCGCAGCTGGAACTGCAGTGAGCCCTCTTGCTGCGCAAAGTGAGAGGAATACGCCATCTACACCGATTGAAAAGCAAATGGCCCAGACCCGGGCATCCCGCATGAAATGGTGGCATGAGGCTAAGTTTGGGATGTTCATTCATTGGGGTTTGTACTCGCTGATTGGACAGCATGAGTGGTCGAAGGAAGTAGAGGGGATCCCGCTGTCTCAGTACGAAACACTTGCACGTCATTTCCATCCAAAGCCACTGGCCGCGCGCGACTGGGCTCGCCTGGCCAAGAAGGCCGGACAAAAGTATATGGTGATGACCACAAAACATCATGAAGGCTTTTGCCAATGGGACACCAAGCTCACCGATTACTGTGCGACCAAACAAGGCCCGGGGCGTGACCTGGTCCGGGAGTTTGTGGATGCTGCCCGCGCCGAGGGCCTGCGCGTGGGATTCTACTACTCGCTGATGGATTGGCATCATCCTGACGGCGCCCGTTGCAAGACCGACCCCGATGCCCGCAAGCGTTTTGTCGACTACACACACGGCTTGATCCGAGAGTTGATGACCAATTACGGCAAGATCGATATCCTCTGGTACGACGTAGACTGGCCACTGACACCCGAAGAATGGGAATCGGACCGCATGAACCGGATGGTCTTCGAACTTCAGCCGGCGATCATTGTGAACAACCGCAATGGCTTGCAGGGAGATTTCTCCACTCCCGAGCAGGAGGTTACCGCCGCAAATGAGGGGCGTGCCTGGGAAAGCTGCATGACCTTGAATGATTCATGGGGTTTCAACCGAGGCGACGATGCGTGGAAATCGCCCAAAACGGTTCTAGCCAATTTAGCGAACTGCGCACGAGGCGGGGGCAACTACCTGCTAAACATCGGGCCCATGCCGGACGGTTCGATTCCGGTCGAAACGGTGCGGATCCTCGAGACGGTAGGTAACTGGCTGCAGACTAATGGTGAAGCTATTTACTCCACAGAGCGTGGCAGTTTCGGCTGGAATGTGAACGCCAACTACACCCGCCGCGGCAACACCCTCTACATTCACCAGCAATACTGGCCCGGTAAAACCCCAGCTGCCGAGTGGCTGCCATTCTTTCAACCGGGCACCGTCATCGCAATAGGCGGCTTGAAGGCAAAAGCACTCTCTGCCCGTTTGATTAAGACTGGTCAGAAGATTGAGTTCACTCAGGACGAATTCTCGCTGCGCCTGACTGGCCTTCCCGCCGGGTCCCCTGATGATCCCGTCACCGTGATCGAAGTCGAATGCGACGATAACCCGGCTATTGATCACGATGCCATGCGGCCAATTTGGCCACGTCACAACGTCGGCGTCATGACTTAAAGCCGACGACTGTTCTGAGGGCCGAGGGAGCGGTTCTGGCCGAAGACTAACATTCAATGTGGCTCAGGAATAAAGAGGCCGATCAAGCGCGTATGAAAGCTATCCAATTCCCTCAAGCACTCTTTTGCTGTGTCGCTTTCTTCAGCGCGACAGTTTCGCCGCCGCCTCTTATCTCGCAGCAGAGCGCCATTCAGACCATCTCGATCGACGCGCGATCTGCGTCACAGGTCCCCCAGGGATCGGGATACATAGGCGGCACATCCATCTCGCCCGACGGTCACACCCTCGGCCTCAACAGCATGTACCTTACGCACGACGGCAAACCGTGGCTCCCCGTAATGGGCGAGTTTCACTTCTCCCGCGTTCCGCAATCCGAATGGGAACCGGAGTTGCTCAAGATGAAAGCGGCAGGCGTTCAGATTGTCGCCACCTACCTCTTCTGGATTCACCATGAAGAGATCGAAGGCCGGTTTGACTGGTCGGGTCAGCGTGATCTCCGCGCCTTCCTCCGACTCTGTGCCAAACATCACCTGTATGTCATCGTCCGTGTTGGTCCCTGGGCACATGGCGAGGCCCGCAACGGCGGCCTCCCCGATTGGCTGCTCAAGAAAGGCCCCACGCGGCGCAACGATCACGACTTCATGCGCTACGTCGGCCTCTACTTTGCCCAGATAGCTCGGCAGTTGCACGGCCTGCTCTGGAAGGATGGCGGCCCCGTCATCGGAATCCAGTTGGAAAATGAGTACTCCAGTCGCGGGCCAGAGCAGGGCGAAGAATACATCCTTACTCTCAAGAAGCTTGTCGTCGACGACGGTCTCGACGTCCCCTTCTATACAGTCACTGGCTGGGATAACGCGGTCATCCCCACAGGCAAGGTGCTCTCCGTCTACGGCGGTTATCCCGATGCACCGTGGGATGCCGCACGCACTGCCCTGCCTCCCAACGAGGTCTATCTCTTCCGCTTCGGCAGCCGCGTCTCCGGCAGTATGGGCATGCAAGGTGTCACCAGCCACGATGTCCCGCAAAAGCACATTGGTCTTGACACCCCCTTCATCACCGCTGAGATAGGCGGCGGAGTGCAGGACACTTATCATCGCCGCCCCATCATTGCTCCAGACGACGTCGCTGCGATGATGCCCGTGATGCTCGGCTCCGGCGTTAATCTCTACGGCACCTACATGTTCCAGGGTGGCGAAAATCCCGACGGTAACCTCACCACACTGCAGGAGTCGCAATCAACCGGGTACCCCACCGACGTTCCCGTCAAGTCCTACGACTTTCAGGCGCCGCTCGGCGAGTTCGGGCAGGAACGTGCGTCCTTCCGCAAGCTGAAAATCTTCAACTACTTCCTCAATGACTTTGGCTCCCTGCTTGCACCCATGTCCGTGCATGCTCCCGCCGCACGTCCCACCTCTCCATCGGACTTCTCCCCTCTGCGCGCCGCGGTGCGCAGCGCTGGCAGGCGCGGCTTTTTATTTGTCAATAACTACGTGCGCGGTTCAACCATGCCCGCTCGCAAATCCGTACAGTTTGCAATCCAGTTGCCCGGCAGCGTCCTGCGCATCCCCGAAAAGCCCATCGACATACCTTCCGGGGCCTACTTCATCTGGCCATTCAATTTCGACCTCGGTATCACCTCGCTTCGCTTCACCACCACGCAGCTCTTCACGCGCATCCACTCCACCCACGGCGACATCTACTTCTTCGAGCAGGTCCCAGGCATACCAAGTCAGTTCATCCTCGATGACGAGCCTGATTTGAGCGTCACTGCAGCCGGCGCCGCCGTCCGGCGGCGCAACGGCACCGTTGCCATCGATCGCATCTCCACCGGGTTCGAGCATCCCATCGTGCTCCGTCGCGTAACCAGCCCCGAGACACGCATCATTGTCCTCACCCAAAGCGAGGCCGAGCACGCATGGAAGGTGCATACTCCCGAATCGCAATTTCTCGTTGAAACGCCGCAGGACTTCTACGCCTCCGGCAACAGATTCGTTCTGCTCTCACAGGAGATCCCGCAATGCACGTTTAGCGTCTATCCAGATGCACCAGCGCAATTCACCGCAGAGGGCCTCACCTTGACCCAAGCGCGGAGCCGCGACGTCATGCAGTACTCCGCCCTAGTGCCCGGAGCGCAATTCACGCTGAACTTCCAGCAAACTCAGGATGCATCGCCGGCTCCGCCGGTTCAGCTCGGGCCTCCACTATCGTGGCGTCCGCAAGGCGTTGCCATGGCTCCTGACGACTCCGCCTTCAAGCACGCAGCAAAATGGCAGCTCACCGTCCACGGCAACTTCGACAAGCCTTATCTTAGCAATCTCTTCCTGCTCGTGCACTATACGGGAGACGTGGCACGGCTCACTTCAGGCGAGAAACTGCTCGACGACAACTTCTACAACGGAACAAAGTGGACCATCGGCCTGCTCCGTTTTGAAGACGCGCTCCACCACGGCCCACTCACTCTGAGCATTCTGCCCCTCCGCCAGGACGCGCCCATCTTCCTCGAAAAGCAGGCATGGCCAGATTTCGGTACGAGCAATCAGGCAATTGACTTGAAGAGCATAACCGTCGCTCCCGAGTACCGCTTCACCATCGCTTTCAATTCATCGGGGCAACACAAATAGACGAGGACTCTATAGCGGTGTGCGGAGTCCCCTACGATACCGTCTCCGTTAGCAGTTTCCCGCTAACAGGGAAAAATACAGGGAATTGCGCGTTCGTTCATGATCGCTAGACCCGAGATCATCTGTCCTTGCATGCAATTGAGGGCGATTTAGCGGCAGCGGGCTTCGAGATCCTCTGTAGTGATTGGTTTGCGCGCCACAAAGAAAGCCATGGGAATCTCTCCACCCACCTCATCCGCAATGCCTATCACGGCCGCTTCTGCCCCTTCGTCTTGCTCGGCGAGAAAGTCCTCGATCTCGCGGGGATAGATGTTAAAGCCTCAGGAGATAATGAGGTCGCACTTAAGGCCCAGCAGTGTGTAGTAGCCATCAGCCGAGCAATCTGCCATCGGTGTTTCGGCACGAACTGTTTCGAAGTCAGACGTCAGAGATTGGAGCGGCAAAGGCCTCTCTTGTGGCCATTGCCGCTGCCGCGGTTGTCGCGCGATTCAGCAGGCCTCTTCGCGTGGTCATTTGCACCTTTGACTCTGATTTGTACGCGCACGGATATCAACTTCTGACACCATCAAGGTAACCTTTGCACGTTCTATTGCTCCGAATCTTCCAGCCGGGAGGCGGTGTGGGTCACACAGCCGACCGAGAGCAAATTTCCATTTGCGTCATAGTCATGAACGTTGCCCGTCGACGTGTATTGAGTTCCATCTGAACTGAGCGTGATGGTGTCGGTCCCGTGCGCAAGTGAAAGAAATGTCCCGGTGCTGGTGTAGCGGTAGAAATAGAAGCTGTCGTTGTACGTCTGTCCGTCACCCGCAGCTTCCCATACGCCTACGCTCATGCCGCGCGATGCGGTATTGGCGGTTTCAACGATGGTGCCGTCGTGATGGTAAGCCTGCAGCGAATGAACGGTCCTGATGATCGCGCCGGTGTTGCAGTCTGTGACGCTGACGCTCACGTTCCAAACGCCCTCAAGTGTGTGCTGTTGTGCCTGCAGGGCCGGCAGGTACCCAGCCAGGCCGATTGCCAGAATCGCGCAGATCCGGAACATACTCGTTCTCATTTCGATCTCCTTCTCGATGTGAAGTGGGGAAGCGAACCAGAGGGACGGCATGTTCCGACCGCTTCTGATTGCCTTTGTTTCTCTAGGCGCAATCTGGCGGCAAAAACTGGCATTCGCTGTAAGTTTTTTCTAGTATGACTCAGCCGTTACTGAGTTCGGCCTGGAGCCAGGAGCGTGCGAACTTCCAGTCGCGCATGACAGTCTCCGGCGAGATAGCGAGCACTTCGGCGGTTTCGTCGACGCTTAGACCACCGAAGAAGCGAAGTTCGACTACACGAGCCTTCCGAGGATCGTTTTGTGCCAGCGCGTTCAGTCCATCTTCGAGCGCGACGAGCTCGCGTGCCCTGTCGCCGCTGAGGTCTGGCAGCTCGTCGAGATTCACACGTTCCGCGGCGCCTCCTCGCTTAGCTGCAATGCGCATTCTTGCGCGATCGAGCAGAATATGGCGCATGATCTGCGCAGAGACTGCGAAGAAATGAGCACGGTGCTGCCAGTTCACGTTGGTGACGTCGATCAGTTCCAGGTAAGCTTCATGCACGAGGGCAGTAGCTTGCATCGAATTCCCCGCGCGTTCGCTCTGCATCTGGTGACCGGCAATGCGCCTGAGAGTGCGATAGACGTGGGGGGTGAGGCGCTCCAGGGCGCTCCGATCACCCTCAGCCCACGCCCGAAGAAGCTGAGTTGTTTCCGAGGTTTGGTCGTCCCCGGAACTGGATCGGGATGGATTGGTCACCGAAGCGAGCCTCCCGAGACGCATGGGCACAGATCGCGGGGCAACAAAGCCGTGTACAACGTCTCGCTAACAGCGCCATAATACCATCCATTCCGAGTGAGGTACCCATTGTCATCTGAGCGCTGGCGGCAGATCGAGGAACTGTACCACTTGGCGTGTGAGCGCGGAGTTGGGGTTCTGGACAGCGTCGATCCAGAGATTCGCGGCGAGGTGGAGAAGCTACTCTCGCACAACCGTGCAGGCGGAGGAAATCTCCTCGATCAGCGCGCGGTCGATCTCTTCTCGGAACTATCTGAGACTCCGATTGCTCCCGGCGTTCAGCTCGGTCCCTACAAAATTGAAGCTACCCTGGGTCAGGGCGGCATGGGTCGCGTCTATCGCGCGAAGGATACGCGACTCAGCCGCTCCGTTGCCATCAAGATCTGTAACGAAGAATTCATCGACCGTTTCGAACAGGAAGCCCGATCCATCGCCGTCATCAGCCATCCCAATGTGTGCACACTCTACGACGTGGGTCCCAACTACCTGGTAATGGAGCTTGTGGAGGGCGAAACGCTCGCCGCCAGGCTGAAGCGCGGCAAGCTGTCCACACGTGAAACCGTCCGCTTCGGCGCCCAAATCGCGGAGGCACTCTCCGTCGCTCACTCCCAGGGCATCGTCCACCGCGATCTCAAGCCCGGTAACATCATGCTCGCGAAATCCGCGGTCAAGGTCCTCGACTTTGGACTCGCCAGGTCTGCGGCGGACCCCTCCGTCACGGCCGCGGGCGCAGTAATGGGCACGCCCGCGTACCTGGCTCCTGAGTTGCTGGAAGGAAAAGAGGCCGATGTGCGGTCCGACATCTACGCGCTTGGACTCATCCTCGCCGAAATGTTAACCGGAAAGCGCTCTGCCAATCTGGAAAGTCTACCGCCGCCCTTCGATCGAGTCGTCAAAAGATGCCTCGATCCGGATCCAGAAGAACGATGGCAATCCGCACGCGACCTGAAGTGGGAGATCGAATCGATTGAACTTACTCCGGCGCCCCCTCACTCCCGCCGCGTGACACTGATGCTCGCGGCCGGACTGAGCGTCTCCGCGCTTGTTATTGCCACGCTCGGAATACTGTACTTTCGCAGCCGACCAGCCGCGCAGCCGCTTACGCGAGTCAATATCCTCGTTCCAGACAACTCACTGGTCCGATCGCTTGCAGTTTCTCCTGATGGCCGCTTCATCTCAGTCGTTCTCGTGAAAGATGGAAAGCAGCAGATATGGGTTCGGGCGTTCGATTCGTCCGAGATCACCCC
>JAJYAE010000072.1 GCA_021779695.1 Acidobacteriota bacterium | reverse complement strand
GCTATAACTCCTGGAACGGCATCCCCATGATGATCAACCCTGTGCTAAGAAGTGTCATGATCAAGGAATGGGGCAACGACGGCCTGATTTGCACTGATGGCGGCGCATTAGGCCTTCTCATCAGCGCGCACAAGAGCTTCCTTGACAAGGAGCAGGGTGCCGCAGCGGCCGTCAAAGCGGGCATCAATCACTTCCTCGATACGTACAAGGATGACCTTGCAAAGGCACTCAAGGATGGTTACGTCACGGAAGCCGACATGGATGCTGCGTTAAAGAACCTCTTGACGGTCTACCTGCGATTGGGCGAGATGGATCCTCCCGGAGTGGATCCGTACGCGCAGGTTGGTCGCGCCACCGATGGGCGGCCCGCGCCGTGGGAGCGCGCATCGAGCCGGGCATTGGCCCGCAAGGCCACAGACGAATCGATTGTCCTTCTCAAAAATGACAATCACACTCTCCCGCTCGACAAGTCCCATCTCAAAACGATTGCTTTAATCGGACCCTGGACGGATCAGGTGTTGCTCGACTGGTACAGCGGCACGCCACCCTATTCCGTCACCATTCTCGATGGTCTGCGGCAAGCCGTTGGCGACCGCGTCCAGATTCTTTCAGCAGATGGTTCCAACCCGGCTGCAGCGGCAGAGCTTGCCCGCAAGGCAGATGTCGCAATCGTGGTCGTCGGCAACCACCCCGAGTGCAATGCAGGTTGGGACAAGTGCCCGACACCCTCGAATGGCAAGGAAGATGTGGACCGCAAGACCATCGAACTCGAGCAGGAGTCGCTGGTCAAACAGATCTTTGCCGCGAATCCACATACGGTTGAGGTATTGCGTTCAAGCTTTCCGTACGCCATCGTCTGGAGCCAGCAGAACGTGCCCGCCATTGTTCACATGGTTCACAACAGTCAGGAAGAAGGACACGGACTCGCAGACGTACTTTTCGGCGCATACTCGCCCGCTGGCCGGTTAACGCAGACCTGGCCCACCGGAGATGCCCAGTTGTTGCCCATCATGGACTACAACCTGCTCGATGGCCGGACGTATATGTATAACAAGCAGAAGCCGCTCTATCCTTTCGGATTCGGCCTCAGCTACACAACCTTTGCGTATGAAAGCCTCAAGATGAGTGCGCCTTCAATGGCCGCCGACGGCACAGTCCAGGTGACGGTCAGGGTTAAGAACACTGGCGCGCGCGACAGCGACGAAGTTGTACAGGTGTACGTACAGCACCTTGGATCTGCGGTCACGCGGCCTCAGCTGGAGCTCGAGGGCTTCCAGCGCGTTCACATCGCTGCCGGCGAAACGGCCGACGTTTCGATGCCTCTGAAAGCCCGCTCGCTCGCCTACTGGGATACGCCACATCACGCTTGGCGCGTAGAAAGCGAGCCAGTCCGGGTGTTGGCTGGCGGCTCCAGTGACAATCTACCCGTGCAGTCCGTGGTGACCATAGCAGAGAGCAAGAGCTTCGCCCCGTAACCTCGAGTGGAGTGGTCGATGTCTTTATTCAGACGCGTCTTCTTCAGCTAGGAATGTGCCGAGCCGATCAAGTCGCTTCTCCCAGATCGTCCGATGTTCGCGTACCCAGCGCTCCAGCGCATCAAAGCCTGTTGGCTCAATCCGGCAAGTACGCACGCGGCCAACTTTTTCCGTGCGGACGAGAGCGCATTTCTCCAGGATTTGCAGATGCTGGACGACAGCCGTAAGGGTGATGCCGAACGGTGTCGCCAGTGACGAAACCGACATGGGGCCGGAACAAAGGCGGTCCAGAATAGCACGCCTTGTGGGGTCGCCCAGCGCATGAAACAAGCGATCGATGTCAGTGGAGGCTTCCATCATCAATCGCTCCCTAATCAGCCAGATAAGTCTTAAGACGATCGAGAAGGGCGCGCCATCCCGCCTCCAGCATCTGTGCTCCTTCCGGCCAGTCAATGTATGTGCCCTGATGCGTTAGAACCATCTCGGTACCCGTCTTTGCCTGGGCAAATTCGAGAGTCGCCACCATCACCAGGATGGACTTGCCGTTGAGCGACATTTTCGAGGTCCAGACGATACGGCTCTCTGGCACGATGTCATGGTAGATGCTTTCATTGGCGATCTCTGAGCCGGCGATTGGGTGACCCTCCTTAAAGCGGTACCGGAACCGTTCGGCCCCTCCCACACGAAACTCCATCTCAAATTCCTGGATCTCATGGTCCCCTTCGGCGTACCAGCGGCGCTTGCGGGCGGGCTGGGAAAACGCGGCAAAAACGCTCTCGGGCGACTGCGGATATGTGCGCTCCAGAGTAAACGTACTGTGAAGCAGATTCTGTGTTTCCATAACAACCTCCAATATGGATCAAAAGTGAAGTGACAACTTCAGTATTGAATGAGATAACAAAATAGTCAAGTAAAAACTTCAGCATTCCTCATCCGCTTCGAGAGTGGGCAGCAGAATCGCGAGAAACTGGCCCGCGGGCGGCTAAATCGGCCATTGGAATTGACGACTGTGATGGTCAGCACTTGCCTCCAGTTGGACTTTAGCGTCCAACATCGCGCAGGGTGGGGAGTGCCCCGCAAGTTGGGGCTCTGCCCGAAAGGGGAGTGCCATGAACAGGAATCTCGTGGCGATGTTAGCGCTGGTATTAGGCTTGGCTCCAATGACCGCAGTGGCGCAGCGTGGTGGCGGCGGTGGAGCTGGGGGCCAGAGGCAGGCTCAGGGTTCGGCCGCTGGCTCGGGCCAGCGCGGCGGGCAGGCAACAGCGCGTCAGGCTGGCAGCCAAACCCAGGATCAAGCCCGGACCATGCAGCGCGAGCGGCTTCGTCAGCAGGCGACGAGTCAACAGCGCGATCAATATCGGACGTGTAACCGGACGATGCAGCAGACCCGCACGATGGCGCGCGATATGACGCAAACCGCACAGGGCAAAAGCTTCAGTGCCGACCGCGCTCGCCAACAACAGCAGAAGCTCCAGGAGCAGATTCGCAGCATGCAGCAGGATCGAGAGCGCCTGATACAAGGCTTGAATCAGGAGCAGCAAAATGCAGTTGAGCAGCGCAATCGCAATCTCGAACAGGCTCAGGAGCGGATCCAGAACCGTCTGCGGAATATGGAGCAGGAACTTGCAAACAGCAACCCGAACCAGTCGCGTGTGTCTGAAGAAGCGCGCATGACGGAGCGCGAGATGCGGTCGTACCAGAACGAGTTCAGGCGAATGGGAGACGATCTCGGTCTGAAGAGTGAGTAAGACAGATGGAACGAGGCCAGCCCTCATTTCTGCGCGCGGTTCAGCTGGCAGGGGGATGAGCTGCGCCGGCGCCCCCAACGCGGTAGATGCGCGGAACGCGGTCTGCGGGCGATGGCAGTGCAGGGAAGGCAGCGTGCGGCTCGGTCTGATACCAGTAAGCAGTCGTGTAGAAATTGTCGGACCGGTGATTGGCGTGACCGTGTTCCATCGTCACGCGGATGGATTTCTCGAAAGCGATGGGGCTCTCCGTGTGCCAGCGGTACAGGCAATAGCGGCCCCCGATGCGGTTTGGGTCCACGATGCAGGGAGCGCCGTTGTGCGGATAAGCGAAGGGCTGATCACCAAAGCCCCAGGCACCGTTGTAATAGTCTTCGGTGCCGGTTCCGTTGATGGTGGGCGCGGTGTCGCCGTCGATAAAGATCATGTCGTCGCCTTCGCCAAACCATCCATCCTGGTTTTGCAGCACGGCATGTGTGGCGCCAAGAAAGTGTCCCCGACCGGCCGCTTCAAGAAATACATAATTGCCTTCGCCGCTCAAGTTCTTGCGGTTGTTGACTGCGGGACTGTATTCATTGGTCCAATCGTCAACCTCGCCTTTGCAAGGCGCAGCCTGCCGATATTGTGCGTGGAAGCGGCCGAGGCCTTCCGGTAGATCTGGCATCGTCACATAGTCCACGGCGTAGTAGAGGCTATCAGTGCGTACGTTTCCCTCATTGGCCACTGTGATGCGTGCTGAACTCGCAAAGGGCATCTTGAAATATGCATTCAGCGCCTTGATTGAAGCCACTGCCAGCAACTCTGATTGATAGACAAAGTAATCACCCAGTCCCAGGCCGAAGAAATCTCCGATGGGCGCTTCGACTGAGGGCGTGGCCTCGCCATCCCACCAGGCTCGCAGCACGAGGTTCTTCAGGTGCATGGGGTCGGATGAGTTGATCGTGAACCAAAGATGCGTCACCACGCCAGCGCCCACGGCGTTCAGTACTGTTGCCGAACTGCCGGGTTCCACCGGTACAGCGTCGTTGTTCCCGCCGGAACGGTCCCAACTCGACGAGCGCCGCGGTTTATAGGCCAGCAATCGAGCGGGAGCCAGGAGTTGTTCCGGGGGCTGCGCGTTAGGCGCCGCAGGTTGGGCGACAGCTTCCGTCGCATCAACTGCGAGCAGTGCGGCAGACGCTCCGGCCATTGAAGCCATCGCGCTCAGCATCTTGCGCCTTGTCGGCTTGCTCTCGCAATTCACATCTGGAGTCATGGCGCGCGGCCTCCCGGGTCAGTGGATGTACACAGCTTTGTATTTGGATTACTCAAGTCCTGTCAAACCGCATTCGCTGCGATCAGAGGCCGTTATTCGCGTCTCTCGGCCCTGCCCTGTTATGTTCTCTTAGACAGACCAAAATGAATCCTCCTTAGGAACCCGCGGGCATGTGGAAGCGTTGGCGAATCCGGATACTCCTGTTTTTGGCCGTTCTCGGGCCCGGATTTATCACCGCCAATGTGGACAACGACTCCGGCGGTATCCTCACTTACTCCCAGGCGGGTGCGCAGTATGGTTACACCCTTCTGTGGACAATGCTTCCCATCACAATCGCCTTGATTGTCGTGCAGGAGATGTGCGCCCGTATGGGCGTGGTCACGGGCAAGGGTCTCAGCGATCTGATCCGTGAGGAGTTCGGCCTGCGCCTCACATTCATCCTCATGGTGCTGCTGGTCATTGTGAACTACACAAACGTCGTGACCGAGTTCATCGGCATCGCAGGGTCGCTGCACCTGTTTCATGTCACCAAATTCATCTCTGTGCCAATCTGCGCCGCCCTTGTCTGGTTCCTGGTGGTGAAGGGAAGTTACAAAAGCACCGAGAAGATCTTTCTGGTCGCGTCTCTTGTCTATATTGCCTATATTTTTGCGGGTGTCTTGTCGCAGCCAAGCTGGCACGAGGCCTTGCTAGCCACCGTGCGTCTGCCGCAGCGATCCGCCTGGCGCGACAAAATGTACATCTATACGGCGATCGGCGTCGTGGGCACTACGATTGCCCCCTGGATGCAGTTCTACCTGCAGTCCTCCATTGTGGAGAAGGGCATTCGCGTGAAGGACTACGCCGCCTCGCGGCTTGACGTGGTGGTCGGCAGTTTCTTTACGGATCTGGTGGCGTGGTTCATCGTTGTTGCCTGCGCCGCCACGCTCTATGTGCATGGGATGGGCGCCATTCAGTTCGCGTCCGATGCGGCAGAAGCCATGCGTCCCCTTGCAGGAGACTACGCCTTCATCCTCTTCGCCTTTGGCCTGTTTAATGCCTCTCTCTTTGCTGCGTCGATCCTGCCGATCTCAACGGCTTATACAGTATGCGAAGGCATGGGCTTTGAGTCAGGGGTCGACAAGAACTTCAAGGAAGCGCCCTTCTTCTATTGGCTTTACACTCTTCTGATTGTCGGTGGATCGGCAACCGTGCTCGTTCTGCCTGACGCGCAGCTCATCAACTTCGCCATTCTTTCCCAGGTTCTGAACGGCGTTCTGCTGCCGGTTGTCATCATTCTGATGCTTCTCCTCATTAATCGGAAGGACCTGATGGGGCAGCACCGGAATTCTCATGTGTGGAATGTCATTGCCTGGGGGACCAGCCTCATCGTCATTGGCATGACGATGGTGATGCTGTGGGGTATGGTTCCCGGTCACTGAGACTGTTGCTGCGCCGCTTAAAGCAACTTTCCGGTCGCAAGGTCTTTAATGAGTCCTCTGTCTGCTGCAAGAAACTCGTAATTGGGCAGGTCTTCCAGCCGTACCCACCTCACATCGTGAAAGATCCGGTTTACGATCTCGCCTTTGAACTCGTGAACGGCAAAGAATTGCAGATCCACTGCGCCCCCATGGCGATAGTTGTGGCGCACGTGCGCCACGCGGTGGCCGATGATGGCTTCGATCTCCAGCTCTTCGCGCAGTTCGCGAATCAGGGCCTCTTCCGCGCTTTCTCCGGGTTCAATTTTTCCCCCGGGGAATTCCCACTGGAGCGCCATGGGCTGGTCCGGGCGCAACTGGCAGATAAGAATCTCATTGCCGCGCAGGATCAGGGCAGCCGTCACGAACCGAAGCGCAGGGCCAGATGGACGGGCCTGGGTGCTGGAATCAGTGGAATCCACGCTCACAGTGTAACCGCCGCTCCCTCGCTTTGGCTTCTCTTCGGATGTGCTGCATCTTCAGTATCATCAAAAAGATTGCGTGGGTTTCTGCAAAGGGCGCTCGGCCAATCCAGCCCTCTATTCGCCGCCGACTGCAGCATCGCGATGTTCGGCCGCTGCCGGGACAAAATAGCTCCAACCCTTCTGGGCCGCAGCTTCCAGCAAGGCCGGAGAAGGATTCACAGGAAAAGCCTGTATCGCCATTTCGAGCATTGCCAAATCATGGATGGAATTTCCAAAGACAGCATCCGGCTGGTGGATGCCTGCCCGGCGTAGCGCGACAGCTTTGGCATCGTCCGTGGGTACATCCACCAGTTCGCTGGTGATGATGCCGTCCTTCACTGCGACGCGCGCCGCCAGTACACGTTCCGAAGGGATGCCAAAGTCGCGTAGACCCTCCGTCACCACCCAGAGATTGGTTGAGCTCACCGCCCAAAGCTCTGTGCCCTGCGCTCGCAGCTGAGCCACTAGCTGCGCCATCTCCGCAAAGATGTGTCCGCGGACAAAGTTGTTCACGTAGTGCGAAGCGGCGGTAATAAGTTCCTGTTCGCGAAGACCGCTGTAGATCTGTACCATCTCGCCGCAAATCTGGGCTTCGCTCACTTTACCCGCCTGGTATCCCCGATACCGTGTATCGATCCAGTCCGACGTGGAGCGCGACACCAGGCCCTGCTCAAGAGACCACTCCATGAAACCGTATCCTGAGTCTCCGCCCCAAAGGGTCCCGTCGCAGTCAAAGACTGCGATTTTTGGCTTGCTCTTCAAAACTTTGTCTTCAAACTCGCGCGCGGTCCAGCGCGTTGCCACAATCTGCGTCGACATCCCGCTTCCTCGATTTATTCCGAAAGTCTTCCAATCTTATTTTCGCTGATCCGGGCGAGTCTTTGCACGCCACTCCGGTCCGCATCGCTTTGACGAACCCACGGCGACACCTGCAACGGTTCAGAATCCGTGTTTGCCGTCCGCCAGCATAGACTGCTATACGTGCAGTGGCATGCATTCTTCAACGTACTTATAAGGAGCACATCGTATGCAGATTCGTCAGCGTAAATTCTTCTTCCTGTCCGCAGCACTCTTTCTTTGCGGAATCATCGGTCTTCAAATTCCCCTCCACGCCCAGATGTTCGGAGGCATGTCTGGCCTCAGCGCATTCTCAATTCCGCAGGCAAACCTGATTCAGCCCGATGCCCTCAACCAGCTATTGCAGGGCAAGGCAGCGGCGCGGCCCACCGTGCTGCAAGTGGGATCCCACATGATGTTCAGCGAGGCTCACATCCCCGGATCGATCTACGCTGGCCCCGGAGCCCAGTCCGCCGGACTCGATTTGCTTGCGTCCAAGGTGGCGAAGCTGAAGAAAAATGACTCGATTGTTATCTACTGCGGTTGCTGCCCCTGGAGCCACTGTCCGAATGTGGGGCCGGCTTTCAAAAAGCTACAGGACATGGGTTTCACCCATGTGAAAGTCCTCTATCTCGCAAACAACTTCGGTGATGACTGGGTTAACAAGGGGTATCGCGTTGAGCAGGGGCAATAGGTCAAGGCGCAGCATCAGGAACTTGGCAGGAAAGCTGCGCCTGTTATGCGGGCTGCTCTTGGGGAGCCTTGTGCTCCTGTGTCCTGATGCCGCCCTCCAGGCGCAAGCGCCTCTTGTCAACAAGCCGGCGCCGCTCTTTGTGCGGACCGATCTGCAAGGGCGGCGTATCGATCTGAAGGCCCTGCGTGGCAAGGTCATTCTGCTGAACTTCTGGGCCACCTGGTGCGGTCCTTGCCGGGTGGAACTACCTCAGTTTCAGGCCTGGCAGAACCAGTACGGTTCAGCCGGACTTCAGGTCGTCACCATTTCGATGGATGACGATGAGCAGCCGATCCGTGCGGCGGTCCGCAAGCTGGGTCTCGACCTCCCCGTCATTCACGGAGATGACAAATTGGGCACCCTCTATGGAGGGATTCTGGGATTGCCCGTGACCTTTCTGATTGATCGTCAGGGGAGGTTGGTCGAGCGCCGCGAAGGGGCTGCGAATCTTCCGGATCTGGAACGAAAGGTGCAGCAACTGCTGGGCCGGCATTGAGCCGTTACAATGAGGAAGGGCCATTTTGCATCCGGCCCTTAGCCTGTCCATGCCTGCTTCTGTAAACTGCTGATACTTTTGCTCACACTCGTCGTCTAAGAGCTAGCAGGGCATGGAGATGCAAAGCTGCGCAAGGTCTTTTGCTTCCCCGGGGCCCTTGGTTGCGCGGATCAAATTTCCCGTTGGACCACCACGTACAGGTAATTCCATTTTGAAGGTGTTCATTGATTCGAACGCGTACTTGCTTTCTGCTTGCCTTCTTTTGCGCCGTGATGTCAGCCGTATCCTTTGCCCAGGCAAAGATTGACCCATCTTTGCCCGAGTCCCCCTTGCCGCACAGACGGGTTCTGTTCCTGTTTCCCGGTTATGAGACCATCCAGGATCCCGTAACCCCGGTAGCCACGCTGCGGACAAAGCAGAAGTTTGAAATGGCATACCGCAAGACCGTTGACCCTTCATTCATCGTCGAATCTGCTATGTTCGCCGGGTTTGATCAGGTTGCCAATTATGGCCCGCAGTATGGACCGGGCGCAGGACCTTTTGCGGAGCGTTTTGGGTATAACGCGGCGAATCTGGCATCCACATTCCTGTTCACGGATGCGCTGCTGCCCACGATGCTGAAACAGGACCCCCGTTATTTTCGCAAAGGGTCGGGATCCTTTGCGTCCCGTGTCTGGTGGGCATTTCGCAGTGAACTTGTCGCCTTCAGTGACCAGGGTAAACCGATGCCAAACTACTCAAATTTGGTTGGTTTCGGTATGTCCACTGCCTTGAGCGATGCCTACTCTCCGGATAGCAGCGTTACTTTTCCCAACACGATGGAGCGGTATGGAGTCAAGATTGGCGTCAGTTTCGGTCTGAACGTGATGCGCGAGTTCGGTGGTACCAATGCCCGTGAACACCAGTAGGCATCCACGTGGAATGAGGGCGGTCCTGGCAGCCCCCGCCTGTTAATCAAATTGATGCCGTGACCCTTCAGATACGGCAGCGCTGGCCCAGGGCTGGCACCGCACTGCGCAGCGCCCATAATCAAAAGTGTGGACGCGCAGGGCAATCTTCCGCTGCTTCGGGAATATCAGATCTATCTCCGCGTGGAGAAAGGGCTGCGGCCCCTGACGTGCGAAGCCTATGCCGGTGACTTGAGCACATTTGCCGAGTTCCTTGAGCGGCGCAATGCCTTGCTGATGACTGCAACGCAGCAGGATGTGACGGGCTTTCTGGATCACCTCCGGACCCACGGGATCGATTCCCGCTCGGCGGCGCGCAAACTGAGCTCTGTCCGGGGCTTTTACAAGTGGCTACTCCTCGACCGGCGCATTCATCATGACCCCACTGTGGATGTGGAATCGCCCAAAGCCTGGAAAGTGCTGCCAAAATCACTGTCTGAGCCGGAGGTGGATGAGATGCTGGGCCGGGCTGCGCTTGCCGCCGGCCATCCCCAGGCGCGCGCCACCGATCTGCGCGATCAGGCCATCCTTGAATTGCTTTATGCCGGTGGGTTGCGCGTCTCCGAGGTGACCGCTCTCACCGTGAGTGATCTCGGGCTCGACGCGGGCCGCGTGCACGTCCGCGGCAAAGGTGACAAAGAGCGCATCGTGCCGCTCGGGCGCAGCGCCATCCAGGTGATCGAGATGTATCTCCGTGAAGGCCGGCCACACCTGGCCCGCATCAGCTCCCGGCGCAAATCGGGCGCTGCGCGACCGGATGCGGCGCGGCTTTTTCTCTCGCTTCGCGGAGCTCCGCTTACACGGCAGTGGATTTGGCAACTGGTTAAGGCGGCCAATCAAAACGCCAGTCCGCATACCCTGCGCCACAGTTGCGCCACCCACATGGTGGAGCATGGCGCAGACTTGCGCAGCGTGCAGTTGCTGCTGGGCCATGCGGACATTTCAACCACCCAGGTTTACACCCATGTTGCGCTCCGGCATCTGAAGTCAGTGCATCGTGAGCACCATCCACGCGCCAAATCCCGCATGTTGCCACCCGCCGATCCATCGGATTCGTCGACCGAGGAGACAAAGGACGAACGATGACCGCTGCTCTCAAGGATCGCCCGCAAAGCACACTGGACCTGCACATCGAAGAGTTCCTGTGCGTGCTTCGAGCGGAACGCGGAGCCTCTGCCCATACGCTCCGCGCTTATGCCCGGGAGCTGCGGGATTTTGCGGATTTTGTGGCGGCCCGGATCCCAGGCTCTGCCGCGCCCGCATCCCTTGACCATACGGACATTCGCGCTTACATGGCGACTCTATATGACCGCGGACTCGCAAAGGCCTCTGCAGCCCGGGCTCTGGCAGCCATTCGCAGCCTTTTTCGCTGGCTTGCGCGCACCGGCCATGTACAGCAGAATGTAGCCGCCCTCGTTGCAACGCCGCGCCTCCCAAAGCATTTGCCGCGTGTTCCTTCCATCGAGCAGCTGAACTATGTTGTCGATCATGTGGAAGAGGACGCAGCAAGCTGGCCCACGCGGGACAAGGCAATTCTGGAACTGCTGTATGGCTGTGGCATTCGCAATGCGGAGTTGACGGGACTGAATCTTGAGGACATTCATTGGTCCAATGAGGCCATCCTCGTTCGTGGCAAAGGACGCAAGCAACGGTATGTCCCTTTGGGAGACGCGGCTGCGCTCGCACTTCGTGCCTATCTGGTGGAGCGAGAAATGCGCCTCGCCGCTCTGCCGCAGGCTGCCAGGCGAAACACGCCCGCCGTCTTCCTGAACCTGCACTTGCGTGGAATGAGCAGGCCAGGCGGACAGGCCCGACTCACCACTCGCAGTGTCGGCCGCATTGTCAAACGGATTGCACTGCTGCGCGGCCTGCCCGCAGATGTGCATCCTCACACCCTGCGCCATGCATGCGGCACGCACCTGCTCGAGGAAGGCGCGGACCTGCGTGCAATTCAGGAATTGCTGGGTCATGAGCGCCTATCCACCACGCAGCGCTATACACAACTGACCACCGCTCAATTGACCCAGGTCTACGACCGCACCCATCCCCGGGCAAAATAATGACGGGCTACCTGGGGATTGAGGTCATTGCATCTCAGAAATTGACTTTGCGCGTTGGGAACCAGGTCAGCTGAATATTGGTCATCGTGACGTTGTGCTGTGGCGCCGGGTAGGTGGGCGTGCCGGTAGGGTAAATCGGCGCTTTCCAGTGCTCCACAGTGAAGTTGCCGTCGATTTCAAGGTCGCGCCCGATGCGTTTTACAGCACGAAAGTTCAGATCGTCAATCGTGGTGCCGCCCGGTATAAAGTCCTTTGCGGCTTTCTGGTTGCGCGCGCTCACCTGCAGCCATTCATTGCCGCTCAGGTGATAGGTGATCCACGCCTGTCCGCCCTTATCTTCGCGCCCGATCCAGTCACCCAGCAATGAGCCGTTGTTGGTGTATCCCTGGCGCTGAATGACTTCCCAGTACATGAAGTGTCCCTGAAAGCTGTTGCTGATTGAGGGATCCGTTGACACTGCTTCGAGGCGCATGTCGAGCTTGGGGATGCCGGGCACGTGGGAGAGATAGATACCGGGGCGAATCGCAGCACGCCGCGGCGCGTCGATCGGCGAGACGTCGTCATGCACCTCGGAGTCCGAATACAGCGTGAGCCAATTGCGCACAAATGGCAGGCGATAGGAGAAATCAAACTGCCCGAAGCGCGCCCCTGGGTCTTTTGTGCTGTTCTTCACGGCGGCAGTCACGTTCTGGAAGCTGAAGAAGCTCTGGAGGAACGTGTGCAGAGTGACGGGCTCATGACCCTTCCCGCCCCAGATGACAGAGCGCTCAAAGCCGAACTCAAGATTGGGCGTTGGCTTGAAGCTGATCTTTTCCAGGTGAATCCAGGGCGAGTTGGGATCCGTATGGCCTTTCAAGGAGCCCACCATAAAATCGTAGCGGAACGGACCTGTAAGCGCTGAAAGCAGTGGAATTCTTAAAGGCTCCACGCGATTGATGCGAAAGGCGTAAATGTTCTCTGCATTGTTGGAGATGGCCATGCCGCCACCCAGCCCGGGTCCCATCCAGTCATCTTGCTTGCCGAGTGAGAACTCATGGCCCAGCCACAATGCGGACACATAGGCCTCGAGCCAGCGGCCGCGCGTCGTTGTCGCAATAGGACCCTCGGGAATCGTTGCCTGGTTGTACGGCAACCCGGTGACCGGATTGATGTACGGAATCTGATCCAGATTGGAAAGCGTTTGTGCAAGTGCAGCGGAATAGCCTGCGGCGGAAGGCGCACCCTGGAACTCGCCGCGTGCGTAGAGGACAAACCGGCCAGCCGACGCATAACCGCTCGCACCGGTGTAGTTGTTGATTCCACCCTCGTACGGCCGCCCGAAATCATTCACGATGGACTGGCCGAGATAGAAGCTATCGCGCAATGGAGTGCCGCTGATGCCGCGGGTCAGGCTATAAACGGATTCGATCCTGGACTTTCCCTGCATTGAAAGGCAAGGGCCTTCCATGTCCTTGTCCAGTTCCTCGCGGAGAGATTCGTAGATGCCTTCAGCCTCATCCGCAGCCGCGCTTTTGTCGTTGTCTTCCATGCGTGCGGCAGTCTCATCCAGCATGTGGCTCAGGCTGGCGCGCGTCCACGGGCGCAGCCCCAGGAAGACGCTGTCCACATAGCCCAGGGAATAAAGCCGCATCACAGCGGGATAGATCCAATAATCAACAGGGATGTAAGGGGAGCCCATGATGGAAGGCTCGCAGACTGGCGCGGGTGCGCCGGAACTGGCCGCCACCTGGGCCTGAGCAGAGAGGCATCCACCTGCCACAACGGAAATGGCTGACAGAAGCATTATGAATCTGCGGAGGTTGGCGGGGGATGGAGCCAAATGCGGACGCAACTTCATACCCTCAAATTTATCATTGCGTTGCCGTTTGGCAGGCGCCGCCTATGGCCTGGATGCGTTCGAGGGCCTATTGCCGGCTCGTCGCCGCAACGCTTTTGTTGAAGGCGCGCTCGGCCTGCCGCGCCCTTGACGATGGGGAAAGGCCCTTGCTCAGAAGGTAATTCTCCATGCGTCGCAGCGGATCCCCCGGGCGGTTGGAGACATATGCCCCCGTTCTGCAGACGATGAGCGTTGGCCCCCGACCCTGGCGCGCTCGAACGAGGGACTCGAAAACAACTCGATAAACTGCCACGGCGTCCAGGCCGTCGACGGTAAGCAAAGGAACGCCTTGAACGTGCGCGCCTCGGCTCATTTCATCCAGCAGGTTGGGGCCGGCGCTGGATTCGTATGCCATCAGAACCAGAGGAAGCCGCTGGCCGCTGCAAAGGGCCAGAACCTCCTGCCAGTCGCTCGATGGCACCGCTGCCGCCCGGCAGAAAGCACTAACAACTTTTCCCGGGGCCATCGTTTTCCACGCGAACGCGGCACCGCAAGCCATTTGCAGTTGCGCCGTGATGTCCGCCGATTGCGGCAGAAGTCCGTGCATTCCCGCGCCTGCGGTATCTCGGTCCGCTCGCAATCCTGCGCGCTTCGTTAACTTTGGCTGCTGCAATACAGTTCGCAGTGGCAGGCCTTTCAGAATGCCTGCGGCTGAAACCTCCGGGGCGAGGCTCAACGCGTCGCCGCTCTCCAGATCAATCGTCAGGGAGGCAAGCATTGCCTCGAGCCCACGACGCAGTTTTCCATCGGAAGCGCGACGCGCCGGTGGGTGAGCCGCAAGGTGCTCGCCCAAAAGCCGCGCCGTTCGCATCGATGCGTAGATGGCGAGCAGCTTTTCGTTAGGAATCAGAGAGAACTTGCCGTCTGCGGCCTTTGCAGGGCGAGCTTGCAATTTGCTTCCGGGCGTCATCGGCGCCACAACCTCATCTTGAAATTATCCTGCCCACAACGCACACCAACGCAGGAAGCGAGTCCCGCGAGAACGCAATCGGCTAGGTCGAATAGTCTGCATTGATGCGGATGTACTCATGCGTCAGGTCCGTCGTCCAAAAGACGCAGCAGCCTTCGCCGCGGTGAAGATGGATGCGGATGGAGTACTGCGATTGCTGGAGATATTTGTGCGCCGCAGCCTCATCGAACTCCGTCGCGCGCCCGCCGTCGCGGCAAATGCGGAGATCACCAAACCAGATGTCGATGCGCTCCGGGTCGATGTCTGCTCCGGAATAGCCAATTGCCGCCATCAGGCGGCCCCAATTTGGATCGCATCCCGCCCAGGCGGTCTTTACCAGGGGTGAGTGGGCAATGGCCTTTGCCGCACGCAAGGCATCTGCGTCGGATGCCGCGCCCTCAATGCGCAATTCCACAACGTGCGTTATGCCCTCGCCATCGGCCACAATCTGTTTGGCCAGCGCGGTGCACACCTGCTTGAGCGCTGCGGCAAACTGCGTGTTGCCTGCATCCACTGCGGCGCCGCTTGCGCCGCTCGCCAGCAGGAGCACGGTGTCATTGGTTGACGTATCGCCGTCAACCGAAATCCGATTAAAGCTCACCTCCACTGCCTGCCGCAGGTACTGGTCGAGAACAACTGGAGATATGGCCGCATCGGTCAGAATGTAAACCAGCATCGTGGCGTGGGGCACAAGTTGCGGATGGATCATGCCTGCGCCCTTGCCGAGCGCGGCAATCCGCACCTCTTTGCCTTCAACCTCCAGGCGCGCGAAGGCAGTCTTTTCTGTTGTGTCCGTGGTCATGATGGCCTGCGCCACCTGCTGAAAGTGA
>JAJYAE010000071.1 GCA_021779695.1 Acidobacteriota bacterium | reverse complement strand
CTCAACTGAGGCTATAGTCGCCAATTCATCCTGCTCGCGAGGAAACAGTCCTGTGAGCGTTGCCCCATCCAGCCTCAATACTGAGGCGCCGTTCTGAATGAGGAGCTCGTTTGCCTTAAGGAAGCGTCGATCCCCGGAGAGATTGAAACTCCAGTTAACCTCCCGTCCTTCACCAAAGCCCAGCCCAAGCGTCAGTGGAGAGGCGGCACCTGCAGTTCCGAGCACGTCCGCAGGTGTTCCCAATGTGACCAGAGCCCCATTTAAATCCAATGACGGTCCTAGGTGGTTTCCAGAGAGCGTCTGCGAAAGAAGCAAAAGAGCCTGCAGAGTTGTTGATTTTCCCGCGGAATTAAAGCCACTCAAGATCGTCAGGGGAGCGAGCTCGATTGAAAGGGAGTCAAAGCACTTGAGGTTCTGGATGTGGATCGCCCGGATCATGTCGTCACCTCATGTACTAGGTTCTCCATTAGAGAGAATCTAGTTTGCACTTGGACGCGACTGTTGGTTGAATATGTAATTGCATGGACGAAGTCACCGTTTTCCAGTAGTTGCGCCATCGCGGAAGTAATACGAGCCGGCTCAGGTGCGCTGTCAGACGGATCGAGCACGCCTGGAAGCACGACGCTACACACGTCGAACAGGGCGATATTCAATACAGATCTATTTGCGCCTGCAGAATAGGCGAGAGACTTGCGAAATGCGTGCCGTCCAAAAAGATCGAAATTGAATTCCATTGCGCGGTCGAATTTGTTTGTGAGAGCGATTCGGTCATTTTCGGTCATCCGGTTTAGTCTATCCAGTGCCTCGGCTAAAAAGCGGTCCATATCACCGCTTCGATAGGACCCACGCCCGAGGATGGAGAACGCGCAGAATCGATTGATTGCCTCTCGATCCCGCATTTTCTTTGAGTCAAGCGAACCGCCTGTCGCTTTTGTGAACAGATCACTATTCGCCCGTTCTCTCAGCCAGAGGGTCGCAGGACCGTTGTAGAGGCAGTTACGCATTTGCTGTCGGGTGAGAGGTTCCCCGCTGTTGACGCGGTCAAAGATGTCTAGTTTTGCGCGTTCGGGCGCCTTCGAATCCAAAATGTAGAGCGTCAATTGAGTGTCTTCGACACGTTCTTGAAGCTTGAGATCAAGGTGTTCAAAATCAAGTCCTTGCAGGGGATGGGTTTTCCCATCTTCTGAAACGGCGAAATTGAGCTTGAATTCATTTCCGAGGAAGCGTTTGAAAGTTGTCAGACGCTGCAAGCCATCAACAACGATGATCCTGCCGTCGCTGGCTTCAGCGACGTACAAAACCGGGAGTGGAATTCGCATTATGCAGGACTCCACCAGGCGGGATTGCTTATCGATCGGCCACACAAAGTCTCGCTGGAATTCCGGATTCAGATCGTACCGGTCCGCGTTAATCCGCTTTACGACTTCTGCAACTGTTCGTTGGTCGGTTCGCACAAATACCGAATCGAGCGGATAGTCGCCCCAGCCGTCAGATTGATCAACATCGAGGCCCTCGATCTCAACAATTTTTGTGTCCGAACTTGGTGCGATATTTAAAGCTTCAGATTCCGAAGGACTCTCCATCCCAAGAATCGTCACTAGCGCATTTGTAGCTGCGAGATCTGGGGAGCTCTGACCGTTCTCCCAATTCGAAACGGCTGCTTGGGAGACGCCCAGTTGCGAAGCTATCTGCGCCTGTGTCAATCCAAGCGCCACTCGCCGCTCCCGAATCCATTGGGCATCTGTCGGTTGCATTCTTTACCCCGACTCGCTTCCGCACTCGATCTTGTGTGCGCCTCGAAGCATAAGTCAAATAAGATCAACTGTGCTCTGACGGCAAGCGTAATCGAATAAGGCACTGCTCGACAAACTGTGGGGCGATCACACCCACGACTCCTAACACGTTGCAGATACGTCTGTGATAGTTGGAGGGATGCAGATACGTTACCGAGACGTTACCATAATCTGGGTCACCTCAGAGGTCGTCTCGTAACGTATTGATTTGATTGGCGTCCCCGACGGGATTTGAACCCGTGTTATCGCCGTGAAAGGGCGGTGTCCTAGGCCGGGCTAGACGACGGGGACGCAAGGGTGAGTGGAAACCTGAGGTTAGCCGGACACGCCCATCTACGAGGCTATCAACTCAACGGAGTAGTGTCAAAGTTCCGTCCTTGTCGCCGGCCCCCTTTTGCTGTGCTTTTCTAACCCATTCCTGCCCTGCGGTGAGCTGGCTGAAGAAGACTGAATCGGTGGATGCCTTCGACGCGAGGAAGACCTTTAACCTAATTGCCTTCCGCGGTGAACAGGCATGATGCTGGCTTTTCCCCGGCAACCGCACCTCCGCTAAGTTTTTTGCGACATTCGGGCTGAACCGGGCGTCAGATAAGAGCGTATCTGTTTCTGAAAATCGAATTGCCGGAAGCCGCCGCGGGATCGTAACCGGCCAGGCTTGCAATTTCTGCAACCCAGTCCTGCAGGTGATCCAGAACACCATGAAAGCAGCAAGCGAGGGATATTGCGTTGAAACGCATTTTTAGTATCTATTGTGCAGGTATTTTGACGTTGGCGAGTGGCTGCCAGCAAAAGCAGGCTGATCCGGCGGCAGGCGCTCGCATGCAAGCCATGCCGGTGAAGACTTTCGCTGTGGTCCTTGCGCCGGTCGCGCAAAGCAGCCAGTACGTGGCCACCATCAAGTCGCGCCGCTCGGCTACCCTGCAGCCGCAGGTGAGCGGCCGGCTCACGCAGATTCTGGTTCGCTCAGGGGAGCGCGTCCGGTCCGGCCAGCCGATGATGTCGATTGACGCGCAGCCGCAACTGGCTACCGTGCAGGCCCAGCGCGCCACTGAGCAGCAGAAGAAAGCTCTGTTTGACTACAACGCCATTGAACTCGAGCGGCAGCACAAACTTTTCGACGCAGGGGTCACCAGCCGCGACGCCTACGACCAGGAGCAGCAGGCCTACAACAACTCGAAGGCGGACTACGAGGCGGCGGTCGCACTGCGCAAAACCCAGGAAGAGCAGTTGGCCTACTACACCATCCGCGCGCCGTTCGACGGCATCGTGGGCGACATCCCGGTCCACGTGGGCGACTACGTCTCATCGAGCACCATGCTCACCACCGTGGACGAAGTGGGCGATCTGGAAGCCTATATTTATGTGCCCACCGACCGCGCCAGTCAGGTGCGCCTGGGGCTGAATGTTGAGATCTCAGACACCAACGGCAAGCTGCTGGACAAGACGCGCGTCGACTTTCTCTCACCCCAGGTAGACCCGACCCTGCAGGGAATCCTGGTCAAGGCGCCCGTGCACTCCTCTGAGGAAATCATGCGCAATGCGCAAATGGTCAAGGCCCGCGTCATCTGGAGCAGCGCGCCCATGGCTGTCATTCCGGTGCTCGCAGTTACCCGCCAGGGCGGCCAGAGCTTCGTCTTTGTCGCGCGCCAGGTGAACGGACACATGGTCGCGGCGGAAACGCCGGTCACGCTCGGGGAGACGGTAGGGAACTCCTACTCGGTGCTCTCAGGGCTAAGCCCAGGCGACAACGTGATTGTGTCCAGCACGCAGTTTCTCGTCAATGGAATGCCGGTTCTTCTCCTGGGCGCCTGAGCGCGCGCGGCATCCGGTAGAACCACTTCGAAAGTGCATGAAGCAGAGCCGAGAAAGCCGCGCCTGCTTACAGCACACAGGAAAGAAGGCTTCAATTGTTTGTTGATTTCTTCATTCGTCGGCCAGTCTTCGCCACGGTTTGCGCGCTTATGATCATCCTGGCTGGCGCCATCTCCATTCCATCTCTGCCCATTTCCATGTACCCCAACCTGGCTCCGCCGATGGTCGGCGTCACCACCAATTACGTGGGCGCCAATGCAGACACCGTGGAAAAGGCCGTTACCATTCCCCTCGAGGAGTCCATCAACGGCGTCGAGGGCATGCGGTACATCAGCTCTTCCAGCACCAACAACGGAACGAGCCAGATTTCAGTCACCTTCCAGACCGGCTACGACCTCAATATCGCAGCGGTGGACGTGCAGAACCGCGTGGCCAGCGTGACCGGGCGCCTGCCCGCAGCGGTCAATGCAACCGGCATCAGCATCAGCAAGGCCAACAGCAACTTCGTCTTCGGCGCCGGCTTCTTCACCCGCGACGGACGCTACTCAAACGAGTTCATCTCCAACTATCTCGACGTCTACGTCAAAGACGCCATCAAGCGCGTGCCCGGCGTAGGCGATGTGGAGATCTTCGGCGAGCGCAAATATGCCATGCGTGTCTGGCTCGACCCGGTCAAACTCGCCGCGCAGGGTCTCACGGCGCTCGATGTGGTCAACGCGCTGGCCGAGCAGAACATCGAGATTCCCGCAGGCCAGCTGGGCCAGCCGCCCTCAGACTCCCGACAGGCTTATCAGATCCCGGTCCGGGTCGTGGGCCGCCTTACAAGCCCGGTTGAGTTTGAGAAAATTATCGTCAAAAACAATGCCAACGGCGTCATTCTGCTCAAGGATATTGGGCACGCCGAGGTGGGCGCGGAGGACTACAGTTCGAGCCTCAAGTACAACGGGCACGCCGCGCAGGGCATCGGCGTGCAGCAGCTCTCCAACGCCAACGCGCTGGACGTGGATGCAAAGGCCAAGGCAGTCTTGAAGGATCTCTCCAAGAGCTTTCCTCCCGGCCTCGAATACGCTGTGGCCTTTGACTCCACCACCGTCGTGGGCGATTCCATTCGCGAGGTGATGGTCACCCTGGGCGAAGCGATCGCAATTGTCATCCTCGTCATCTTCCTCTTCCTGCTGGACTGGCGCGCGACCATCATTCCGGCAGTCACCATTCCGGTTTCGCTCATCGGTACCTTCGCGTTCATCAAGCTCTTCGGCTTCTCCATCAACTCGCTCACGCTCTTCGGTATCACGCTGGCCACGGGGCTCGTCGTCGATGACGCCATCGTGGTCATCGAGAATGTGCAGCGCCACATAGCCATGGAGCACTCTGATCCGCACGAAGCAACCTCCCGCGCAATGGGAGAGGTCACCAGCGCCGTCATCGCCACATCGCTGGTGCTGATCGCCGTCTTCGTGCCGGTCTCGTTCTTCCCCGGCACCACGGGCATTCTCTACCGGCAGTTCTCGCTCACCATCGCTTTCTCCATCGCGATTTCAGCCTTCAACGCGCTCACGCTCTCTCCCGCTCTCTCGGCCCTTTTCCTGCGCGGTGAAGAGGCGCGTCCGCACCAGTTGGACTTTTTGCATATTCGCCCCATCTCGCGCGCCTTTGCTGCCTTCATTCACGGAGCCGACAAGTTCATCGATTGGCTGGCCAAGAGCTATGCCAAGGCTATTCACGTCGCCTTGCAACTGCGCTATCTTCTCCTGCTGGTCTTCGTCGGCGGCCTCGGCGCAACGGTGTGGACGTATCAGCACGTTCCCACCGGCTTCATTCCCCAGGAAGATCAGGGCTTCCTGATGTGCATCGTGCAGGCGCCGCCCGGTTCATCCCTCGCTTACACCTCGGCCCTGGCCGACCGCGCGCAGGCCATCCTTTACAGCAATCACGACATCGCTGGCGCCTTCTCCGTGGTGGGCTTCAGCTTCTCAGGCGGCGCGTCCAACCAGGGCATGATGTTCCTCAGCACAACGCCAGCTGACCAGCGGCGCGGGAAGGGTCACTCCGCGGCTGACATTGTGGCCGATCTTGCGCCCAAGCTGCAGAGCCTGATGTTTGCTCCCGATGGAGGCCTCGTTGCCATCATTCAGCCCCCCGCAGTCAACGGCGTGGGCAGCTTTGGCGGCTTTCAGTTCATGCTCCAGGACACCGGCGTCAATACACTCTCTGACCTGGACCGCGTGGCCCACCAGATTGTGAATGGCGCCCGCGCACGCAAAGACATCACGGGAATGCTCACCACCTTCTCCGCAAACGACCCGCAGGTGCTGGTTACCATCGACCGCGAGAAGGCGAAGGCCATGAACATTCCGCTTTCGCAGATCACCACGACGCTGGGCGTCTTCATGGGCTCGCAGTACGTAAACGACTTCGACTTCAACAACCGCACCTATCGCGTTTATGTGCAGGCCGATCAGCAATTCCGCAGGACCGCCAACGATCTGCACAGCTACTATGTGCGCTCTGACAGCGGCCAGATGGTGACGCTTGACAACCTGGTCACCGTCACTGAGAGTTCCGGCCCGCCCGTTATTTCGCACTACAACCTCTTCCGCTCCGTGGAGATCGACGGCTCACCCGCGCCCGGCTACAGCTCCGGCCAGGGCATCCAGGGCATGGAGGACCTGGCGAAGAAGGTCATGTTGCCCGGCATGAGATACGAGTGGACCGGGCTCACACTCGATGAAATCGAATCCGGCGGCAAGGCCATGCTGATCTTCGGCCTCGGTATCCTGGTCGTCTACCTCACGCTCTCGGCACAATACGAGAGCTTCGCGCTGCCCTTCATTATCCTGCTCGCCGTACCCATGGCTGTGCTGGGCGCACTCGGCCTGGTTTCGCTGCGCGGACTGTCCAACGACGTCTACTGCCAGATAGGCCTCGTCATGCTGATCGGCCTTTCCGCAAAGAACTCGATCCTCATCGTGGAGTTCGCCGAGCAAATGCGACGCAAGGGCCGCTCCATTGCCGAAGCCGCTATCGAGGCCGCCGAATTGCGCCTGCGCCCCATTCTCATGACCTCCTTCGCCTTTATCCTCGGCGTGCTGCCGCTGGTCTTCGCCACCGGCGCGGGCGCGCTCGGACGCCGCTCTGTGGGAACCACCATCGTGGGCGGCATGTTGCTGTCCACCGTCCTCAACCTGTTCTTCATCCCCGTGCTTTACGTAATTCTCAGCAGGCTGCTAAGGCGCGGAGCAACGGCAGATACGCAATCCAGCGCTGCTTAGCCGTCTATGGCTTGTCGCGATGCGCAACAATGGAATCCTTGATGCGCGCATACACTTCGCTGGGAAGCACGCCGCGATCCAGCAATTCATTCTTCGCACGGTAGGGCCGGAAGCGCACGATCCGGCCGGCCCACGTGCGCGTCATCCCCGGAAGCTTTAGTAGATCGTCGACGCTCGCGCGGTTCAGATCAACGCGCACCTGCTGCGCCACAGCCGGCCTTGCTCCTGCATGGTCTTGAGCTTGAGCCTGCATTTGAGCAGATGCCTGCAACAGGGCTGCCACGCAGGCGCAAGACACTACCATCCTCGACACCGCAACTTGCAGCCGCGCGCGCATAGTTGCATTCTCCAATGCTCCGCGACGAATCGCAACCCGCGCCGCAAAGCAATCCGGCGCAAAGGCCGACAGTCGCGAATTTTTACACATTTCAAGCACAAGTTTCCTGTAACAATGGAGTCATGGCAATGTCGTCCTCGAGCGGTCCATTACCGGACGTCAAAGCGTCTTCAAGCACCCTTGACAAGACGCGGATTATTTCCATCGTAGTGCTGGCTGCGCTGCTTTGTATCTCGCTTTTCTTCGCGTGGACCACGCGCGACGCGATGGCACACCTACCCTTTTTGCCGGGACTCTCCAAAGGGCGCGCTACGGCCGCCAAGCCCGAACTGGTGGATACCAGCCCCTGGCAGACCGCGCAGGCGCTGGCCCCGTTAGCGGTCTCTGCCGAGGAGGCGGAGTTCGCCCGCGATGCGGAACGCCTTGCAGACCACGATGTGGATCAGGCATTTGCCTGCGCATTGCGCCTCGCCAGTCTCGAGGCACAGCACCGCACTCTCACCGGCAGAGCGCTCGATCTCTCCAACAGAATCGCCCAGCTCCACCAGCTCATCCAGCAGGATCAGGCTCTCGTCCAGAGTCTGACGCCAAAATCCGGCGCATCGCCCGCGGCTCCGCAAAGTGCAACACCTCCTGCCGCAGGTGGCGATCTCGACGTTGCCAAAGCTCAGCTCGGGCTCGACACCGATGAGCTGACAGATGCCCAGCGTGAACTGGACCGCGTCTCGGGTGACAAAAGCACAGAGATACAGGCTGAACTCGCCGAGCATGAAGCCTCCATGCGCCAGTACGACAGCCAGGCACAGGACGGAACGCAGGTCGCCGTGATTGCCCTCAAAAGGCACGCCACGCTCGCAGCGCGGATTGAAGCATGGTTCAGCCAGCGCGACCGCGCTCAACTGCTGCGGCAGGCGATCCAGCAGACCCAGGCCGACATCGCGACGTTGACCGCGCAGCACGCCGCGCTGGAGGCCAAGGTCGATGCAAACTCCGCTCCAACCGCCGCGCAGCAGGCCAGTCACGAGTCGATGATGGCCAGCATCAAAAATCGCAGCGCTGAGCGCCAGATTCTGAGCATTTACGATGACCGCATTCAGACGAGCCAGCAGCTCGTCAATGTCTATACCCGCTGGTCCTCGCAGGTGCAGCTGCAGCACCGCATCGTGTTGCACCTGATCCTCCAGTCCATTGCCCTCATCGCCTTCATCGGCCTCGGCATGATCCTGCTCGACTCGCTGATTCGACACCTGCTGGGCCATCCGGCGCTCGATCGCCGTCAGATGCACACTCTCCGCAGCGTCCTCGAAATGAGTACCCAGGCCATCGGCGTGGTCCTGATTCTGCTCGTCATCTTTGGAACACCGCAGCAGACCACCACCATCCTCGGCCTCGCCACCGCCGGCATCACCATCGTCATGCAGGACTTCATCCTCGCCTTCCTGGGCTGGTTTGTCTTGATCGGCAAAAATGGCATTCACGTTGGAGACTGGGTGCAGATCAACGGCATCGGCGGCGAGGTGATTGACGTCGGCCTCATGAGTACAACCATGCTCGAGACCCTTGCCGATAAAGGCTTCCCGACCGGCCGCCGCACCAGTTTCATGAATGGTTACGCCATCCGCGGCCAGTACTTCAACTTTTCCACCGCCGGCCAGTGGATGTGGGATGAAATTACCGTCAACATTCCCGCTACCGATGACCTGCATGCAAAGGTCGATCACATCCTGAAGGTCGTGCTCGACGAGACACAACAGAACGTGCACCTGGCGGAGAATGAGTGGCGACAGGGCGCGCGAGGCCACAGCATTAGCCGCATCGCCGCTACGCCGGTGGTCAACATGCATCCGACGTCTTCAGGCGTGGATGCCTCAGTCCGATACGTCACTCGCGCATCGGAACGTTACGAAGTCCGCAACCGCCTCAACCAGCAAATCATCGAAGTTCTCCGCGAGCAGCCCAGCGGGACATCAAAGGCATCGATCTCGCAGACCGCGCCTGCCGGCAGTTCGCCAATTGCCGGTTGACACTGGCCCGCACGCGATACTACATTAGTTGTAGACACATGCAGAGCCACCGCCATCACGGCCATACCCATCATCATGGACATTCCATGACGGCGGACTGCACTGGACTGAATTAACCAGCCAGAGAGATCAGGATCCAAGCGAGCCCGCCGGCCATCAAGCCGCGGGCTTTTTGTTTGTGCGCATAAACATTTCAACCTGTCACTACCAGAGGAGTCATGAGCGAAACCACCGCAGTAATCGATTTTGAGAAGATGGATGGTCTGGTGCCCGGAATCGTCCAGGATGCGCGCACCGGCCAGGTGCTGATGTTGGGCTTTCTCAACCCCACCAGCTATGCAAAGACCCTGGAGTCGGGCTTTGTCACCTTTTGGAGCCGTACCCGCCAGAAGCTCTGGATGAAAGGCGAAACCAGCGGCAACCGTCTGCGCATCGTCTCAGCTTCGACAGACTGCGACAACGATACGCTGCTCTTTCGAGTCGAGGTGGAAGGCGATGGTCTCGTCTGTCATGAAGGCACGGTGAGCTGCTTTACCCGCCCCATCGCCATTGAAGATAAGAAAGCGGAGGCCGCCCGTGGCTGACAACAAACTTCGACTCGGCTTGCCTAAAGGAAGCCTGCAGGATGCAACGATTGCCCTGTTTCGTCGCGCAGGGTGGAACATCTACGCCGATGGCCGCTCCTACTTTCCTTCCATCGACGACAGCGAAATCGAGTGCATGTTGATTCGCGCGCAGGAGATGGCCCGCTACGTCGATCACGGCGTCCTTGACGCCGGCCTCACCGGCATCGACTGGGTTGTCGAGAGCGGTCTCGACGTCACCAGCGTTACGACTCTCACCTATGCAAAGCAGAGCCGCCGCAAAGTGCGCTGGGTGCTCGCGGTGCCCGAGTCCAGCGGTTTTGAACGCGCCGAAGACCTCGAAGGCAAAATTATTGCAACCGAACTCGTCGAGGTCACCAAGCGCTACTTCGCGCAGAAGGGCGTAAACGTCAAGGTCGAGTTCAGCTGGGGCGCGACGGAAGTCAAGCCGCCTATGCTCGCGGACGCCATCGTCGAAGTCACTGAGACCGGAAGTTCGCTCAAGGCCAACCACCTCAAAATTATCGACACCGTGATGGAGAGCGAGACTCACCTCATCGCCGCCAAAGCAGCACTAGCCGACACATGGAAGCGCGAAAAAATCAACCAGATCGCTCTCATGCTACGCGGAGCCATCGATGCGCAATCGCAGGTCGGCCTCATGCTCAACGTAAAACGCGACGATCTCGACCAGGTTCTCGCCGTTCTCCCTGCGCTCAACTCCCCCACCGTCTCGCACCTCAGCAATTCTGAGTGGGTTGCGGTCAACACCATCGTAGAAGAGCGCGTAGCACGCGACGTTATTCCCAAGCTCAAGGCGGCGCGCGCCACAGGCATCGTCGAGTACCCGCTCAACAAAGTGGTGCTATAAGCGGAGACGGAAAATGAAGCTGATCCGAACCAAAGGACGCGGCGCGCAGCAGACTCAGGCTCTGCTCGCCGCTCTCGAACAACGCGGCGGCGCAACGCTGGACACCGTGCTGCCCGCCGTCCGCCGTATCGTCACCGATGTACGGAAGCGCGGCGACCGCGCTCTTCTTCAATACGCCACACAACTCGATGGCCTCGCAACTCCGGCGCAACTGCGCATCGCCCCCGCCGAGATGGCCGCCGCGTGGGATGCACTCGACCCCGCGCTGCGCAAAGCCCTCACCACAGCCGCAGCGCAGATTCGCGCCTTTGCCAAACGTCAGCTTCCCGCCTCGTGGAGCCGCGCCGCACGCCCCGGCCTTGTCACCGGCCAGTTCGTGCGTCCCATCCCCTCGGTCGGCTGTTACGTTCCCAGCGGGCGTCATCCGCTGCCCTCCACGCTGCTCATGACCGCCATCCCCGCGCAGGTCGCCGGCGTCGAGCGCATCGTTGCCGTCTCGCCCAGGCCCGCGCCGGAGACCCTCGCCGCCGCGCACATGCTCGGCATCACGGAGTTCTATCGCGTCGGTGGCGCGCACGCCGTTGCCGCGCTCGCCTACGGCACGCCCAGCCTGCCGCGCGTCAGCAAAATCGTCGGCCCCGGCAATCTCTACGTCACCGCCGCCAAGCGCCTCGTCGCCTTTGACTGCGCCATCGACATGCTCGCCGGCCCTACCGAAATCCTCGTCACCAGCGACACAGGCAACCCCGTCGACATCGCCTCCGACCTCGTCGCGCAGGCCGAGCACGATCCCGAAGCCCTCGCCATCTTCCTCACCACGCGCACCGACCTCGCGCGCGCCGTGCTCGCAGAGACAAAGCGACAGAGCCGCGACAATCCCATCGCGCGCGAGTCCCTTAGCCGCAACGGCCTCATCCTCATCGCCTCTTCCGTCGAAGAAGCACGCGACCTCACCAACCGCATCGCCGCCGAGCACCTCACCGTCGACACCGCCGCCGACCTCGAATGGGTCCGCAACGCCGGCTCCGTCTTCGTCGGCCGCTGGTCCGCGCAGCCCATGGGCGACTACATCTCCGGCCCCAACCACACGCTGCCCACCGGCGGCATGGCCCGCGTCCGCGGCGGCCTCAGCGTCAACGACTTCGTCAAGCTCATCACCGTGCAGCAATACTCTGCGCAAGCCATGCGTGACCTCGGCCCGCACGCCGCGCTGCTCGCGCAGGCTGAAGGCCTCACCGGCCACGCTGCCGCCATCACCACCCGGCTTCGCACAACCCGTAAGAAAGGAGTCCGCTCGTGACCAACGCTCCAGCGGCCGCCTCTCCCGCACCCCGCGCCCGCGTCCGCGCCATGAAGGAGTATCACCCTCCGCTCGGCAGCCGCGACGCGCTCCGCCTCGACTTCAACGAGAACACGCTCGCCTGCTCGCCCAAGGTCCGCGACGTCCTCGCCCGCATCTCCACCGGCGAGCTCACGCGCTACCCCGAGCGCGAACCCATCGAAGCTGTCGTCGCGTCCTATCTAGGCGTCGAGCCCGCGCAACTCGCGCTCACCAACGGCGTCGATGAAGCCATTCACGTCCTCTTTCAAGCCTTCCTCGATTCCGGCGACGAGCTGCTTCTGCCCGTTCCCACCTACACCATGTATGAGGTCTACGCCTCATCCACCGACGCGCGCGTCGTCGCGGTGCAGGCGGACGCAGACTTCCTCTTCCCGTTTGAAAAGCTCCTCGCCGCCATCACCCCGCGCACCAAGATCATCGCCATCGCCAACCCCAACAGCCCCACCGGCTCCATCGCCTCGCGCGCGCAGATTCTCGAACTCGCGCGCCGGGCGCCGCAGGCCGTCCTCCTCGTCGATGAGGCCTACTACCACTTCCATGGCGAAACCGTCCTCGACCTCATCGGGAAGGTTCCGAATCTCATCGTCGCGCGCACCTTCTCAAAGGCCTACGGCCTCGCCGGCCTGCGCCTCGGCCTGCTCGCCGGCCCCGTCGATCTGATGCAGTGGATTCGCCGCGTCCTCTCACCGTACAGCGTCAACTCCATCGCGCTCGCCTGCCTGCCCGCCGCGCTCGCCGATCAGCCTTACCTCGACTGGTACACCGGCGAAGTCCTCGCCGCGCGCGCCGAGTTCGAGGCCGCGCTCGATGCCGCCCAAATCCGCCGCTGGCCCAGCCACGCCAACTTCGTCCTCGTCGACATCGGCCCGCAGCACGCTGAGTTCACGCGCCGCATGCGCGACGCCGGAGTCCTCGTCCGCGACCGCTCCAGCGACCCCGGCTGCGACGGCTGCGTCCGCATCACCATCGGCACACGCCAGCAGATGCAGCAGGCCGTCGAAGCCCTCCACACCACCATCGCCGCCCTCCGGGCCAGTTAGAGAGATGCCATGACGAACGTACGCAAGCCCAAGTCGCGCACCGCCGCCTTCGAGCGCAACACCACCGAGACAAAAATCGTCATCCGCCTCACCCTTGAAGGCCAGGGCCGCTACAAAGTCTCCACCGGCATCCGCTTCTTCGATCACATGCTCGAGCTCTTCACGCGCCACGGCGCCTTCGATCTCGACCTCACTTGCAAAGGCGATCTCGATGTCGATCAGCACCACACCGTCGAAGACGTCGGCATCGCGCTCGGCGAGGCCTTCGATCGCGCCCTCGGCGACAAGCGCGGCATCCTCCGCGCGGGCTACTTCCTCATGCCCATGGACGAGACCCTCGCCATCGCCGCCGTCGACCTCAGCGGCCGCGCCGCCTTCGCCGTCGACACCAAGGTCCGCACGCGCCTCGTCGGCGACCTGCAAACTGAGCTCGTCACCGATTTCTTTGAGGGCTTCGCCCGCGGCGCCCGCGCCAACGTCCACGTCAAGACGATGTACGGCCGCTCCAACCACCACAAGATTGAAGCCATCTTCAAAGCCTTCGCCCGCGCCCTGCGCGTCGCCTGCAGCCGCGACAAGCAGCTCGGCGCCATGCTGCCCTCGACGAAAGGCCTGCTCTGATGCGTGTCACCGTCATCGATTACAAAGCAGGAAATTTGACCTCGGTGCTCAAGGCCCTGCGCCACCTCGGCGCGGAGCCGGAGGTCACCGACTCTGACCTCACGCTCGTCGCTGCGGCAGAGCGCATCGTCCTCCCCGGCGTCGGCCACTTCCAGGCCACCGATCGCCTTGACCGTACCGGCCTCACCGCTGTCATCCGCGCCACCATCGCGCGCGGCGTCCCGTTCCTCGGCATCTGCGTCGGCATGCAATGGCTTTTCGCGGGTTCCACAGAAGCCCCGCAACAGTCGGGCCTCGCGGCATTTCCGCAACAGTGCACACGCTTTTCCGAGGGGACAGAAAAAGTGCCCCACGTCGGCTGGAATTCTCTCGATGTGCGTCCCGCCTCGCGTCTCCTCGCAGGCGTCCAGCCCGGCGCGTTCGTCTACTTCACCCACTCCTACAAAGCCCCCGTCACCGCAGACACCGCGGCCGTCACCACCTACATTGAGCCCTTCGCCTCCGCCGTCGAACGCGCCAACATCTTCGGCACGCAGTTCCACCCGGAAAAATCCGGCGAGACCGGCCTCACAATTCTTCGTAACTTTCTTGCCGTCGAACCGGAGGCCGCATGCTGACCAAGCGCATCATCGCCTGCCTCGACGTCCACGCCGGCCGCGTCGTCAAAGGCGTTCAGTTCGTCGACATCGTGGACGCCGGTGACCCCGCCGAGCTCGCCGCGCGCCACGCCCGCGAAGGCGCCGACGAGATTGTCCTCCTCGACATCACCGCCACGCACGAAGGCCGCGCCACGCTGCTCGACACAGTGCGTCGCGCCGCCCGCGAGCTCTTCGTCCCCTTCTGCGTCGGCGGCGGCATCCGCTCCGCGCGCGACGCCGAACAGGTCTTCGACGCCGGTGCGGACAAGGTCAGCGTCAACTCCGCCGCCCTCGCCGACCCCGCGCTCATCACCGCCATCGGCTCCAGCTTCGGCGCGCAGGCCGTCGTCGTCGCCATCGACGCGCGCCGCGACCCCGCCGCCGTCGACCCCATCCGCGACGCACAGGTCCTCGTCCAGGGCGGCCGCAAAGTTACCGGCCGTCGCGTCGTCGAGTGGGCCCGCGAAGCCGAACAGCGCGGCGCCGGCGAAATCCTCCTCACCTCCATGGACGCCGATGGCACCCGTGCAGGTTTCGACTGCGAGCTCACCGCAGCCGTCAGCCAGGCCGTCTCTATTCCCGTCATCGCCTCCGGCGGCGCAGGCACCGTCGCGCATTTTACCGATGTTTTCACCCGCGGCAAGGCCGACGCAGCTCTCGCCGCTTCCATCTTTCACTTCGGCGTTACCAGCTCCCGCGCACTCAAAGCCGAGCTCGCCCAGGCCGGCATTCCCATGAGGATCCCATGCTGATTCCTTCCATTGACTTGCTCGGCGGCCGCATCGTGCAGCTTGTACAGGGCGAGAAACTCCGCCTCG
>JAJYAE010000403.1 GCA_021779695.1 Acidobacteriota bacterium | reverse complement strand
TTGTCTTCTCCATCGCCGCCGAACACGCACTCGCGTCCACCGGCACGCCGGCGGAATTCGCCGTGCACGCCGCCGTCACATCCTCACCCACCAGTTGCCGCCGGCTGCCATCCGGATTCTGCAGCAGCACCAGGCTCAGCAGGCCCGGCAAAATCACAATGAAAGGAACCGCCATCTTGAAGAACGATCCAATAATCGGAGCCAGCCTTGCCGCGCGCAAATTATGCGCCGCCAGCACGCGCTGCACCACCAGGAAATCCGTCGTCCAGTAGCCAAAGCTGATCACAAACCCCAGCCCGAAGACGATCCCTGTCCAGTGCACGCCCATCGGATTCGCCGAGAAATGTCCCGTGTCCCGCCACAGGTGGAAATAGCTGTCGTTGTGCAGATTGCTCAGGATCTTCCGCTGCAATCCCACCCAGCCCCCGGCCTGAATCAATCCCAGAATCGGCACCAGCAGAGCGCCACCCCAGATCAGCACAAACTGCAGCACCTCATTGAAAATTGCCGACCGCAGCCCGCCCAGCCCCACATACAGAGCCACAGCCACCGAACTCACAATGATGCTGAAGTTGATGTCCCACCCGAGCACCACTTTCATCACTACGGCCATCGCGAACATGTTGACGCCGCTCATTAAGATCATCTCGGTCGCAAACGCCACCGCCGCCACGCTGCGCGCCCGGCCGTCATACCGCAGATCCAGATATCCCGGGACCGAATGCGTCTTCGAGACGTAATAAAACGGCATCATCACCAGGCCGAGGAAAAGCATCGCCGGAATCGCACCAATCCAATACCAGTGCGTCGCCAGAATGCCGTACTGATACGCCGAGCCTGCCCAGCCCATCAGTTCCAGCGAACCCATATTGGCAGAAACAAAACTCAGGCCCGCAATCCAGGCCGTCATCTCTCGCCCGGCCATGAAGAACTCTTCGCTTGTGTTCGACTGGCCCTTCAGATGAAAGCCAATCCAGATCACCATCCCAAAATAGATAGCGATCACTGCAATATCCAGCCCCCCCAGCCGCGCCAGCGGGGTTGTATTCATGGCCAGTGTTGCCGGTAGCGTTCCTGCCGCTCCAGCCATTGTCAGTGGGGCAAATCCGAGCATCGTCTCACCTGAACCAATCCGTTGCGCCCGCTTCTACCGCCGAACGCACTCACTAAGTAAATGGGTTTACTGCAGAGATTGTCAAGCCACAAATAGTGACTCTTCCCTGTCTTTTTCCCCGGCCTTCAACTCATCCTTCCCAACCTCGCGCGGAGTGCCTAGACACGCATTGAAAGATGAGAAAGCGTTTACTCGACAAAGTGTAGCACACTCCATCTCGCGCGCTTCGACTCTTCTTTTCCACCCGCACGTTTCATCTCTCTTCCGAATTCATTTGAAATCCTTATACGTTTCCCCCTTGTCTTCCCTCCAACCCGGCGCTACTTTGAAGCATGGGACGCATTTCTTCCGCTATCCGTCGCGGAAATCCGAGCCTTCTTTCCGTCCTTCGCAAACTTTGCATTCCTGCGCGCCCATCTCATCCCAACTCAAGGAGCATCCATGCAGCCGTCTGTTGATCCTGTTGCTTCCACCGGTTTCTCGCGTCGATCCTTCTTCCGCTTTGCAGCGGGCGCCTCTGCTGTCGCTACCGCCCCATTCCTTACCGAATCCCACCTCGCACTCGCCGCCATCCCAAAATTCTCCGACCCCAACATCGGCATCCATATCGACGCCAATGAAAATCCCATGGGTCCATGCGAGGCAGCTCGGCAGGCCATCGCCAACATCATTCCCCGCGGCGGCCGTTACCTCTTCCCGCTGGAAGATGTGCCAGCCCAGATCTTCGCCAAACAGGAAGGTCTCGACCCTGACTCCGTGATTCCCTTCGCCGGCTCCAGTGAGCCGCTTCACTACACCGTCCTCGCCTTCACCAGCAAAGACAAGCCCCTCGTCACCGCTGACCCTGGATACGAGGCGCCGATATGGGCAGCGCAGGTCTCCGGAGCGCCGGTCCTCAAGGTCCCTCTCGCCGATCCTAAAGGCGCAGCCACGCACGACATCAAAGCCATGCTCGCCGCCTCACCCAATCCCGGCGTCATCTACATCTGCAACCCCAACAACCCCACCGGCACCGTCACGCCACGCGAGCAGATTGAATTCGCCGTCAACAACGCGCCCAAAGACACCATCATCCTCATCGACGAGGCTTACATCCACTTCTGCGAAGAACCGCGCTCCCTCGACTTCGTCAAGCAAGGCAAGAACGTCATCGTCCTTCGCACCTTCTCCAAGATCTACGGAATGGCCGGAATTCGCATGGGCTTCGCCATCGGCCGCCCCGATCTACTCGCCAGGATCGTTCCCCTTGGCGGACAAAACTCACTCCCCATAACCGCCGTCACTGCAGCCAACGCCAGTCTCCGCGATGAAGCCCTTGTCCCCTCGCGCAAAAAGATCATCGGCAACACGCGCATTGAAACCATCGCCTGGCTCAAGAGCAAGGGCTACTCCACCACGCCCTCCGTCAGCAACTGCTTCATGCTCGACGTAGGCCGCCCCGGCAAAGAAGTGCAGGCTGCCCTCGCCGCGAAAGAGATGTTCGTCGGCCGCATCTGGCCAGCCTGGCCCAACTCCATCCGCATCACCGTCGGCCTGCCCGATGAGATGCTTGCTTTCCGCAAGGCCTTCTCTGAAGTCATGAGCGGTTCAACCGCCGGCCTCGAACCCGCTCCCCTGCCCGGCCGTCTCGCCGCGCACCCCCACACCCACCTCTCTTAACCCGCCCGCATCGGCCCCTTCCACCCAACAAAAACCCCACCTTGCCGGTGGGGTTTTTCTTGTTACTTCACTCCGCCGCCTCAAATGCCCGCGAACCATGCGTACCCACCCTCAGGCGACGTCGAGCCCAATCCCTTGCCGAACCTCTTCATCGAATCCGTCACCGTGATGTGGTGCAGAAACTTCAGGTTCTTGTACCCCAGTTGCATCGGAACCCGCATGCGCAGGGGCCCGCCAAACGCCACCGGCAACTCGCCGTCATTCATCCCCATCGTCAAATAGGTCTGCGGATGCAGCGCCTCGCGCATGTCGAGACTGTCCCACTGATCCGGCTCCACGCTGAAGTACGCCACATAACGCGCCTGCGGCAGCACGCCGACCTCACGCAGCACGCCGCTCAGCGGCGTCCCAATCCACTCCGCAACGTACGACCATCCCTCCTCGCACGCCACCTCCGTAATCTGGCTCTGGATCGGCATCGCTTTCAAATCCGCCAGCGAAAACGCCGTCGGCCGCGCCACCATGCCATCCACCGTCAGCCGCCAGTTTTTGAAGCCCAGCGCCTGCGACTGCTTGAACGCATCGCTCGGCGGAGCAATCGGCACCGCAAATGGATCCTTTGAAATCATGCTCCGCGGAAACTCCCGCGCCGGCCTGTGCGCCGTCAGCAGGCTCTGCGCCGCATAGGTCAGCGTCTCGCCCGGTCCAAACAGGCCACCGGCATCCGGCGGCACCAGACCATACGCCTTCGCCAGCCGGTCCGCCACCGCCAGCCCCGCCACGCCCGCCGTCGCCGCCAGTCCGCCTGTAATCAATTTCCTTCGCGAAAGTCCGCTCATGCGTCCTCCTTCGCCGCCCCTGCCCGGC
>JAJYAE010000070.1 GCA_021779695.1 Acidobacteriota bacterium | reverse complement strand
TAGTGGCACGGGAGCCTGATCGCCCTTTTCGAAGACTTCGACGAGTTGGTGCGGGAGCACATGTCCATCAATCGCACCCCAGGGTGCGAATCCCGCCTTCGTCGCTGCCTCAGTGAGCTTATCGGCTTCCATGGCCCGCATCGCAGCAATATTCGGTGCATGCAGGGCCTGGGCAAGCTTCACACCGCTTTCTTCGGCAGAGGGCATGCCATATTTCGCCTTCTTCAGTTCGGGCGTTGAGATCATGTATCCGCTCTCCGAGATCGCCTTGGCGAACAAGCCTCGAGCGGGCGGCGAGGTCATGAGGTACATCACGCTCAGAGCCCCTGCGGACTCGCCAGCGATGGTGACATTGGAGGGGTCACCCCCGAAGGCACCGATGTTATCCCTGACCCATTTGAGGGCTTCAATTTGATCGAGCAGGCCATAATTGCCGGAGATTCCGAGCGGCGACTCCTTGCTGAGCTCGGGATGCGCCAGCCAGCCCAGGACGCCAAGCCGATAGTTGATGCTGACGATTACGATGCCTTGCTCTGCGAGCCGAGTGCCGTCATAGAAAGGCTCTCTGCTCGCGCCCCCGACTAGTGCTCCTCCGTAAATCCAGAAGAAGACCGGCGCGTTATGTGCGTTTCGAGTCGCCCAAATGTTGAGTGTCAGGCAATCCTCGCTCATGGGCATGGGATCGCGCGTGTAGATGTTTGACAATTGCGGCTGTGGCTGGGGGCAGGCCGTACCGAAATCGATGGCCTTCCGGATGCCGGACCAGCGCGGCATGGCAGCGGGAGGTTGCCATCGCCGTGAGCCTGTGGGGGGCTCTGCAAAAGGAATGCCCTTGAAGACGCGCAGGGCACCCGCGAAGGATCCTTCCACCTTGCCGGCAGGGGCGTTAATGATCGGGCCATGGCTTCCTGGGGATGTGTTCGACATAGCGTGAGCCGAATGGGCGAACTGCGAAGATGCAAAAGCGATGCACGCCGTAATGGAACTGGTGAGCAGGCGAGAAAGGAACTTCATGGGGCCATTCCTCCAACCGGGCAGTTTTCTTTTCGAAGTACGCTCGCCAACATCAGAAAGAGGGCGATAGCGATCAGGTAGAAAGGCGCGAGGGCGTAAAGGGCCATCTGTAACGAATGATGGGGATGGTGCGCGTGGAAGAAGTCGCTGGCGGCGCCGACGAAGGTAGGGCCGAGTCCGAGGCCGATGAAATTCATAACCAGAAGCAAAAGAGCGCCTGAGATGACACGCTGGTCCGGCCGCATTTCTTCCTGGACAAAAGTAACCACGGAGGAAAGATAGAAATAATTCAGAAATATGGTCGCTACAAGGAACGGCAAAGCCATGGGCCACGAGGGGGTCCGCACGAAGGCGAGATAGAGAGGAACAGCGAGAGCGAGCGACGCAGCGGGAATCAGGGCGTAGGCAGGCTTTGAAGCTCGTGTGAAACGGTCAATTAACCGGCCGGACACAAACATACTGCCGCTCATTCCGATCAGAACAACGAGGGAATACCAGCTGGCGACCTGCTTGAGCACCATACCCTTTTCCCGCATGAGGAAGAGTACTGTGAAGTTGCCAAGTCCATAGGTGATGAACTGGGTGGCGCCAGAGGCGAGAGCAGCCAACAAGAGGGAAGGCCGTGAAAAGAACATGATGACGGTGTCGCGGAACCTGGAGCTGCTCTTATCAGGTTGATCAGGAGAGCGATCCAGGCCGCCGCGACGCGGTTCTCGCACCAGCAAAGGGACCGCCAGCGCTGCCAAGATACCAGTTGCACCGAGGAAAAAGAAGGCATACCTCCAATTGAAAGCCGCAGCGATAGAAGCTCCGAATGCGATGCCCAACGCGGCCCCAATCCCAGGACCAAGGTTGAACAGCCCCAGTGCTGTCCCGCGGCGGCCAGGCGGGAAGTAGTCGGTGATGATTGAGTAAGATGGCGGAACGCCGCCAGCTTCCCCGAAGCCGACAGTCATGTAGGCGAACGCGAATCCTGCATAGCTGGCGGCGAACCCGCAGCACATAGTGGCCAGGCTCCAGATTGCGCACGCGATGGACAGGATGCGCGACCGGTTTGTCTTGTCGGCTAACCATCCCACCGGGATGGAGATGCAGCAATAGAAAAGCGCGAAGTAGAATCCACCTATCAAACCGAGCTGGCCGTCCGAGACCTTAAGATCCTCCTGAATCGGCTTTGCCAGAATGGCTGGAAGCTGGCGCGACAGGAAATTCAGGATGTAGACGCAGCATAAGACTGCAAGGGCCACCCAGGCGCGGCGTCCTGTGACAGTCGGCGTCCGCAGCGCCTGTTGGCTTGCCTGACCTTTCGTCGTTGGGGAAGAGTGCACAGCCATTGGTTCCTGGTCCCAATCTCCGGGTTGTTACCGCTCTGCCGAAGGCTCGCTGGCTTTGTTATCGGCGTTATATGCCATCACGCGGTATCTGGTCGCAAACAAATCGGCAAACGAGCTGTTCCTCGCTCCCTGGTCCACCCAGGGTGTGTCGGCGTCTGTGGCGCGCCGATCACAAACCGTTTCCCACTGGGACGAGCCACCCTTGCGGCGCTGCACGCTGTAAACAACTGCACCCGGCACGCCGTGCCATGCCACCAGGCCGATGCCCTTGAATGTGATCACGGGAGCTGCGGGCACCGGATGCGGCGGAACAGGCATTCCCGCCATCACAAACGCGTGCGTACGGAGGAGTTCAGCGCGCGCCTGCATCTCATGCGCCGAGTTGATAAGTGTGTTGACTCCACCGTAGAAGAGAGACCACCATTGGCCGCTCTCATCCCACCTTGAATACGAAGCACTGTTCACCGGAGCCGAGATCGGCTGCCACCCGAATTTATCTGCGTGCGCCTGAAGCGCCCAGAATCCATCCCCAGAGATATTCGTGTCGCTTTCTAGAGTCTTCAACGCAGCCTCGAATCCCTCGCGGGTTGGCCAATCGGTGACATCCCAGCCATACTCGTTGGCGACATACACCTTGTCCCTTGCTGTCACAATCGCGGCATGCTTCGAGAATGTATGCGCTGTCGTCTTCTGGCCGGGACCAAAGAGTGCGTCCCAGTGCCGATAGTATTCGGCAGTCACGATGTCTGTCGATTTGGCATTGAGCGCACCGGGAACGAAGAGAAAGAAGCCGCTGTTGTCTTCGTACAGATGATTGTTGTCGATCGACTTGATGTAATTCCCAATGGTGTCGGTCCAACGGACGTAAGGCTCAGGGTTTTTCGTGAATTCGGGGCCGAGTACGCCCAGCCCGCAGACGTTGCAGTTTTCCCACGCCATAATCGTTGGGTCGTCTTTATAGGCAATTCCCGTCAGAGCATTCTTGTGGTTCAGCAATGCGCCAATGTGCTGCTCAAACGCTGCGATCACATCCGGATTCATAAAGAATTGCCTGTAGTCCTTCTGGCCTTTCCATCGCAGGTATTCCCCTTCGCCGCTCATCACGCAGTTGGAGCAGTCACCGGCTAATGTGATGATGAGGCGCAGTCCGCGTTCATGGGCAGCTTTGAGAGCGTAGTCGATGGGCTTGAAAGCGGCTGCATTGAAAACGCCGGCGCTGGGCTCGATACAGAGGTCGCATCCCACGCTGTCACCTAATGTTTGCGAGCGCACGACTCGCGCACCCATCAATCGGGCGGTGTCGAGCGCGTCATCCACTTCAAGGCGCGAAGGGTATCGCGGCCCCATGGAATCGTCCGGCCCGTAAGCTTCAATGCCAAGCCACTCGATGTTGGGACCGCTGTAGCGATAGTCGGCGCCGCCCAAGGTCAGGCGGGTTCCGGCGCGCTTGACGAATTGATTGTTGTGCGGAAACTGTGCAGCGGCATGTGCGCTCAACAGGGTTGCATAAATTATCCCCAGCACCGCACAAGCGAGCACGCAGGAGCTTCTCCCGCTTTTGATAGAAGCTCCAGCTCCGTTGCAAAACCGCTTGAAGTTAGATCTCATAAGTAACTCCATAGACTCCCCGCATTCGCTGAGTACTCAGTTCGCGTCGCCGCGTGAGCGTAAGCTCGAATCAATTCGCTCACAATATGAACGGACTCTTGTTTTTCAAATTCGCGCAACGTCATCCTCCATTGATGTCGCGAATCGGGTGCTACTGTCGCTCATCTGCCTACAGGTATTCGACATTTCCGTCCACGCTGATTGCCTGGCCTGAAATATTGCGTCCCCCCGCAGAACAGAGAAACAGACACATGAGCGCTACGTCGTCCGCAGTCACCATGCGCCGCAGTGAAATGCGCTTCAGATATTGTTCACGCATGCTTTCTTCTTGAACGCCTTCCAACCTGGCACGGGCACGGATAACGCCGTCCATTCTTGGCCCCTCCACGATGCCGGGCAGCAGCCCGTTGACGCGGATGTCGAGGGGGCCAAGTTCAATGGCAAGCGATTTAACGATCCCGACTATTGCCCATTTGGTAGCCACGTACGGGGTCCGGGAGGTTAACCCCAGACGGCCTGCAACAGATGAGATACAGATGATGCTGGCATCATTCGATTGCCGCAGCATGGGAACGGCGCGATGCAAGAAGTGGAACTGGCCATTCAGGTTAACGTCGATGGTGCGGAGCCAGTCCTGCTCTTCAATCTGATCTATTCCGGCTGTGGGACCTGCAATGCCGGCGCAATTCACCAGAACGTCAAGGCCACCAAAGGTTCTGCCTTGTACTTCCATCGCGAATGCGACCTGCTTCTCATTAGCCACATCAGCGGTGGTGGTGTGGCAGCCGGGAAAGCGCTCGTTAAAGACGGCAAGGGTGGAGTTGTCAATATCGCACACGTGGACCTTCGCGTCCGTTTCGATGAATGCAGAAGCAATTGCGGCTCCAATGCCGGACGCTCCCCCCGTAATGAGCACACGCAATCCCGGCGATGGGAAAAGCCGCTCCTTAAAAGTCATTTTTCAGTTTCTCCTTCACTCAACGTCTTTCTTTACGGAAGTGCTTTGCTATCCCTATTATGCGAAGGCGAGATTCTGAGCGCCCTTAAGTTGCAGCATCTGCCGGGCTTCAGCGGGCGTTGCGATTTCAAAGCTCAGTTCCTCGAGAAGGCGACGAATCTTTCGCACCAGCTCCGCGTTGCTTGTCGCTTTTAAACCGGGGCCCAGATAAAGGTTGTCTTCAAGCCCTATCCGCACATTCGCCCCCAGGATCGCTCCCATAGTCAGCAGGGGCATCTGATGTCGCCCGGCGGCGAGAATGGAAAGCTGATAGCCCTCTTTCCCAAATAGCCGGTCGGCGGTTGAGCGCATAACGAGCAGATTCTCCGGATCCGGGCCTATGCCGCCAAGGACCCCGAAGATTGCTTGGATGAAGAAGGGCGGCCTAATCAATCCGCGATCAACAAAGTGGGCGAGATTGTAAAGGTGGCCCACGTCGTAGCACTCGAGCTCGAATCGAGTCCCGCCCTTTCCCATGTTCTCGAGGATGTACTCAATATCGGCGAAGGTATTTCTGAAGATAAGATCCTTCATGCCTTCAACCTTTGCCTTCTCCCACTCATAGCGCCAGTTCGCGATCCGGTCAGCCATTGGATGAATAGAGAAGTTCATCGACCCCATGTTCAGCGAGCACATCTCTGGCTTTGCGGCGAGGGGATAGGCGAGTCGCTCCTCGATGCTCATCTGAGTGCTGCCGCCCGTTGTGATGTTGATGACTGCGTCGGTGCGTGCGGCTAGAGCGGGACAGATCTGCCGATAATGCGCGGGATCACCGGAGGGCTTGCCATCGTCCGGATTGCGGGCATGCAGATGCAGAATTGCGGCTCCGGCGTCTGCCGCCTCTACAGCACTTTGTACGATTTGAGACGGAGTGATCGGCAGATACTCCGACATGGTTGGTGTGTGGACCGAGCCGGTGATAGCGCAGGAAATGATGATTTTGCGATTGTGCTTTGCCATTGTCTCTCGTCAGGAATAACGATCAGCGAATAATAATGCGCAAACTCCGAGACAGGACAGGTTACTAGCGGACTTTTTTGTGTCGGCTTAGAACATTGCCACAACTGGCTCCCCTTTTGACATGAGCCTGGGTGTCGATGGATGACACGAGTCTGTCCGGTCGGGACCTGTTGCATCCTGCATTTGATTTCCTACGATACGTGAATTCTTTTCCGGGGATGAGTTTCGGTGAGGTCATTCGAGGAGGCAAGGCAGATGCGGGACTTACAACGGATGCAGATGGTGTGCAATAGGGTTCTCTCGCTGCTGGGCCGTGGCTTTGCGGCGCTTGCTGTGAGTGTGCTTTTCATGGGATGGGGAGCGCTCCATGCGCAGACCGGTGGCACGGGCGCCATCAGCGGCACAATTGCAGATCCGACCGGCGCTCTGGTGGTGGGCGCTCTCGTCAAAGTCACAAATATTACCACCGGAGAGGCGCGTACGGTGCGATCGAATGATCACGGGATCTATGTGGCCCCGCTGCTCGTGCCAGGCCAGTATGCGGTCGAGGTCACCAAGCAAGGCTTCAAAGCGGTATCCATGCCCGACGTGCATGTAACCGTTGCGGAGACAAAGGCACTCAACTTGAGAATGGAAACGGGCACGGTAACCCAGACCGTTACGGTAGCCACGTCGAACGTGCAGCTGCAAACGGAATCGAGTGAACTGGGGCGCGTGACGGATTCCGAGATGGTTGAGAACCTACCCTTGGTTTCGCGCAATTACACGCAGATCATTGGATTGAACCCAGGCGTGGCGCAAGAGGCCAATAATGCGAGCAATCTGGGAAGGGGCGGCGGCGCATTGGCCGCGCTTCCCGGTAGCGGAAGCATCATGGCCCAGGGAGCCAGCTCAACCGATAACAATTTCGAAATGAACGGGATGTCAGTGAACGACATGCAGAGTTCGATGTTCTATTCGGCGGGAATCCCGGTGCCCAATCCTGACACCATCCAGGAATTTAAGGTGCAGACGGCCCAGTACGACGCCACTACAGGGCGCGATGCCGGCGCCGACGTCGACTTGATTTCGAAAGGCGGTACTAACGATTATCACGCGACGATGTTCGAGTACTTCCGGAATGAAGTACTGAATGCCAATGACTGGTTCACCAAGAACGCAGGTGCTCCAAGAGGAGTTCTGCGACAAAATCAATTTGGCCTGACCGCGAGCGGACCGGTGATCAGAAACAAATTCGAACTCTTTGGTTCATGGCAGGGGACACGGCAACTGAACGGGGTTGATCCCTCGACCCACAAGGTTGTTCAGCTTCCTCCGCTCACCAACGACCGGTCGGCTGCGGGATTGGGCAAGGTGTTTGGGGGCGACGTTGGTTACCTCGGCCCCTTCGGTGGAACGGTCGAGCCAGATGGCTCGAATATCACCCCGCAAGCGTTGGCTCTATTCAACGTTAAGCTGCCCAACGGCCAGTACATGATCCCGAATCCACAAACAATTGACACCTCGAAAGGCCTCGAGGTGCAAGGCACTGCGTCGTTGAGCCAGCCCGGCTTTTTCAATGAAAACCAATGGATGACGAATGCCGATTACATTCGATCCGACCGCAACAGAATTGCGATTCGCTATTTCGGCGAGAGCGGCCTGATGGATCAGACAGTGTTGTACCAGACCCTCGGAAATCCGCTCTTTATCCCGACGCGGTTCGATGTGGTGTCCGTCGGAGACACGTACGCTCTGAGCCCTGCGATGGTGAATCAGTTTCTGATCGGCTTCCATAGATCGGTCTTCAACATGTACTACCACAATGCCTTCACCTTCTCCAGCCTGGGCATGAAGGTTCCGGCCCAGGAAGACGCTTATCCAAATATTGACATTGCCCTGGATGGATTCCAGACGGGCACTACCTCAGCGACGGCTTTCGGAGAGAACGAATACAACATCAGCGATGCATTGTCGTGGAGCAAGGGAAAGCACCAGTTCACTTTCGGCGGAGCCTTCGCCTACGGCCGCGATGACATGTCGAAGTTCATCTTCGAGGCCTATATGATTCCGCTCACCTGGGCGGATTTCCTGCTCGGGCAGTCCAACATCTACGGATCCGGGTACAGCAACATCTACGAGTCATTGCAAGGCCTGGGGAACTTTGCGCGCGACTGGCGCTATAAGGATGCCGATAGCTATATCCAGGACGATTACAAGATAGCGAACCGTCTCACACTGAATCTCGGCGTGCGTTTTGAGCATATTGGCGACCTTGGTGTTGCCAATGGAATGGGAGGTAACGTGGATTTGGCACATGTGAACCCCAATCCGCCGGCCGGCGGCAGCCTTCAGGGCCTGCTGGTGGCGTCCAACTACATCGGTCCCACACCTCTGCCCACCGGGGTGGAACAGGGAAAGAACACCTTCGGATTCAATGGCAACCTGCAGAATGTGTGGAACCCACGCCTGGGTTTCGCGTGGCTGCTGCCGGGCTCTGACCGGTTCCTGCTTCGCGGAGGAGCGGGAGCCTATCACACCACGCCAGAGGGCCAAATGAATCTGCAGATGTCCGCCTCCGCTCCGTTCGGTCAGTGGGCATTCAATGTAGGACCGGCCAATGGCGCTGCAAGCGATGCCGCTCCCATGCCGAATCCGGGAGCGTTTCCGCAATGGATTCCTTACCAGGGCGCCGTAGACGCAAACGGTAATCCCACGGGCGATCCAGACACCGAATTCACCATGGCTGCTTTTGCGATGAACTGGCGCCCTCCAACGACCTATCACTTCAGCCTTGGTCTGCAATCCAGGATTGCGGGCGGCGCAATTCTCGACGTCACTTACGCCGGAGCACGCGACCTGCATCTCATCATGGGTGATTCGATGAATCAGGCGAACTTTGCTTCTCCAGGGCACCCGATTCGAGGCGTTACCACAAATACAGTTGCGAATATCAACTTCCGCAAACCGTATCTGGGATGGGAGACGAACACAATGTGGCAATGGCGAACTGGCAACGAGGCCTGGTACAATGCCCTGCAGGCATCGCTATCGCAGCAATGGAAACATAACCTGCAGTACCAGGCTTCCTTCACCTGGGCGCGATTGCTCTCCCCAATACCGGATTTTTCCACCGGAACAAACAGCACCGGTCCAACAGGTGATCAGAACAACCTGCGCGCCGGATATGGCCCCGACGAAAACATCCGGCCTTTGCGCTTCGTACTCTCGCTGGTTTATCAACTTCCCACACTGTCGACCTCGAATCGTTTTTTGGCAAACGCGCTGGGGGGCTGGACAGCTTCAACCGCTACTCTTCTTCAGGACGGTCATCAGGTCGCGATTAACTACACCAACGCCAACAACGTTTACGGGGAAACCTCCGATCGCGCGAGCTTTGCTCAGGGTTGCACCGCAAAGGATCTGCCAACCAAGGGCTCCGACGGTCACCGAGCGTTAACTGGGTGGATAAACAAAGCCTGCCTCTCCACTCCAGCGGTGATCGGTGATGACGGCAAGGGAACCGATTTTGGAAACACTCCAAACGGCGTGCTTCGGACGCCCGATCAGGACGTTGCTGATATCGCGCTCGCCAAAAGCGTCGCGGTGCATTGGCCTAAGGAAGCGGCCACCGCAAGATTTCGTGCGGACTTCTTTAATGCCTTCAATCACCCAACATTTGCGGAACCTGGCTTGAGCTACACTCCCACGCCGTCTGCTTTTGGATACATTACGGCGATGAGTACCAACCCAAGGGTCATCCAATTCTCGCTGAGGTATTCGTTCTAGCGATCGCGAATCCTTCCGAATAGGTGACGCGACAATGCAAGGCCTTCATCGCCTTGGCACGACGCAGGACTTGAAAGGACGCCCTCCTGTCCGGAGTGGCGGCCAAATATCGTGCCCTCGATCAAAGCTCGTGGCGAGCGCTGCGAGGCAGTTCACTGGCGAAAATTCGCTGGCGTACTCCCCGTCCATCTGCGGAACGCATGCCGGAAGTTCGCAGCTTCACTAAACCCTACGAGCTCTGAAATATCTTCCATGCTAAGGTTCGTCGAGCGGAGATATTCCTTGGCGAGGTTGCAGCGGACATCATCGAGTATCTGTGTAAACGAAACAGATTCGGAAAGGAGTTTGCGGTGCAACGTCCGCACAGTGGTCGCTAGCTGTTTTGCAACCATCTCCATCGTGGGCGAGTGCCCGGGAGTCGACGCAATGATCTGATAGACTTCGCCAGCCACACCGGTAGATGTCTTCACCTCGCCAAGGATGCGGTCGCACGTATCGCGCATGAGCTTGGAAGTAAGGCGGTGCGCCATGTACGGCTGCTCGGAGAGGATGGACTTTGGGTAAGTGAGCTCGCAAAGGGGACGATCGAACCGCAGGTCGCATCCGAGATAGCGCCGATAAAGATGCAAATGACGCGGAGCTGCATAGGGGAGCGAGGCGCAGAGCGGCCGGCACCGATCGGGCTCCACCACTGTCTTTAAATGCGTTGCTAACTGCGTTAGCTGCTGCTCAAGAATGAAGCGCACCAGCGAGTTAGGGTAGCTGATTGCCGGATTCATTGTGAGGACCCAGGAAACCGATTCCTTTTCTTCGCGCCATAACATTGATAGCAGTGGCGTTGCCAGACGGTGGTATTTCACTGCTACCTGGAAATACTCACGGATCGTCGGGCTGCATACCAGCGCGAATCCATACATGCCATAGGCGGACAACGGAATCCGGCTGCCTACCCGGAAAGGCGTCTCCGGATCTTTGGAAAGGTTCAAGGCATTCTGGCAGACCGTGATGTATTGGCGAATGGATGTCAGGGTCTGCGGCCGCGCAAGGCTCTCCGAGGACAAACCGGTGCCTGACAAGCTCGCATCGGGTGTTATTCCCTGCTCCCGGAGGACTTCGACAAGAGCGGTCAGCTTGTAGGGCGAGTATCGCTTTTCGTTCCAAAGGGGAAGTTGCATCATATGCGGCGAATGTCCGAAACAGACCTGCTTGTGTCCGAATCGAACCTCCGGCATTTCATTATGCACAAGTAGGATTCCTTTGGGAAGAATTTTCAGATCTCCAGCAGCGCGGCGATATGTGCTCGCGCGCGCGGTGATGTGCGTTTATTTGTTTGCGTGCAGTTCTCACGATTCGTGCGTGAAGGAGAAGCTCGCCGTGACGCTATCTTTGCCACAAAGGTAGCCTCAACCTGACGAAATCGAGATGGAGGAACTTGTCTAACCCGGCGAACTGGATCAAGCGAAATTGCAACTTCGAGCCTCTGTGTAGTTCCTGTGGTTATGGCTACTGATTGCGAAAGCCAATCGGTTGGCTCTGAAGGAGAATGGGCGACGATGACCGGAGAAACTGCTCGGCTGCCGCAAGCCCCATTCACTCTCGTCGGTAAAGCCGCGATAGTGACGGGAGGCGGAGGCGGAATTGGAAGAGCCATCGTGCAGCAGTTGGCTTCAGCAGGCGCCAGCGTGCTTGCGGCCGATATCGATCAGGAAGCATTGCACGAGACACAATTCTCCGTTCCCAACTCCGCGCATGTCGCATTAGTCTGCGGAGATTTGATGGATCCAGCGCATCCTCAGCAGATAGTCGAGCAAGCACTTCAGTCCTTCCATGCAATCGATATCATCGTGAACTGTGCCGGCTTCAGTTGGGATAGCGTGATCCAAAAGACCTCGGACGATCAGTTCCTCGCTATGCTGGATATTCATGTGGTCGCACCCTTCCGCTTGTTGCGAGCCGCTTCAGAATACCTTCGCGCTACCGCGAAAAGCGAGATTGCTGAAGGCAAACGGGTGATGCGCAAAGTTGTGAATATCACCTCGATCTCCGGAACGGATGGAAATCCCGGCCAGGCAGGATATTCTGCGGGTAAATCCGCAGTGATTGGTCTGACAAAGACTCTTTCCAAGGAATGGGGGCGGTACAACATCAATGTCAACGCAGTGGGCTTTGGCCTTATTGAGACCCGGATGACACAGCCGCTCAGGGCCGGAGGAAGCATTCAGATGGCGGGGAAGCAGATTCCCGTCGGCGTTCATCCGCAGGTGCTCGACTCTGTCGCCGCCGCCTGTCCGTTGGGACGGATGGGAACCCCTGAAGAGGCGGCCGGCGCCGTGCTCTTCTTCTGCTCGCCATTGTCGGATTACGTAACCGGCGAGGTGTTGATTTGCGGTGGTGGGTTCCACTTTTGAGGGATCGATTTGCCACACATTGCCCCTCTTTGGATTCGACGATGGCAAGAAGGCAAGGAGCGGTGAGTTGGACGCCAATGACTTCATCGCACGGCCGATTGTCCTGGAGCGCACCGCACTGCTTTTGAGCGCTGGAAGAAGTCCTTCACGATGCCTGGCTTCACCACTCTCGTTGATGGTCTCTCGTTCGCCGAGTGCCCCCGATGGCGTAACGGTCGACTTTATGTCTCCGACCGCTACACTCGGCGCATACTTGCAATTTCAGCCAATGGAGGAGGAGAAACCTACGCTCGTACGCCCGGCCTTCCTGCCGGAATTGGCTTCCTTCCCGACGGTCGGCTCCTGATCGCTTCCATGCGCGAACGGAAAGTACTGCGGCGGGAGCGAGATGGCTCCATCGTCGAGCACGTCGACCTCGCGACCCTTGTCCCGGGCGAACTCAATGATATGTTGGTCGACCACGAAGGTCGCGCTTGGGTGGGCAACTTCGGATTCGACCTCTTCGGCGGCGCGCCTGCCTCCGCCACAGTGCTCATCTCTGTCGCCCCGGATGGAACGGCTGCGATTGCTGCTCATGATCTCGCGTTTCCCAATGGAGCGGTGCTCACCCAGGACGGGCGCACGCTCATCATCGCCGAGACAATGGCCAATCGCCTTACTTCCTTCACCGTCTCCAATGGTGTGCTGACCAATCGGCGGATCTGGGCCGCCTTTGGTAATCCTCCCGCAACCACAGACGTCGCACGAATTATGGACGAAGCAGATGTTGTACCCGATGGAATCTGCGCCGATGCGGAAGGGGCGGTCTGGGTAGCCGACGTCATGAAGCAGCGGCTCGTGCGTGTCGCCGAAGGGGGCGCAATACTCGATGAACTCAATACAAATGGCCTGTGCGCGTTCGCTTGCATGTTAGGAGGAGATGATGGCCGAACGCTTTTCGCCTGCGTTGCGCCTACTTTAAACCACACCGAGGCCGCCCGGCACCATCGCTCTGCCATTCTGTTTACGCGGGTGGCCGTTCCCCACGCTGGTCTGCCCTGAACTGCAGGCCAGTTTCTCTCGCCAGATGCCGTTCATTGCTTCTGCTTGATCCTCTCGACGTATGGGTCAGGGAGCATCCCAAAAAAGAAACATCGGGTACGCTCATTGCGTGCCAAGGCCGGAGGGCAGCAGTCTCTAGCGGCCTATTGGGCCACCGGGCTTGTCAATTATCGCCTACAGTTCGCGGCACTCATTGAGATGGTGCGGCCGGCGAAAGTCCTCGTTCTGAGCGTGTGGTCGGCCACAGTCGCCCTTGGTGACCGGCCTCACCCACAGGGAACGGTGGCCGACAATACAGACAGAACCCCTACGCGTTCTCGATTTGTTAGACTTGCTCGCGATAGTTCAATGTATTTGAATGCTCACCGCCAAGTACAGCGCTGGTAATGTGGTTCTACTGCTCCTAGCAGCAGTGGTTGCGTTCGGCTGTGGATGGGTGTCTGTGATGACGATGGCCTTTAGGGCAGATCCTGTGCACGATCTGAGAAGCGGGGTCGTCATGGTTGTTCTGTGGCTGGCGTTTGTGCTCGTCCCTGCATCCGCGATTGCGGCCAAGTGGACAAGGCTAGGGGCGACTATCTGTTGGAGCGCTATGGCGCTGCGCTGCATTTCCGTTTGGGCGTCCCCTGCGGTGCTTCTCGTCCTAATACCCGCGGCAATGGAGGGACTAATCACCACAGCAATAGCATCGCGCAGCCAAGGAAATCTCCCGGCCACGATCGTTCTGAAGTAGCGCGGATCGAATTCGGGGACGTATCACCGCCTATGGTCGCGCTATAAAGTCAGCAACTTCCGCAGAATGGATAACGGAGCAGGACTCCGCGTTTCACCTTGACGGAAAGTCGCCAACGCGCTCTTGTGTCGAGCCACCCGTGACGCGTTCGACCAAGGGAGCGCGTTGGCCGTTTACAGCAACTTGCCCGTCCATAGATCTCGATGCTCCGCTCTCGCAGCGCACTGTGACGTATTGTTCCTCGGGCGCTCACAGCCGAAGTGCCGCCATTTATGTAGTTATTATTTACAGGTAGACTTTACAGATGGACTGTAGATATGCGACACTTGTTCAGTGAGACATCTTGCCTCTCCCTCTGACACCGAACTCGCTTCCGCAATCGCGTTTGAGGTCCGTACGATATTCCGCAAAATCAAGCGGTATCTCCGCGAACAAGGGCAACACGGCGACCTGACGCCGTCGCAGATATCCGTTGTGCTTCGCCTGGAAGAAGGCGGCACGGCTACGGTATCCGGTCTCGCTCGGGCCGAAGGCATGCGCCCGCAATCCATGAGCGCGGTGATGACGCCGCTTCAGGAAGCAGGCCTCGTCCACGGTGCTCCCGACCCGAACGACGGCAGACAAGCTCTGATGTCTCTCACCCCCAAATGCCTCAAGTGGCTCAAGGAGAGTCGCGCCGCGAGGCAAGACTGGCTCACGAAGCGAGTCGCGCTAAAGCTCTCTGTTCATGAGCAGGAAAAGCTACGCGCGGCCCTCGGACTGCTGACGAAACTCGTTGAAGATTGACCTCACAGCCCTGCTTCAAAGAAGCCCAATGAGTTTTCGGAGGACAAGGAATGCCCCTAACCATTCTCGATCCCGTCACTGCATTGATCGTTGTCGACTTGCAGAAAGGCATAGCCGGTTATCCGCTCGTCCATCCGCTCTCCGGAATCGTTCGGCGGACTCGAAAATTGATCGATGCTTTTCGCGAAAACAGCCTGCCCGTTGTGCTGGTCAATGTAGCGGGGCGCGCGCCGGGACGTACGGAACAGGGCGCGCGCAGCAGCAGCCAAACCTTCACCGATGGGTGGACCGAACTTCTGCCTGAGTTAGGGCAGCAATCGAGCGACATCGTTGTCACGAAGCGCAGTTGGGGAGCGTTCGCAACAACCGATCTGGAAGCCCAACTCAAGGCAAAAGGCGTCACCCAGATCGTCGTAACAGGAGTGGCAACGTCGGGCGGTGTCGAGGCAACTGCACATCACGCTTACGAGCAGGGCTTCAACGTGACTCTCGCCCTTGATGCGATGACCGATGTCCGTCAAGAGGCGCATGCATACAGCATCGCGAATATCTTTCCCCGCCTGGGCGAAACCGGCTCGACCCA
>JAJYAE010000069.1 GCA_021779695.1 Acidobacteriota bacterium | reverse complement strand
TCCAACACAAAATAAAGTCCTTAATATCCAGCCAGAACCTCCGATACCGGCAGAAATGCCAGCAGAAAATCGGCGTTAGGCTGTTTTGCTCAAAGTCTCTGCATCGTCTACCACCCTTTGATCCAATTCCTGCCGGATGCCGGGGGAGCCTCGCACCCTGTCAACGATGTCAAAGCACTTCAGACAAATTTCTAGAAAAGCGGAACCTACCAATCGCAGCCATGAGGCAATTGCTCAAGGCTTCTCTTCCTCGTCTTCAAGTCCCAATGCTTCCTCTTTCTCTACCTCGTCTGCTTCGGCGGCTTCATCTCCATATCCCCCGGCTGAATCTCCCTAATCTCTTGGCTCTGCGGTTCCTGCGCTCTCTGCGCCTGCTTTTCGCGCATGAGGTTCGCTATCGCCTCTGCCCTTCCTGTTCGCTTCCAGAAAAACCGCTATCTCTTCCTTCGTCGGATACCCGTTCGGCATCGTCCTTCAACCTTTCTGCCAAAATGTCCTTGGCAACGCCACCAGCGGTTGCCATTTTCTGTGGGCACTGCTAGAGGGGGATAGATATAAAGAGGGCAAAATTCACCCATGTTTAGTCAAACATGAATATTCAGGCACTTCGGTTCTCAAAACAGTAAATTTACGCGAAGGCTGATTCAGCCCCGAGTCTTCACACTCCTTCGGCCAAACGTGCCCGGCATCGCCGTTATCTTCTTTGCCGGTATTACCGTGCGCGGCTGATTGGTTTCTGCCGATCCGGGATCCGTTTAGCGAAATGACCAATCGCATGGAAAAATTCGTCCCCCCAATTGAATCTGAGCCGAACGAGTCGGGGGCAAGTAAGATTGTGGCAAATGATGGATGCCCTCCAACTCTTCAGCCATCGCATCTGCCTGCGGACCTGGTGAAGCCATTGCCCTCTGAGGAGATGAAGGCATGGCGGGTGGCAAAGCTTCAAGGCAATGGCCCGCATCTGCTGGAGCCTGTGGCGGCGGGCGGAGTGGAAGCTCCGCGCGGGCTTTTTTGAATGCAGGGGAATATTGCCCGCTACTTTACAGGCTTGGCCGCGCCCACCTGGGTGGCCGTTGCGGTGTAGAGATGGCAGTTGTTGGTCGTCTCTTTGAAGCGAAAGTAAGGATGCACGAAGAGCATCGCGCGCGCATCGCCTGAACCCTCCGCCAGGTCGGTCAGCCATACGCCGTCCGGCTGGCGCTGGTTGTGCACATGCAGCCAGAAGCCCTTGTGCAGATTGGCCAGCAGCCCGCCGCCAATCTTGAGGTCTCGCACGGACCTGATGTTCAGATCGATCAGTTCGCCGGTCTCTTCATCCACCGAAATGGTGCCCTGCATCACCTGGGCAAAACGCTGGTTCAGGTTCCTGGCCTGGAAGTGCGGATTCGGAACGATGTCAAAGAAAAGTACGCTGCGGCCATTCACCGGCTCGCGATGTCCATTGGTGAGCATCATGGCAGAGAGCAGGTCTTCGACCTGCTGGTCCTGCTTGTCGGCTTCTTTGGTCGCGTTGGCGGGATTGCTGTACTTCAAGGTTTCTTTCATGACCCGATCGTCTTCCTTGCGGGCCTGATCGGGCGTGAGTGCTTTGCCATTTTTTGAAAGGGTGCGCTGAATGGCGATGCCATTCACGTAGAACTGGTCATCGACCTCGTTGGTCTGGCGCTTGATGTTGCCTTTGCTGTCTGTGTCAGTGGCATCGTCCGTGACGCGGCACTCATAGCGTTCACGCTCAGCCGCGACTTTCTTCTGGTTGGCGAGGGCGCGCTGCAGCAGTTCCGCAGGATTGGGCAAGGGCTGCGGCGGCGCAGGATGGGGAATTTCTGCGCACAGCGTGGCAGCAAAAGCGAGACAGACTGTGAAACGGAGCGGGAGCGGAATCAGGGAAGCGGTCACGCAGGAACTCCCGCGGGGCGGTTCAGGCGGGTTGCGGAACCAGCGGGCGACTGGGCAAAGCACCTGGGCAGCTCCGCGATCAGCCGATCACGGGAAGGACGGGAAGAGCGTGTTGCTCCATGGCTTCTGCCACCACGGCATCAAGCTGTTCCAGCACTTCGTCTGTGCTCATGGTGTAGACCTCGCGACGCGCATCATAGCCTTCTTCCACGAGTTGCTTGAGATAACGGCCGGCAATCTGGGCAGCGAGCTGGTCTGTGATGACCTTGCCGGTGCGCTTTTTCTGTTCTACCCATGCTTCGGAGGGCAGTGCAATCCACATGGGACGGCCGTTTACGTCGAAGCGGACATCAATGGCATCGGCGTGACGGGTGGCGATGGCCACCATGTTGGCCTTCCAGCGGCAGTGCAGGTCTTCATTCGTCCAGCGGTCGGTTACGTGAAAGTCCTCGTACATGCCTCTAGCCTATCGTTCCGGTCGAGCGAGAGCAAGTGACGGCGGCGCGGCTGGTGGACTCGCATGTTACAGCGCTGGTAGACTGGATGGGTTGCAGTGGCTGTGCCTCCAACCTGTACGGACCCGCCTGCAAGTTCACTGACTGAAGAAGGATAACGAGACACCGTGGATACTCAAACCCGTCATGCCCTGAAGGGCGATAAGTTTGCCGAGGCTACCAGGACCGGCGTCAGCTGGGTCAGCGATCACCGCGAGGGCGTGGTGCGCTGGGTGGTGAGCGTGGGCGTGGTGCTCGTAGTGCTGGTTTCAGTGCTGGTGTTCTGGAATGTGCGCACAGCCTCAGCCGATGCGGCTCTGGGTGCGGCGATGGATACGTACTCGGCCCCTCTGGCGATTCCGGGCGCACCGCCGCAGAAGGGTGTGTATGCCACGGCCAGCGAGCGGGCAAAGACGGCCAATCAGCAGTTTCTGGCAGTGGCACAGCAGTATGGCTGGCTGCCGCAGGGTGCGCGGGCGCACTACTTTGCCGGGGTCACCTACGAGGATCTGGGAGAGAACAGCCAGGCTGAGACCGAACTGAAGGCGGCGGCAGGCTCCTGGAACCATAACCTGGCGAACCTGGCCAAGCTGGCGCTGGCGGGTCTTTATCACCAGACCGGTCGCGACGACGAGGCGATCAGCCTTTACAACGAACTGGCCTCGAAGCCGTCCACGACGGTACCGGCGGCGGTGGCGCAGCTTGACCTGGCCGACCTGTATGCCGCAACCGGGAAGAAAGAGCAGGCGCGGGCGCTGTGGGCCAAGGTAAAGGACGCGGACAAGGACGGCATGGCCGGCTCAATTGCCACGCAGAGGCTCGGCACCGGCCAGTAATGGGGATGAGCACTTCGAGAGGCGCCTGCGTCAATCGGGTGTATGAGTGCAGGTTCCGCAGCCCTCGCAGGTTGGATGGAAATCACTTCCGTCAGCATGGATGATTCGGTGCGCCAGTCCGCGGACGAGGGCGTGCTTGCGGCCTTGGTCGACGAGTACGCGGGAACTCTCTATCGCGTTGCCTATTCCGTGTTGAAGAACCAGCAGGATGCTGAAGATGCTGTGCAGGAGGCATTCCTGCGCGTGTTGCGGCATCGTGCCATGCTGGGCGAGGTGCGCGACAGGCGGGTGTGGCTGATCCGCATTGTGTGGAACATTGTGCTGGACCGGAAGCGGCGAGCCAAGACGCGCCCGGAAACGGATGATATTGCAGAACTGGGGCGCGTATTGCCCGCCAGCGGTTTGAGCGCGGAGGAACGCGCTGCGGCGGCGCAGCACCACGCGCAGGTTCTGGCGCTGGTGGAGCAGTTGCCGGCCAAGGAGCGGGAAGCTCTGATGCTCTCCGCTTTTGACGAGCTATCCAGCGTGGAGATTGCCGAGGTTCTGGGCATTACGGAATCGAGTGTTCGTTCCCGCCTTTTCCGTGCGCGCAACCTGATGGCCAAGTTGCTTGAGCGTCCGAGGAGTATGCGATGAAGTCGGCGGATCCCCGTGAATTCGTCAATGGGTTGGGTCGCGTTGCCGAGGCAGAACAGGTGTTGCGCCGGGTGGCGAGCCTGCCTGCGCCGGAGGGGCTGGAAGAACGCGTGAAGGCGCTGCTTACCGCAGAGCCGCGCACGGGCCGGGTACTGGAGTGGCCTCGGGCAAAGGATCGCGGCGTGCGCCAGGCAGACAGCGGGTGGCGGCGCGGCATCGCGGCCGCAGCGCTGGTTACGGTAGTCACGGGAGGCAGCTGGGGTGTTTATCTTCAGACGCAGGCAGGGCATCCGCCGGCGGCCACGGTGAGGCCACGGCTTGCGGGGCCGGGCAACTTCTCGAGCGCAGGGGCCATCCGGACGCCGCAGACGCTGGTGGCGCCGACGGTGCATCGCCAGGCGCAGCAGGAAGCTGTGCAGAGCCCGGAAACGAAGCCTGCCGCAAGCGCTTCCAGGACACATGCTCACAAGCCCAAGGGGCGGCGCGCTGGCGAAGCTGGAAAGGCGCGGTAGCAAGCCGCTGCTTTCTTATTCCGGTTGCATGACAAAGCGGATCACGATGCCGAGGATAGCCAGGACGGCAGCGGCCCATACGGCAGGCTGGTAGCCGTACACATAGAATCCATCGACCAGGCGCGACGCCACGACAATCATGGCGGCATTGATGAAGATCGTGAAGATACCGAACGTAAGGACGACGAGCGGGAAGGTAATCAACTTGAGGAAATAGCCGAGGGTGGCGCTCAGGAAACCAATCACAATCGCAGCGATGAGGGCGGAAGTCATGGTGGTGATGTAGAAGCCCGGCACCACACGGGTGGTAATCATCAGAGCGACCGCACTCAGAAGCCACTGGACCATCAACCGGAACATGCGAAATAACCTCTTCTTCTCCCGGATGGCAACTCCAACGGAGAGGTACACGTAGGATGCCACATACGGATGGAAATGGAGCCCCATTTCTGCGGGGAACGGTACTAATGTCATCCGTATTGACACCTGCCGGTGGATGAAGTTGTGATGGACTGGGCGGAAAGCCCTAGATTTGAATCATTCGAGGCTACTTTGATACCTCTTCTTCAGGAAGGCCGGGTGCTTGGCTCACCCGAGACAAATTTTGTGGTGATGGAAGTGCGTGCCGAGGGAGGATCGCCGGAAGCAGCGCATCACCTGGTTCCGCTGCATGTGCATCATATGGATGATGAGGCCATCTTCGTGCTGGAGGGCACTCTTCGCATCCAGCTTGGGGACGAGGTAGAGACGACGCCGGCGGGCGCTGGAGTTTTTGTGCCGCGGGGCACGCCGCACACATTCTGGAATCCGAAGAAGGAACCGGTCCGGTTTCTGGTGGTGATGGCGCCGCGGATTTTCCTGCTGATCCAGGAGCTGAACATCCTGCCGGAGCGCACGCCAGAGGCAGTGGCCAAAGTGTACGAGAAGTGCGAGTCGACGATGCTGGAGCCGCTGGCGGCGGCGTCTGCGGCGGAGCCGAGCGAGCAACCAAGCCTTTAGGATATCGAGCCATGTTCGAGCGACTGCTATCGATCCAGCGGGTGAGCGGCGCCGGTGCACGCGAAGTGTGCCCGCAGCGCTGGATCGACAACTTTGCGATGCGCAACTTTACCAACGACGCAGTCTTTGACGACACGCTGCCGGTGGGTGACGGCCTGATGGAAGCGGGTCACCGTGTGCCGCTGGATCGGCTTGCCGCGGCGATGGAGGACTGGTTTCGCCGCAAAGGGTACCTAAAGCCGGAGGACCGGCTTGAAGTGACTGAGCGGGTGCGCTGAGGCGGGGTCGAAGTCAGGCTGCGGCTGAGGCTGTGGTGGTGTTTGCTTTTGCCGCGTCCCAGAGGCGAAACTCGGCTTCGCGGCGGGCCTGGAGGCCGGGAGCGACTTCATGGCCGGCGTGATCCCAGCGGAGGAGTTGCTGGGCGGCGGCATCATATCGTCCCTGGTTAAGGTCCTGGAGCAGGGTGGAATGGGCGAGCCGGGCGACGCCGAGGTTGAAGGTGAAGTCGACGAGTGCGTCAAACTGGCCCTGCGTGAGCGGGACTTTGACGAGCTGTTCGACGGCTCTTTCGGCTTCCTGAACGTCCCACTCGAGGATGACGCAGGCCTGTTCTTCCGTGATGCCGTAGGGGTAAAACTCTGGGTGAACGATACGATGGCCGTAGCCGATGGTGGGGTAACCCGCTGCATCCAAATAGGATTGCCCCCGAAAGCCTTCCGCTTGTTTCAAGACTGCCAATCCCGCCGCGCTGAACTGCATGCTGCCCCCTCACAGGTCTATCTTGACCTTAGTTAAAAGTTAGCAGGACAGAAGAATTAATATGCAAATCCGAGAAAGATTTTAAGCGCATTTCTTTCAATGCGTTAGATAAATTTTTCAAGGTGCGGGGACTTGACAGAGTCATTTGCGGGAAGGTTTCCGATGTTATTCACAGGGGATATGTGCTAGTCTTTCCGAATCTTATTTGAGCCGTTCCGGGCTCGCGGCGCACTGCGCAATTCCTCCCTCAACAGTGCATGGATCGTCTCACAACCTGAAGAACGGGATTTCGCACGGAAATTGGTGCGGAAGATAAGTTGAACTTAGGCAAAGGCTTACTTGGTAACAGGGTAGAAGTTACCAGGGTTCCTTGCGGAAAATTCGACGTATCTCCTGTAATTCCTTGAGGATACTGGCGTAAAGCCGGTAAAATGGACCAATGCGATTAAGACGAAACGCAAGCAACGTGAACGTGGAAACTTCCTTGCACTTTTGGGTGCTTGTGGGGTTAACCTGCGTAGCGCTGATTGCCGCGGCGCTGACCTTTCCAACAGTGTCAGTGTTTGCGGATGCGCTTCTGTCCAAGCCAACGGCGAGTATGCCGGCGGCGACGAGCCCTGCGCCGGCAATGGAGGGAGCTGGCGAGGCCAAGAAGCAGGACCTGCTGCATGGAGTGGCGTCCTGGTACGGACCCCGGTTTGATGGCCGAAAGACGGCGAGCGGGGAACGGTTCAACATGTATGCCATGACGGCGTGTCACCCGACGCTTCCGTTCGGAACGATGGTGCGGGTGGTGGACCGGGAGAATCATCGGTCGGTTGAGGTGCGGATCACGGACCGTGGCGCGCTGAAGCCGGGCCGGATCATCGACCTGTCTTACGAGGCGGCCAAGAAGCTGCACATGGCCCATGAGGGGCTGGCGGAAGTGGACCTGCAGGTTCTGTCCCCGAAAAAGCAGGCACAACACAACTAGAGCGAACGCAGGACGGAAAGCGTAACGGCCAGCCGATTCGGCTGGCCGTTTGCGTTTGGCGCGAGAAAGAAGGGCGAAGCAGGCCGCGGGGCAGCGCTTTTCCGGCCCGGGGCGGCGCTACTGGTTTGCCGGGCGCTTGTAGGGTTTGGTGAGGTAGAGCCGAGCCTCGTTGAGCGCGCCTTGTGTGTTGTCATTGGTCTGGACGGCGAGACGGTATTCATTGACGGCGCGGTCGCGCTGGCCGGTGAGGTCAAAGATCTTGCCGATCTGAATGTGGCTCCAAACCTCGGTCCAGGATGGCTCATCGTCGCCGCGGAGGGCGTCGCGGAAGGCGTTGACGCTGGCCTGGTAGTTGCGCTGGGTGAAGAGGACTTCGCCGATGCGGTAGCTGGCGAGGGAGCTTTGCGGGTTGGCCTGGAGGGCCTTCTGGTATTGCGCGAGGGCTCCGACGAGATCGCCCTGGGCGACGAGCTGCTGGCCCTTGAGGATGGCGATGCGGACCTGGAGGTCGGGTGTGGATTTGAGGACCCAGCCGTCGGGGTCGATGGCGATGCTGCGGGGCCGGCCGAAGGTGTCAATGACGAACTGGGAGTCGGTGCCGACGACGTCAACTTTCTGATTGACGGTCTTGCCCTCGGTGTCCACGCGGACGTCGACGGGCATGTTGAAGAGGTCGAGGTCCTGCGTGATGTCGCCGATGGTGCGAAATCCCTTGTTATTGCCGAGGCGATAGACGCTGTATTTGTTCTTGAAGGTGGGCGCGCCGGTGCCATCGACCCACTGGGCGAAGAAGGGCGTGAGGTTTTTCTGGCTCTGGGCTTCGGCGACCTTTTCGAAATCGTCGGCAGTGATGGGCTTGTCAGTGTACTGGCTGAGGGCGCCTTTGAGTGTGCTGAGAAAGACCGAATCGCCGAGCTCACCGCGGAGCATGTGAAAGATCATGGCGCCTTTTTCAAGGGTCATGGATTGGAACTGGGGCGTGAAGGGATCGAGGCGTCCTGCGCTGGAGAGAGGAATGGTGTCATAGGCGAGGGCGCCGGCGGCGACGTCGTCAAGGGCCGAGCGGAGGGCGTTTTTGCCGCTCTGGTTTTCGAGATACATGAGCTCGCCATAGCGGGACATGCCGTTGGTGATCCAGGCGTCACTGAGTGTCTGGGGGCTGGTTTCGGAGCCCCACCACTGGTGGGCGATGGTGTTGGCGAGGAGGCGTATGCCGGACTTGTCCCCGACGCGGGAGCCAAGGATGGCGGCGAGCTCGGGGGCCCAGACGGCGGGCAGGGTGTCGTCGGGGACTTCAACGATGTTGAGGTGCGGGGTCTCGGCTTCGCCAAAGTCTTCACTGAAGAAGTCGTACTGCTGGGCGGCGGTCTGGGCGAACTGGTTTCCGAAGGACTGGTGGGCGACGGTGAGGTAAACCTTCACGTTGCCGGGACCGGCGGAGTAGGGGCCGAGGTAGCGGCCGGCGATGACGGTGCCGGGAAAGCCGGGCTTATCCCACTTGAAATCGAACTGGTCGCCGGGCTTGCCGCTGGCGAGGGAGACGGAGTGGGATGCGCCCTGCTGGCCGCTGGCGAAGACCTTCATGCCCTGGGGAACACGGATGTGGATCTCGGCGGTGAAGCGGTCCGTCAAGTAGCCGGTCATGGGGAACCAGCGGGCGGGATAGAGGAGGTATGTGATGGGCTCCTCGATGGCGGCCAGCTTGAGGCCTTCGACGGGGCCGTCTTCCTTGCCGGTGATGACGCCGTTGTACTTGAAGGTCCAGTGCTGGGGCTGAGCCTGGACGATGGGCGTGATGGGGGTGACGCGGATCGTACCGTCGGCGAGGCGCTCGCCGGTGAGGAGCTTGCCGGCGTCGTCGGTAATCTGGGTGATTTTGAGGGCGGGATGGAAGCCGAAGCTGATGTCGGGGGCGTTGTCGGGGGCGGTGAAGGTGACGACGGTGGTGGCGGTGAGGGTGTGGGCGGTGGTGTCGATTTCGGCGTCGATGGTGTAGGCGGTGATGTTGAGGCGGGCACGTTCAGGCCGCTGAGCGTGGAGCGGAGCGATGGAGAGGATGGTCAGGGTCACGATTCCCGCCAAGACCTGCGAGCGGAGGGATGGGGAAGCTGAGCTCGTGAACAAGTTCCTAAAACCGAAAGCAATCTTCATGGTGTGGCAGCCCTTCACGCGGGAGTCACTGATTCTAAATTGCCGGACCGAAGTGTATCTGATTCAGGATGACACGGATTCGGGAACGGGAGAAGCCAGGCCGGCATAAGCGAGCGCGATCTCTGCGACCCGATCAACAGCGCTTGCCGCGGATTGAACCTGGACGGGATGCGAAGCGAGCAGGGCACGAACGCGAGCGAGCTCCTGCATCATGGACTGCCGGGGGTTGCCATCGGGTAGCAAGGGCGCGAGTTGTTGCGCGATGTTGGCGGCGGTGAAATCGCTCTGGAGGAGCTCGGGAACGACGCGGCGGCCGGCGATGAGATTGGCCATGGCGACGTGGGGCACGGTGACGACTCGCTGGGCGATGGCGTAGGTGAGGGGCGAGACGCGATAGACGACGACGAATGGATTGCCGATGAGCGCGGCTTCGACGGTGGCGGTGCCGCTGGCGACGATGCAGGCGCGGGCGTGGAAGAGCGTGGCGCGGGCGTCTGAGGTGAGGCGGATGGTGAGGTTCTCTCTCTCGCGCGCGACCATGCCGGCGACTTCTGCCCGTTGCTCTGCGGTCAGAGTGGGGGCGAGCGGAAGGATGAATTGCGGCTCCGGATTGCCTTGCTTCAGATGCCAGTCATGAAAGAGCAGGATGGCGGCCTTGAGCATTTCCGGCAGGTTGCTGCGAATCTCTTTGGCGCGGCTGCCGGGCAGGAGACCGATCCACGGCTTTTCCGGGTCAAGCTGATGCTCGGCAGCGAACTGGGCGCGGGAGATGGTGGGCATTGGCAGCTCGGCGAGTGGGTGGCCGACGAACTCGGCGCGGACGCCGTGGTCGCGGTAGAACTGCTCTTCGAAGGGGAAGATGACGAGCATCTCGTCGATGTATTTCTGGACGAGCCGGATGCGGTGTTTCTTCCAAGCCCAGAGCTGGGGACTGACGAAGTACAGCACAGGCACGCCGAGCTGGTGGAGCTGGGCGGCAAGGCGGAAGTGGATGTCTGGGAAGTCAATGAGGATGGCGACGGTGGGCGGACGGCGGCGGATGGCAGCCTTGAGCTTGCGGAACTCACGATAGATGCGCGGGAGGTGGTGGACGACCTCGGTGATGCCCATGACGGCCATGTCTTCTGATCGAACGACGCGCTCAAGGCCGGCGGCGACCATGCGGTCTCCGCCCATGCCATAGAAGCTGGCGGACTTGCCGGTGGTCTGAAGGCGGGTTTTGAGTGCGGCGACGAGCAGGGCGCCATAGTGCTCGCCGCTGGCCTCACCGGCCGAGATGAAGAAGGTTGGCTCGGGCATGGAACTGCGGACCCTCTTTCCGCGCTCGGATTAATGATAAAGGGTTTGCAGATCGACGGCGAGCGGGCTGAAGCCCCAAAAAAGCGAAATCAAATCGAACATCGTGAGGCAAAAACATGCAAAGAATCCGCTAGACCGCGTCGATTGCGATCACTTCGTTGTCTCTGAGCGCCTTGATGTCACGCATCGGAGGTTGGCCGAAGAATCGGCTGTACTCCCGGCTGAACTGGCTTACGCTTTCATAGCCAACTTCGTAGGCGGCGCTCGTAGCATCGAGCCCATCCATGAGCATCCGCCGGCGCGCCGTTTGAAGCCGCAGCTGCTTCTGGTATTGCAGGGGGCTCATCGCGGTCAGCGCGCGGAATTGGTGATGGAGAGTTGACACTCCCATTCTGGCCACGTCGGCGAGTTCCTCCATCCGCAGTGGCTTGGCGAAGTTGGCCCTCAGCCACGCAATCGCACGCGCCGTCTTCTGGCTCAGATCGCCGCTTGTCGCAATCGCACGAAGGCGCTCGGCCTGAGGCGTGCGAAGGATCCGGTACACGATTTCACGATGAAGCAAATGGCTCAGGAACGGTATGTCCTCCGGCGTTTCCAAAAGCTCGATCAGCCGAATGCATGCACCCAGAAGCCCCGAAGTTGTCTCGCCGACCGCGAGTCCACGTCTGTGCGAAGCTGCTCCTATCTCCGGCAGATCGTCGCGAACGAGAACTTCCCGGACCGTTGGCATATCCAGCCGGAGGAGCATGGAAAGCAGAGGCACGTCTTCTGAAGCTTCGATGATCTGGCTTTGCACGGGAAGATCGATCGATGACAGGAGAAACGATCCGCCGCCGCAGAGGTACTCTTCTCCACCGAGATCGATGCGCTTACGGCCCTGGACAAAGACAGTAAGGCTCGGCTCATAGGTCGCCCGATAGCAGGCGGTCTGCGTGATCCTGCGGAAAAGGGTCAGGCCGGGAATCGCGGTTGGGTTTTCTCCCGCGGTCGGAGCGAAAGCGGCAATCTTCTTCACCAGTTCTCTACGCTTCGCGGCCGCTGTTGGGTCGGGGGTATCGGGTATCTTTCCTTGTCTCGGCATTGCGCTTGGCCATCCTCGTCCAAGCGTAGCGCCAAGGGCTGGAGTCTATGCACAGAAACTGAATGCCAGACAGGATCAGGCAAAAGATCGGCAGGATCAGGAAAGCGTCGAGTTGGCGATTCCGCTACCTTTGCAAGTAACGAGACACTTCGGCGCCGCCGCAGGTGAAGGTGAAGCGATGCAGAAACGCATATTAGGTAAAGGCAATTTGGAAGTTTCCTCGATTGGCCTCGGCTGTATGGGAATGAGCTGGTCGTATGGGCCGCCGAAGGACAAGAAGGAGATGATCTCTCTCATCCACGCCGCCGTGGATCGCGGTGTCACATTCTTTGACACCGCGGAGGTGTATGGACCGCTCCTGAACGAAGAACTGGTCGGTGAGGCACTCGCAGAATTTCGCGGGAAAGTGGTCATTGCGACCAAGTTTGGCTGGGAGGCGAATCCGAGCGACGGCGGCAAGTGGAATTCTCTGAATAGCCGTCCGGAACACATCCGGCAGGTCGCTGAGGCGTCGCTCAAGCGCCTCAGGGTCGATGCCATCGATCTGTTCTACCAGCACCGTGTCGATCTCGCCGTTCCAATTGAAGATGTGGCCGGAGCGGTGAAAGAACTGATTCAGGAAGGCAAGGTGAAGCATTTCGGCCTGTCTGAGGCGAATGCGCAGACGATCCGCCGTGCCCACGCCATTCAACCTGTTGCAGCGTTGCAGAGCGAATACTCGCTGTTCTGGCGAGAGCCGGAGACAACAGTCATTCCCACTCTTGAAGAGCTTGGAATCGGCTTCGTCCCGTTCAGTCCACTCGGCAAAGGCTTCCTGACCGGAAAGATCGACGCGAACACAAAGTTTGACAGTTCAGATTTCCGCAGCAGCGTGCCGCGGTTTACTCCGGAGAATCGAAGGGCGAACCAGTCTCTGGTTGACCTGGTGACTTCTTTCGCGGAACAGAAGAAATCCACGCCCGCGCAGATCGCGCTTGCCTGGCTCCTTGCGAAGAAGCCCTGGATTGTTCCCATTCCCGGCACCACTCTACTGGAGCGGCTGAAGGAAAATCTCGGTGCGGCGGAGGTTGAACTGTCGCCCGAAGAAGTGGGCGCTCTCGAAGATGCCTCATCAAAGATCAAGCTGGAAGGCGCGCGGTATCCCAAGTTTCATGAGCAACTGGTCGGCCGGTAAACTGCAGCCGGCAGGAGGATGCGGAATGAAATCAATGCACGTGGGCGCGCTGGTGATTTGTGCCGCCCTCAGCCTTGCTCCGGCGCAATCGGCGAAGAAACAAAACGGAGACAGCGCGAGGCTGATCGGTGCGTGGCATCTTGTGCACATCGAGTCACCGGGAGCGAATGCGACTGAAGCGGGCGTACCACAGCCGAAGGGGATGCTGATCTACTCGCAGGACGGCCATTTTTCCGTCCAGCTGATGTACCCGAAATCCGAGCAGGAACTGAACAATCAGTACGTTCGTGACGGCTATGAGGCGTCCTTCGGGAGCTATGAAGTAGACGACGCAAGCCACACACTGATCCATCACGTGCAAGGTTCAAATACCGGCGATCGGATCGTTGGAAAAGATCTCAAGCGCATTTATCAACTCACAAAGGACGGCCGCTTAATCATTCGCCCTGCACAGTCCGATGAGCATTGGTCGGTCGTATGGAAACGGTACTGATCCATCGCACTGCCTGAAATGGAGCACAGGTTATGTCTTTATCCAATCTTCCGCATTCTGCACTGACGCCTCAGGATATCCAGGCGGTATCACCAGCACTTGCCAGCTACACGCAGAAGTCGATCGCCGACGATCTCTGGAAGCGCCCTGGGCTGACACCTCGGGATCGATGCCTTGTCACTGTGTCTGTGCTCATCGCGCGCATTCAGACCATCGGAATGTTGCATTACTTCAATATCGCTCTGGACAGTGGCGTGAAACCCGGCGAGCTTTCGGAGGTCGTTACGCATCTCGCCTTCTACTCCGGCTGGTCCAGTGCCTTATCCGCCGTTCCGGTTCTCAGGGACATTTTTGCGCAGCGTGGTATCGGCACAGATCAACTTCCGGAGGCTTCGCCGCATCTGCTGCCGCTTGACGAGGCGGCGGAGGCGCAACGCGCGAACGCTGTCGAGAAGAATTTCGGCGCCGTTGCGCCCGGAGTTGTGCAGTACACCACGGATTTGCTATTTCGAGACCTCTGGCTGCGCCCGGCGCTTGCGCCGCGTGACAGAAGCCTTGTGACCGTGAGTGCGCTTGTTGCATCGGGCCACGTTGCTCAGATCACGTTCCACCTCAACAAGGCGATGGATAACGGTCTGACCCAGGAGCAGGCGTCCGAGGTGCTGACGCATCTCGCGTTTTATGCGGGCTGGCCCAACATCTTCTCGGCGCTTCCAGTGGCCAGGGACGTATTTGAGAAGCGCTCGTGCAGCTGAATCCAGTGGATGTCGGCACAGATTGATCGCACGCAATTTGGTTTCATGAAGATCATGGCAGTCCGGGCAGATGACGTTGCACTGCCAGTTGACGGCGTTGAGAGATACACATTCCAGTTGCACCGCGGTGTGGCCCTGGACGGTCTGACCCTAAACAACCTGGCCCATCAACGGCGCGGGGCTGAGGTGTTTCAGCCATGCCGGCGCAGAGCGCCAAAACGGCTGCTCCGAACCAGGAAACGAGCAGGAAAGCCGGGACCCGCTTACGCCCGGCGCGCGCTGTTCGCAAGAACGGCTGGATCATGGACTTGACTCCTTGACAGGAAACCGTCGCCGAAGGCAATCAAATAATCTGTCCATTCGTACAAACGAGCGACGATCCATTTCATTGCAATTACGCAGAAGGCTGGCCGGCTTGCGGGACACAAGCGATATTCAGCGCCGACTCCTGCGTACCTTTGCGAAGCCCCTCCAACAACTCACGCAGGCAGTTCGATTTAAGACCGGTCTTGCATTCCGCTGAGATCAGACGAGCGATTCCATAAATGCAAAATGACGAAATGTGACAGCTGTCACTGATTGCTTTGGCACGTACATGACAGATTGGCCAAAAAGGAAATGACGTGGCAAAGGACAAGCGAAATGCGTTTGCGAAACAGGCAAGGATGCTGAAGGCACTTGCCCACGAGTCGCGGCTGCTGATTGTAGACCGCCTCAGCCGTGGCGAGTGCTCGGTTGGCGAGCTCAGGGAACTTGTTGGCAGTGATCTGTCGACTGTCTCCAAGCACTTAGCTTTATTGCGCGCACATGGGATCGTCGGAGATCGCCGCGAGGGAACCACCGTGTATTACCGACTGGTTACACCCTGCGTGTGCAATTTCTTCGCTTGCGCCAGGCAGGTATTAAAAGAGCGGCCCCGGTCGCAATGAAGAGTCGGCCACGCCCGAGGCGCCAAGATACGCCAACTGCGAAGCCGCGAGAGCTTTCCGTGTTCTTAAGGAGAGGACAACCATATGGATTCTGACTCAAAGCCGACTGTAGACCGGGTCTTCGCGATGATGCGCAATGCGATAGGGTCAATCCCTTCTGCAATTGAAAAGGCGACCGCTATCGATGAGGGACTACTCTATGAGCACCTGCGCTCGCGAGCGTACGCAATGCCGGCCGAAGGAGCGCTGGACGATGAGACGCGCACCTTGATCTAT